>NZ_JALHRY010000028.1:0-32896 GCF_023952485.1 Cupriavidus mimosae | reverse complement strand
GCCTATGCTCTGCGCCCCAACCAACTGGGCTCAACCTTTGCGAAATCTTGCCGACTAACCATCCTTAACGCCAGTGTCGGAACCTCCCGTTCGGCGAGCCTTGACTTCGGCACGATGTCGCTAATCTGGAATCAAGCGGCTCGAATCCAGCCGCGATCCCATTGCCTCATCTCACCGCGGAGAAATGGTGTTCGCGCAAGCGTTGGCGCCTGCTAGCAGACTTCGTGACACCACTTTTGCTCCGAACAGAGCATCTGCTGTCCGTGCTGGCTTGGCAGTAGCAGCAACAGCGAAGACTGCGGGACAGGCCGGCAATAGGCAATGACATCTCTCCTGCTATATCGGAAGAATTCGTGAAGACGAGAAAATGGTTTGCGTTGCTGTTGCTGGCGCTCATTGGCAATGAGGAAGCTTGGGCAAGCGGAAGTGTTCCGTCGGCTGCTCCTGGCCCGGCAGAAGTTCCCTCCCTTGCGCTGCGGACCAGCGTGCCGGAGCCATCCTACGCAAAGAGTTCGGGACAGCTCGCGCTCTTCAACGGTGTCAACGCCTTGCGCCGGAAGCTCGGCGTCGGTCTTCTCATGCAAGACCCCGCGCTCGACACCGCCGCCCAGGCACATGCTGTCTATCTCAGCGCGCACAGCGTGGCACAGCATGACCAATCCGTAGGCTCTCTGCATTTCTACGCAACCACGCCTCTGCTACGAGCCAGAAGGGCCGGTGTCGGCGACACCCAATGGGTGGCCGAAATCGTGGGCGCAGCCAGAGGCCCCGATGATAGCGAGATCGGCGCAGGCTGCATCGATCAGTGGTACCACACCGTCTACCACTTGCAGTCGCTCGTCACGAACCAGGAATCCATGGGAATTGGATTCAGTGATACTGGTGCCTTGGGCCTGAATCACTGCGTCGTGGACTTCGGCACGAACACTGCAACACAACCAGGCCCGACACCCAACGGTGTGCCCTATGGAGGAGGCCAGCAGATCGATGCTGAAATCTTCGTCACTGTGCCAGCAGACGGCGACACCGACGTGCGACCCGGTTTCAACTTCGCCGGCGAGTCGCCGAATCCTGCGCCGGATCTGCCGGCGCCAGGCCGCCCCCTGATGATTTACGCGAATGGTGCGCTCGCGGAGGTGCTGTCCGTAGAAGCCTTCAAACTCGTTGACGGCAACGGCGCGGAGCTGCCTGCGCGCGTTTTGGTGTCCCCGGCGGCGAAGGCGGATGGCTCGAATGGTATGGCAGACGAATACCTCCGGAACAACGCGGCCTTCCTGGTCCCGCTCGCGCCACTGGCGGACCGCGAGGCCTACACGGCTTCGTTTTCTGGCACTCGGGCCGGCAAGCCGGTGAGTATCTCCTGGACCTTCAGGACTGCTACGCCGGGAGCCTCCACTTTCCGATAGCCCAAGCGCGCCGACGACCCCGCCGGACGGTTTCGCGGGGCAGGCCTCGAAACACATACAACGGAGATTCAACGATGGAATGGATAACGATCGCGGTCTTTCTGGTTTTGCCAGCTTACCTGGCGTTCAAGTGGGCAAGACAGGAGGGGCGTTGGCCTGGCCATGGGCGATTGCCTCCTTCATGTTCTCGTACTTCGCCTTGATCGCCTTTGCGCTGACGCGCAAAGGCCTGCCGACGGTGAGCGAATATGCGCGGAAGTATCCAGCATGCGTGACCGAGCGCGGCATGTCTTGCTATCGGTGCGGATCCAGAAGCATCCGCCTCTGGCGCGAGCAGCCGTTCATTGCCGCGCATCAGTGGCACATCTGCAATAGCTGCGGCACATCGCTCTACCGATCGCGGTGACGTGCACTTGACGCGGTCTTCGGGTCCGCCAGCCGTAACGATTACCAGGACACCCCTCTTTCCGGGGGGTCAAGTTTGGCTCCAATTCGTCGACTAGATGCTGATCGCCTTCGTGTATTCTCACGTCCGGCCGGGGATTGCGGGCACTTGACTTCGCGCGCCGATAGGTAAGCTAAAAGTAACGGTCGATCCCCGGCCGGTCAAAGTCAGAGGAAGAAAAGCATGCAAAACTCCAAACTCGCTCTCTCGGTTCTGGCCACTGCCATGGCGCTCGCTCTTGCCGCATGCGGCGGTGGTGGCGGTGACGATGGTGGATCCAAGAATCCCACCACGCCGCCTACAACTCCGACGACGCCGCCGCAGGAGCCGACGTCGGTGCCGCCGGCGACCACAGCTCCGGTATCGACGTATCCGAACGGAGATCAGCGGCTTGCGGCCTATGATGCTTTGAACTCACTCCGCCTGAAGATCGGCGTCGGCGCGCTTAAGCAAGACGACAAGCTCGACATCGCCGCCGATAACCATCTGGCTTACATGAAGGCAAATAGCGCTACAGGCCATTTGGAAGTAGCCGGAAATGCTGGCTTCACTGGTGCGAATCCCTATGATCAAGTGGTTGCAGCGGGCGGGTCGGAGGATCAATGGATTGGCCAAGCTGTGTCTAGCGGGGCGCCCGACGCGGAGAGCTGCCTCGCGGGCTTTAAGCGGTCTGTCTACCATTTACAAGCCATCACCAGCAATCAAGAGACGGTCGGTCTTTCGGTGCGCGACAACCGCTGCGTCATCAACTTTGGCATAGTCACCGGCGCCAAGGGTGGCGGTTATGGTCTCGCGCAATGGGGTGGTCAGCAGCTCGCTGCGAATGCCGTGGCATACTACCCTGCTGACAACGACTCCATATTCGGAACTTTCTACCCAGCTACGGAAAACCCCAATCCGGCGTCGGATCTTGCCAGTGCTGGACATCCGATCATGTTCCGGATGGCGGCACCGTCGTCCTCCAACGTTTTGACCGTATCCAGCTTCACGCTGACTGGCCCTGGCGGAGCAGCGGTTCCGGTACGAGTGCTGGTTCCGGCTAATGCAAAGGCCGGTTCCGTCGCCAGCGCGATCGAGAACACGAGCCTCTACGCTGGCGTGGTGTTCATGCTCCCGACGCAACCCCTCACAGGGGGCACCCACACAGCAACATTCGCAGGTGCTCGCAATGGTGTTGCTATCAGCAAGTCCTGGAGCTTTACGGCGTTCTGAGCAACATGTTACCCCTCTAAAAACAAAGAACCCCGCAACGACGGGGTTCTTTGTCTGTTCAGCCCTGGGATCTCAATACTTGCAAACCTCGTAGTAGCTGGTGCCCGGGTAATTCCCGTTGCCAGGTGTTGACGTCTTAGTGGCACCAGCGTAATAGCCGCGCGACTGCATATCAACCTGGATAAGCGGCCACATCGCCGAGGGATCATGCACAATGGGTCCGGCATCCCAGGAACTCCAAGTGCGCGCAACCGTGGGGTTGTTGGCGACGCCATCATAAACGGAGTATCCATATCCGTCGCATCCACCATCCGCACTGCAGTTACCGCCCGGCCCAATCGCGATCATGAATTTCCAAAACTCGTAGCGACACACTAATGTTGGAGGGGGCGGCGGCGGCGGGGGCGGCGGGGGATCATCGACCTTGCAGTACGGCAATCTACCTGGCTCCCGATACCAGTGGTGCCCTTGCCTACAGTCTGCCACGGTCATCGGCGGTGCCGGAAACGAGTACAACTGTGCGTTGGCTGCCGAGAAATCAGCTGCGAGAATGCATGCCCAAAGAATTCTTTTCATCAATCAATCCCGGTCCTAGAAGGTGCATCCAGTTGTAACGGTGCCCACGAGTCGCCCCCCGAGCGCCCCAGTATCGTTGCCGCTGTACCATGCGGCAGGAGAGATTGCGCTTGCTTGCGCATACCATGTAGTACCCCAGTCGTTCATGGAGAAGTACGTGCCCTGAATCGGCGGCATCACATTGCCAGTGATGTTGACCATTTCCTGCTTCGGGGTGTACAACGCCCATGCGGTACCACCCGGGCAGTTGTCCTTCGAGAACGTCATACCGTCTGTAACGTTCTCAATTTTCCGAGTAACGGTCATATTGCCCAGCGCGTTGTTGAGCGCGATATACCTGTTGCTCTTGCAGATGAATCCAACATTGGTCGCGCTGGTCGCTATCTGACCATTGTTCCCACACCACAGCCCTTCATAGATGTTTGCCACGGCCGTGCCTACCGCTTGCCAGATGCCGCCGGCACAGATCACATGCCCGGTGCCAGTGGTGCTTCGGCGGGTCGACGTTTCGACGCCGCACGCAGTACCTGGCGCACCGGTACTTGTTAGATAGGTATCGCCACCACTGGTTAAGGCAGTCGTTGCCGTGACCCGAGCGGCATTGCTGACGTCGTTGCCTGCCATGTCGATCGACGTCTGCATCCGATTGAGTTCCGGATGGCCCGGAACCTGCACCCGATATAGATAGCCGTTGTTGGCCTGCGCGCCGGTAAAGGCGAGCAAAGACGCGAGCCGGCCGCTGCCCGGGTTCGCGTAGTTGTCAAGCGGCACCTGCCACGCGCCGTATGCCCCATAGGCGCGGGTTGCCACCATCGTCGGATCGCCGTTTTGTCCGGCGTAGGGTACGAAGCCCCCTTGCGCACCCGCCTGCGCAGCGATCTGCACGAGCTGGCGGGTGTCGGTGATCGGCCGCCCGCCCTGCGACGTGACGAGCGCCTGCAAGTTGTTTGGCGTCGGCTGCAGAACCTGAAGCAGCCAGGTCTGGCCGAACACATTGGTCGCCGAGAACCCGGCTGGCAGATAGCCGCCGTTGATGAGCATGGCCGGCGTAACGTTGACAGGCACGCTTGCAGTTGCCTGAGCAACCAGCGTGGCGGATTCGTCCTGCACGAACTGCAGGGCGGCCTTGTCGAAGACAAGCATCTGGCTCGCCGCGGCGGCGGTCTGCACGTTCGTCACGCCGGCCTTTGCCCACGTCGCGAAGCCGGCAAGGCTCAGCATCGAGAGCATCAGCGCGACGAGATATCCGAGGATGGCTTCCATGCGTTTCTCAGGTGTTCAACTGGACCCAATTGACCAGCGCCCCAACGGGAATGGTCGCCGGCACGCTGTAGGCGATGCCGGTAGCAAGATTGACGGCCGTGCCCTGACTGCGGACCCGGAACCACGCGAGACTGCCCGCTGTGCTGCTGAGCAGCGCGCCGCTTGCGCCTGATGACACGCGCACGTATCCGTAGACGTCGCGCCCGCCGCCCGGATTGGCGACGGCCATGCAGCCGGCACCAGCCGGCGCCACCATCCCTGACGGCAGCACTGGCGTCACGCTCGCACCGACCAGCCCCGGTGTTGCACCGGCGGTCGACACACAGGCCGAGCCGTATGCTTGCGCCTGCTGCGCTGTGACCGTCGCTACAGATTCCATACGGCCAGCCACGCCGGCCCCAGGTGCTGCTTCTGATAGTTGCCGGCTTTGGGCAACAATCCCCAGACAGAACAGGACGGTCGCGATCGGCAGGATGAGATAGCCCATGCCCTTCTCCTCAGACTTTGGTGGCCGCGTGGAATCTCACTGGAAAGTCAGTGTGAAGCTCGCGGTCGCGCTGCATGCGGCGCCGGCGGTGGCCTGGTCTGGCAGGTTCGCCTGCGTGAAGGTCGTGGTCCCAACGGCCAATGAAACGAAATCGCGGAGGGAGGTCGCGGTGCTCACGCACTGCTTGGCTGTCTGAGCACCGCCGCCACCGAACCGGATCACGCCTTGCGAGCCGCTGTTTGCGGCCGACAAGGTCACGGCATTTCCCCACGTGTCGACCAGGGTCGTGCCGCGCACCATGTCCGTCGGAAACATGCCGCCGGTGATCATCGCCGGGATGTTGGCCGTGGTGAAGTTCGTGTAGCCGTTATTCCCCTGCGAGAATCCAGCGCGGGCATTCGTAATCAGTTGCGCGATGTTGGTGGCGACCACGCCAGCCTTGTGGCTCTGGAAACCGTTGTAGCCCGCGTATGCGATGCCCACCAGTGCCAGCAGGCCCAAGACGATGGCGACGATGCGCCCGAGAATCCCATCCATGTCATTTCCCTAAAGTCCACGTCCTGATTTCATCGCCTTCCACCGTGGACGTGATGCCGGTGGAAATTCCGCCTCGTCGCTGTGATCGCTTTGCCTGCTTACTGGAAGGTCAGCGTGAAGGTCGCTGTGGCGCTACAGGCAGCGCCGGCGGTGGCCTGGTCAGGCAAGTTGGTCTGGTTGAACGTGGTCGAGCCGACCGCCAACGTCACGTAGTCCTTCAGGCCCAGTGCTGTGCTCACGCATTGTTTTGCCGTTTGCGCATTGCCGCCGCCGAAGGTAATGACACCCTGGGACCCGTTGTTGGCAGCGGCCAGCGTGACTGCATTGCCCCAGGGGTCGACGAGTGCCGTGCCGCGCACCATGTCCGAGGGGAACATACCGCCAGTAATCATCGAAGCGATATTGGCGGTAGTGAAATTGGTATAGCCGTTGTTCCCCTGCGAGAACCCTGCTCGCGCATTCGTGATCAGCTGCGTGATATTGGTTGCGACCACGCCGGCCTTGTGGCTCTGAAAGCCGTTGTACCCGGCATAGGCGATGCCAACGAGAGCCAGCAGACCCAACACGATGGCGACGATACGCCCAAGAATTCCGTCCATGTGATACTCCTTGTGAGATTGCGAAAGCGATTGTCAGAGCTTGCCCATGGAAGATGTGAGGATCTCCGAGAGCGAGTTGGAGCCGAGCTGCAGAACAACGAAGGCGAGGAACATCAGTCCGGTGAAGGTCGCCGACATCACCATCCCCTTCGCAAGCAGTTGCCGCTCGATGACTTCGGCGTTCTGCCGCACGGCCACCGTGATCTTCTCGGTGAAGTCGTCAAAGCCGGCATACGCGCCGATTTCATCGATCAGATCCAGCGAAGGGAAGCCGTTCCCGGTCTGCCGCATGGCTTCGGCGAGGTCCAGGCCATCGGCCAGGCCGAGTCGAATCGGCCTCAGGCGTGAGGCCAGCCATGGCGATGCCGTGCCGATCTGGCCTTCCAGCGCTGCGATGTCAGGCACTTTCGCCCGCAGCAGCGCGACGAACGACATCAGCCAGCTGAATCCGGTGATCTCTCGGTACACCGTGAACGGAAACACATGCTGGTCAAAGAATCGCCTGCCCGGCCCAGCCCACCTCGGCAACGCCCACCAGCTCCAGACTGCGTAGGCACCGAGGCTCCCGAAGATGACCGGCGCCGGCCATCCCACAGCCAACTGGCCCATTCCGTACATGGCATATGCCCAGCCCGTCCACTTATCGATCGGCAGCACATCGGTGAACTGCGGCACGATGTAGCCGCCGATCAGCAGCAGGACGACATACAGCGTGACTAGGTACACGGCCGGCGCGAAAAAACTGGCCTGCAGTTTCTGCCGCAGACGCGTCGTCAGTTCGCGCACATCCAGCACCAGCCGCATAGCGTCCGGCAACTGCCCGGCCTTCTCGCCGGCGTCCAGCACGCTGCGCTCCAGATCACTGAGGCTCGTACCCATCGCCGCCATCAGCGTCTTGCCATCGCGCACCTGCCGACCGACCTCGTGCGCCGCCTCAGCGGCGCGCTTGCGGCCTCGCCGTGCTTGCCGCTCCCGGAAGTCCTCAATGACCTGGGCGAGAGTCAGCCCATTCTCCAACTGGCTCGATGCCTGTTGATACAGGCGCCGGCGCATCGTCCAAGACAGCCCGTTCATAGTTGATCCCTCATCGGAATGGCGTCTACGCTTCGCTCCGCATCGACAGGGCTCAGGCGTCCCGCCAGCACAAGGTCCATCGCGTGCGCGATCATGGGCTTGTCCGAACCCTCCCGGCGCCGATGATTGCGCCGCGCTGCCAATACGCCGTCGTTGATGCAATCCTGCATAAGCTGCTCGCTGGTCACGACAACTTCAGCTACCGCCTGTTGACCAATGATGGCTTCGCCGTGGCAGTGACCGCAGCCCGCGCCGCGCACTCGGACTTCCGAGAGATCGCCCCAGGTTCGCATCGCACTGAGCATGTAATCCGGCAGTGGTTCTGGGGCCCTGTCCAGCTCCACAGAGCATTTCGGACACAGCAGTGGCACAATCCGCTGCGCAATGAGGCCGATGATCTGGTTGTGATTGGCGATCACCTCCATCGCCAGGCGAACATGGTCCAGCATCACCAGCCGCGAGAACGTCTCGAACGGGTCGGTCACGTGCAGCGTGGTGAGCACCTGGTGGCCGGTCGCCGCCGCCTGCAGTGTCGCGATCGCTTCCTCGACACCGCGGATTTCGCCCAACAGCACCGCATCCGGGTCCATCCGCAACGTCATGCGCAACATCTCCGGGAACCGCTCGCTTTCCGTGGTGAGCTGGATCGCCCAGTCCATCGGATATTCGGTGGGATTCTCGATCGTGATGAGCCGCTTCTCCGGGAAGAGGCGTGCCTGATGCCGTGTGCATTCGAAGAGCGTCGTGGTCTTGCCGCTCCCGGTCGGGCCGGTCACGACGATCACGCCCATGGGCCGGCGCAGCAGCTGCGAGATGAGGTCCACCTGCAGCGGCGTGTAGCCCATCTGGCCGAGCTTGAATTCGCCGCCAGGCGCTTTCGGCGAGCGCAGATCGAGTCGTTTCGCCGCGTCGACCGCGTCCGCCTTCAGCGCGCCCTCATGGTGCTCCCGGTATTGCAGCCGCGCCACGAGGAAGCCGCCACCACTCTCCACCGGGTAAGCGGGCCCACGCACGATCCGCACGCTCGAAAGCCCGGTGCCCGGCAGCGCGTCGCCGGCGATCTGCGCGTCTTGCACGTCCAGCGGGTTATAGGTCGCGGCCTTCACCGTGGCGAGGCCCGTGTACATCGCGCGGATCAGGCGTTCACCCTCCTCGCGGCGCATCGATAGCGCGGAGACCGTGCGCAGATCTCCCTTGATCCGCACCTGAATCTCGGTGTGGTGCTCGCGAACCAGGATGTGAATGTCCGAGGCGATCAGCACAGCGCAATCCGCGATCAGCCGGCGCGCGAGGGTCAGGGTCTGCAGGTCCGTATCCTGCAGTTGACCGGAACCGCGCTGCTGGCGCAACACGGCAAGCTCCTGCGCGGACACCTTGCGCAGTTGGGGCGCCGCACCGCTGCGCCGCAGCTTGGCTTCCCAGGTCAGAAGCCGCGGCGTGCCGAAATGCCGGGCATCCACATAAATATCGCAACCGTGCACAGCCAGCACCTGCTGCACGTTGTCATCGGTCAGGCCAAGCTCCTTGGCGACATCTTCCACATGCAGGCCGCTTTCCGCGGCGCGCTGGCGAAGCGCCGATGCCTGCTCGGCAGTCAGATGGTTCAGGTTGAAGGCGACACGGTCGAAGGTGGCGGGCAGGTTGCGCGGGTATAGGATATGCGGCTCAAGCACCTCGGGAGGCTTCGGCAACGCCAGGGCATCGGACTTCACAGACGGCTCGGCGCGCGCCGCCAGTGCGGCGCCCCCTGTCGAGGCGTTGCGTGGACTGCGCCACAGGCGCGATAGGGTCTTGACCATCATTGACTCCCAGCGGGCGGCACTGCACCGTCCCGCATTGCGTACAGTTTTCCGGTGCCCTTCCATAACTGGGCAGCTGCTTCGTAGCTGACTTCGGTCAGCCGCAGGCCTGCCACGTCATCCAGTCCCTCGCCCACACCCAGCCACGGCGGCGCGCCAAAGCCGATGTCCGCGGTCATGGCGAGCCACGGATCGACCGGGGTGTTGCCGTCTGCCGGCAGCAGCGCGGGCGGCGAGGTCAACTGCAAGCTCACGCCGTTACCCTGTGCGTACGTCCACATCGACCGCTGCGCGGCGGCTGTCGCACTGACTGCGCGCGGGGAAGGCAGGAATGCCGCCGGCGCATTCGCCGTCGCCGTCGCTTGATTGCCGTCCGTGGAAAGCGCTCCGGGAGCATTGGCAGCCAAGCCGCCATCGCGCTTCCACGTGGTTTCGATCGTCAGGGCGGTCGACGTGGCCGGCTTGCAGCGCCAGCTGGCAAGCGTCCAGCCGGCCTCCGCAAGGACCTGCCGGTCCCAGGCGCGGCGACAGGCCTGCAGGAAGGCGGTCGGCATCGCCTCCTCGACCCAGGGTATGGCCCGCTGCCTTGCGGCCTCATTGGCGAGCTGCGCGGCGGCAACCGCGCGCTGTCGCATCAACTGCGCCTCACGCTCAGCGGCTTGCTGTTGGTCGTACCAGTACCAGCCTCCGACGAGAAGCGCCACGACGCCGATTGCCGCTGCCACCGCATAGGAGGTCGACTTCCAAGGTCCAGTCAGCACGTCCCGCATAGGCGACACGCCCTTTGCAGCCCGCGCCATGTTGGCGAGATCCCGTATCGTCCCTTCTACCTCCGTCCATTCCCCAAGGGCGCGATGCCGCTCCCGGATCGGTGCCAGTTCCTCCAGGGTGCCCACCCGGTCGCCACCGGCAATGACGGCGTGGCCCTGCCGGACGGCGATGTACCAGTAGAGGCTGCCCTGCAGGTGGAAGAGTCCCCTCCATGGCTGGCGGTGCTGGCCGGCAACGACCGCGGCGAGCGGCTTCAGCCCGGCCGGCTTCGCGCCGGCGATCGCTTCGCAGAATCCGGTCTGGATGGCCCCTTCCGCGCTTTGATGCACCAGGCCCCAGCGGACGTTCCGGCCGAGTTCCAGCGCGCGCGCGCGTAGGACACCCTGGCTCGGCTGGGCTTCCTCGTGTTGCCAGGTCAGCCCGATGGCGAAGCTGCCCTTCAGTCCGGGGAATGACAGGATCTCAGCCATCGCTCAAGGCCTCAGCGTGCGCACGCGCTTGCCGTTGGCAAGCTTCACCCCACCGTCGTCGATGCTGACGACCTTCCAGCCGCCGTCCAGCGTGTCGCCAGCCTGGACTGGGATGGTTCGACCGCTGACTTCCACAACCGCGTTGTAGTGACCGTCGAACGCGCGCAGCGACACCACGCGGGGCGCCTCCGGCGCGAGCCGCGGTGCGCGCTCTGCAACGCCGCCGACCGGCATCGGACCGGCCAGCGAAATCGATGCCACACCGGCGCCCGCCGCCGCACCGGCAGGAGCTGCAATCAGCGAATCCTCCGCCCGCTTGGCCTCTGCCTTGTACTTGGCGATCTCAGCGCGCGCCTTCCACAAAGCCATTTGGGACTGCAAAGCCGCGAGTTCCGGCGCGTCAGTGGGACGCAACGGTTGGACGGCTTCTGCCGCGGGCGTGCTCGTCGCTGTGGGGCTCGCAACGCCCGCCGCTGGGGCGGCAGCCGTCGGTTGCATTGACGGAGCGGTGCCAGATTGCGACGTCCCTGGGCTGCCTCCCGCCGACGCGATCGCCGCTGCGACAGGGTTCGACATCGCCGACGCCGCATTGGCAGGGGCGGCAGCCGAGAGGCCGACGGTAGCGGCAAAAGCCAGCGCGGCAGGGGGCCAACGATGATTGAATGCGCGATTCTGCATGGAATTGTCTCTGGGTTACAGCAAGCGGGCCGAGATCATGATGGCGATGACCGTGTCTCCCTTGAGCGCACCGACGCCACCACCGAGTGCGGCCATCCACGGCTCGCCGACGCCGTTATTGGTCGTAGACGCCTTCTGGTTGCGCAGGCCTGTGAGCACCAGCGATTCACCCGGCTTCAAGGTGATCGACTGCGTGAACCGGTTGGTCGGCATGGTGCGCAGCTGCACACTGGTCTGGTTCGCGTCCCCGCCCGAGTTGAATCGCTGCAGCGGCAGCAGGTCCGACAGCGTCATGTCGAAGTTCATCAGAATCCGGCCATCGACCACCTTGGGTAGGAAGTTGCTGGTAAAGCCGTAGGTCACCGTTCCGGTCTGGATGGAACTGGTGGAACCGACATTGGCAGCCAGCGTCGTTTGCGACTGCGCGACATAGTCCTGCAGCGTGGCGGTCTGCAAAGCCAGGACTTTGCCGTTTTGCGTGACGCCCGAGCGCGATACCACCTGCGATACATTGCCAAGCGTCGAGAGCGCCTGCACGACGGCCTTGCTGCCGGCGAAAGGACCACTCATGATGGTCGCGCCCAGATTCATGGGGGTGGCACTGCCTGAGATCGTCGGCGTGCTGACGGAACTGAACGCGACGCCGGTCTGGCCAGCGGAGCTTTGATAGGCGAGCGACAGGTTCAGCCCGTAGTTGTCCTCACGCGTGACGCGGACTTCGTAGACCTGCACGTCGATCGCCACCTGCTTGCCGTACATGGCCGCCAGGCTCTTGACGAACTGTTCGATGCGATCGCATTGCACCGGATCGCCCGTCACGGTCAGGGTGCCAAGGTTCTTGTCGACCACGACTTCGGCGCTCGCGCCAGCGACGGCCTTGGCAGTCGCCTGCAGCGTTTCCCACGGCTTCATCTCGACGGACATGTTCATCGACTGGCCGCTACGGCCACCACTTCCGCCTGAACTGCCGCCGTTCCCGCCGGCGCCGGCCATGCCCCCGGAGCTGCTGTCCGACGTGGTGATCGAACCGTTCATGGATGAGGCATCCGCGAGGCTCGGCAGCATGAAGGTCCGGGTTTCCGTCCGGAAGAACGACACCGTCCCATCGTTGTAACGCGACCAGACCCAAAAATACGCCTCGACGGCATCGAGGAAACCCTTGAAGTTGCCTTCGTAACGGAGGGTCAAGGGCGTAGTGATCGCCATGCCAGCACCCTGGCCCGAGCCGGAAGCGCCGGCCAACGGGGCGGCCAGGTCCACTCGGGGCGTGCCACCCATCGGAATTGGCCCAGTCGGCCGCGATCCGGCGGCAGGTTGCGCTGGTGCCGAACCGCCCGTTGCGGACGCCACGGCTGAGGCGTCCACGGTCGCGCGCACGCCGACGCTCTGCGCGATCCAGTTTGCAGCTTCCGTCAAGGATCCAAGCGTGCCCTTGAACACCACGTGTTTGTTGTAGATGTCCGGCTGCGGCTTGCTGGCGCGGATCTTTTCCCCCATCAGCCAGGCGCCCTCATGCACCCGGAACACCGGGCGGCTGCGAGGCGCATCGGCGTATGCGGCGTGCGCCTCGTTGCCGATGGCGTTCTGTACGTTGCGCGTTTCCATCACACCGCAGCCCGACAGCAGCGTGGCGGCCGCCACGGCGGACGCGGTGTAGCGCGCTGCATTGCTCTTCTTCATCATCATTGGACCATCCCGTTTTGGCTGATAATCACCGTGCGATTGCCGCGCCAGCTATCCCCCACCACGTCGGCGCCGTTATTGGCCAGCTCCTCCACCACCCGCTTGACTGCGCTTTCGAAGTCGCTGCCGTAGTCCTTGTCGCCGGGCACGATCCAGCCGTCCGGCACGTTCCAGGCCACCGTCCACCCGGCCCGGCTCGCCCAGTTCTGAAGCTGCTGTTGAAGTGCCTCCCCTTTGACAAGCCGGAACACGGCCCCGGCCGCCGGCGCGATGTTCGGCACGGCCGGCGTGCTGGCCTTGCTCGGCGCTGCGCCTGCGGATGGTGTATTGGCGGCCAGCAATGTCTGGCTGGCAGCAGCCTTGGCGGCACGTGGCGCCTGCAGTTGCTGCCAGCCGTCGTTCGACAGCTGCGAGGCGTGCACCGCCGGCACAAGGATCAGGCCGCTCAAGAGTGATGCTGCGGCGACGGCAATGCGAACGGTTCGGTTGGATTGGCACATAACTATGCGTTCGGTTGAGGTGAAGGAACTACCGCAAGGCGGCGCGCTGCAGCGCCTGCCACCGCGCATGAATCTGGTTGGCGTAGCGCAACTGCTTGTCGGGCGAGGAGGCGTTGTAGGCCCCGACCGCCTTCCACGTTGGTCCGAAGCGCTGGATGTTCTCGCGCAGAATCCACGCGCCGACGTAGGCATTGATGCACCCATCAAACAGGTGGGCGCGCGTGATCCCATACCTGCCCAGGCGCGGCAGGTGGATCGAGTTGATCTGCATGAGGCCGATATCCTCCGAACCGTTGCCATTGCGATTCGTGACCCACGGCCGCATGCCCGACTCCTGCAACGCGATGCTCCGGAGCAAGGAGGGGCTGACCCCATGGAACTTCGCGGCATCATCGAGGCAGTCGGCACGAGCTGCGCTGGCCAGCAAGGCGGATGCCGTGAGCGCCACCATCCAGCGGATCTTCACAGTGCCACCTTGCCCGGCTGCTCTTTGAACCGCACCTGCGGCGAGCGGTCCACGTAGACCACATTGCCGTCCGCGATCACCGTCAGGCGTGCGGCAATGCCGTTGAACTTGTAGTAGCGGTCCTTGTGTTCACCGTTGCGCTGATGCTCATCACCGAACACAGAAACGCTCACCAACGACTTGGCAAAGCTCAGGTAGGTGGCGCCGTCTTTCTCGAAGACCATTTCCAGGCCGGCGCTGTTCTCGCGCGGAAATTCGTAATCGATCTCCGGCGAGCGCCTGACTTCGACGGCCTTGCCGTCCGCAGTCGCAGTGAACCGGTCAACGGTCGCGAAGGACAACACGCGCTGGGCCTCGTCCCACCTCGTCCAGATCTTGCTATCGGTCTCGTCACGCAGGACCAGGTCCTTGGGCTCCTGCTCGAAGCGAATCTCGATCCGACCTTGCTTGTTGTCACGGATCGCCAGTGCTCCGAAGGCGGAGGCCAACGTCGGCCCTTCCGGCAGCGGCGTGCCAGCCACCGGCAACGTCGGCGCCGCAGGCTCTTTCGGCGCTGCAGCCACGTTGCCCGGCGTCGTCAGAGCGGCCTGCAACACGCCGCCAGGTGTCGCGGCGCTTGAGCCGGTCTCGGCCACGGAGAAGCTCTTCGGCGGTCCGGCACGCAGCGCAATGTTCCGGCGCGTGAAGTCCACTTCCGCGTAGAGATTGCGCTGTTCAAGCACCCGCGCGAGCGCTTGCAGCCAGTTCTCCCCGCCGCGGGTATCCAGTGCCACGTCGTCGGTCAGGGAGATATCCTTCTGGGCGGTGCCGGTCCACCCCGCCGGCGCGATCGACTTGATCATCTGCGCGAGCGGCAGGTTCGAACGGCCAGCGCGCACCAACGGCTGGCCGGCGTAGTTGCCGATCATCGCCAGTCGTCCGGAGATCGCGGCGAGACTCCGTGGCATGTCTCCCACCGGATTTGCCGGCTCGGACGTGAAGCCGTTGGCTCGCTTCCAGCGCGCGACAACCGGCTGACCACTGACGGAGTAGCGGACCACCTCCGGCACGCCGTCGATCACCCAGTACGGGCCATTTTGGATGGCGCCGTCGGCTTGCACGACCTGGCCGTGCCGCGGCTGGATGTAGGTCGACAGTCCATCGTTGAACACCATCGCGGGACGATCGGCGGCGCGCGCAATGACCTGGTAGTCGAAATCGAGCGGGTCGGTGTCGGCGGCCATGGCCTGTACAGCCACCAACGCCAGTGCAGAGAGAATGAACGACCTGATCATTGGAATTGCGCCACGTGTTTCATGAATCGGGAGAAGTACGGCCCACCGCGCTCAGGGTTCGCGCTGTGGTACCACGCCACCGCCTTCATCGGAGAGCCGCTTCGTTGCAGGTTCTCTGCCAGAATGTCTTCCGCCACGCGGATGTTCGTCGCCGGCGCCAGCGCCTCCCATGGCGAGGCGAAGCGCTTGCCGTGGTAGCACCAGTTCACCTGCATCAGCCCGACATCGAAATCGCAGCGCTGGTTGGCCAGAAGCCGGTTGATGGCCGCGTAGGCTTCCTCGCGCGTCGAGAAGAACATGCCGCGTCCTGCCACGTTAAGCGTCCAAGGCCAGGGCCGGCCGCGGTAAGACGACTCGTTCATGGCGATGCCCGCTGTAATCTTGGGATCCACGCGGCCGCCCATCTGCGCGAACGGCTCGGTCTTCGGCGCGCACGCCCAGCCACCGCGCCGCTCCGCGATGGCTTCCTGAGCGGCATCGTTCAGCGCGGACGGGCGCAGCCAACCTTCGCGCACCAGCAATGCGGTGATCGGCACAGGCTTGCCAGCCAGTGTCACGACCGGGCCGGCTTCCGCCCCGGCATCGACCTGCGCGCCCAGCAGACGTGCCGACCAAGCAAGGAACGCATCGAGTCCGCAGTACAGAACCGGCTTTCCTTCCATGGTGTGTAACCGGGCCTGCCCGTCCACCTTCACCACGATGGCAGTGGGGCTAATGACCGCGTCGATCGTTGCAGCCTGTGCGCCGGCAGTGATGAGTCCGGCAGCCAACCAGAGCATGCCCGCAAGCCGCTTAGTCACGATAGGGCTCCAGCACGATGTCATGCTTGACCTGAACCAGCATCTTTTGCCCCGGCTCGGTCGTGATGGTCGGACGGATATTCTGGTTACGGTTCAGGATGGTCTGCGCCGTCTGCGTGGCAATCTGCCCTGCAGCGTTCCCATAGGCGACCAGCCCCGCCGGCCCGACGGTGGTAGTGGTTGGGTTATCGTTGAATCGAAGCGACAGCGCACCGATCACCAGCGCACCGGTGAAGATCTTCAGAAAGTGGTTGTTGACGTCGCCGCTATTGCCGGCGGTGCCATCCGGATCAGCGCCCTGCATGCCCATCAGCGGCACGGTCTTGCCGTTCGGCAGTTGCATGCGCACGAACGCCGTGAGGACGCGCTCCTGGCCGACCGCAATGTCGGCGCTATAGATGCCAACCAGCGTGCTGCCCGCAGGAATGACCTTGCAGTTGCCCTGCACGGTGTCATAGACGTCCTGTGACACGGTGGCGCGGAATTCGCCCGGCTTGTCCGAGTTGAGTCCGCCGGCAAAGTTCGCTGGGATGACGAAGCCCCGGCTGACCGTGCATTTTGGCAACTTGCCATCGAAGCCGGTTCGCAACGTCGTCGTGCCGCCGGCGTCCCGCAGGAACTGCCGGTCGCCGGGCAACTGTGGCGCTGTCGCGCCTTCCTGTGCCAGTGCGGCCGCGTTCGCAGCGCCCTGGCGTGCCGCCACCGCCTGCTGCAGCGCACGCATCTGAGCCGGGTCCGTGACATCGGCCATGCCGGGCGGCGTCCGGCTTTGATTCAGTTGCGATTTGCGCGCGCCCGATTTGAACACCGGTGCCGTGTAGAGATCATCCTGCTCGTTCTTATTCGGGTCCACGGTGGGGCTGGCCTTCGCCCCGCCGCCCAGGTCCGATGCGGTCATGACCGGCGTTTTCGTGTCAGGGGCAATAGCGGCTTTGCGCTGCCGCTCCGCTTCCTCGCGGGCCTTGTCTGCCTGCGCGCGGATCGCGGCCTCGAGGCTTTGGCCGGTGTCGGCGTTGCCCGCACGCTGCTTGATTTGATCCGCGCGCGCCTGTTCCGCCTTCGCTTCGAGCTGATCGTCGGTGATGGTTTGGAAGTAGTAGCCCAACCCACCGACCAGTACCGCCGAGATGCCACCGAGGGCGAACAGCACATTGCGAGGGAGTTTCCCCTTGACCGTGCGCTCCTGCGCGTCGGTCACGGACGTGACCTGATCCATTTTCGCGCCGCGCATCAGAACAGCCCCAACACGCGACGACGGCCACGCTCGATCCTGACTTCATCGTCGCCGGAGCGCAGCACAACGGTATCGGCCAGACGCTGGACCACCAGATAGCCGCCGCGACGGATCTGGTTCACCACCACGAAGTCGCTGCCGTCCTTCACCAGGGCGACCGGCCAGCTCTGAAGCGCGGCGGCAGGTAACCGTAGCCATAGCGCCTTGCCATCGTCGAAAGCGGTCTCCGGCTTGAAGCTGGCGCTTCCCGAAATGGCGTATTCGAAATTCAGCTGGTCCGGTGGCACCGCCACGGCGTCGACGTTACGCGAATCGCCCCCCTCTGTCGCCTTCGCATTGTCCGCCTGCTCGCTACGCGAGTCATTGCGGGCCTTGACCTTGGCCGAGATCGACGTCGGAATGCGGAATCGCACCTTCTGGTAAAAGATACCGCCCAGAGGCGACGACACCAGCGTGAACTCGTAGCTGCGCTTGTTCGTGTTCACCGACAGCGTATTGACGAGGCCCGCCGCCTGCGGCTTCACGTAGAGATGGTTGGCGCCATCGGTGTCATAGTCCCAACGTACGTTCTCGCCCCAGGCCGGGTCGCCAACGATCTGCTCGTCGTCCGGAAACTCGATGGTCGTGACCTTCAATGGCGCGCTCAGCACCCGGAAAATTTGGTCCCGGCTGTACGTGAACACCACGAGCCGAGAGTCACCCGGCAGCGCGATAGGATCGACACCGCCATTGAACGGATTCCCCGGATTCATGGCGTCGCTCAGGTCGCCGATACCCAGCCCGGCAATGCCAGCGCCAGGACGGCGCCCAGTCTTGTCCGCAGCGTGGCCATCCGGAATGGAAAGCAACAGTGCCAGGCCAAGGGCGATGACCAGCGGGAGAACTCGGGAGGGGGTACGGGCTTCCATGGGCATAGTCGCGGCTCAGGCCGCGGATTTCTGGATCGAGAAAAAGATGGGGAACACGCCAAACGGATTCGTGCCGAGCATGGCCTCCTTGTCGGCCGGCTTGACTTGGTAGCGAAAGGTAATCGCGTACCGCTGCTTGCGCGGCTTGTATCCGTCTTCGGTTGTCGTCGTGACGAACTCGACCACGACCGTGCTGTCGGGCAGGCTTGCGATGTTGGTGAACCGGGGCTCGCGTGTGAGCGTCGGCGATGCCATCACCTGCCGGAACGGCTCATCCTCGTCCACCCATGCCTTGAACTGCTCTTTCGCCGATCCCAGCATCTGTTCTCGCACCGAACGCAGGTTCGCCGCCATGCGCGATGATTCGATCTGCGGCGTCAGGATGGGCTCGATGGTGAACCACCGCTGCACAAGATCCTTCAGTGCAGCTTGCACTTGCCGTTCATCCGGGTGGAATGCGTCCAGTTCGCGCGTGATGGGCTTGCCCGTCGCATCGGCCGACACGCCCACGACCTTCACCACCGACGGCGGCGGCTCCCGGGTCAGAATCGCGACGAGCGCGAGGCATGCGGCGCCGGCGGTAGCGAGCTTCCAGTGGTTGCGGTCCACGGTGATGCGCGTGGTCCGATCGAAAACGACTTGCTCCGGACGCTCTTCGCCATACATGCCCGGCGCGACGGTCAGGGGCTTGGCTTTGTCGGTGGATTTGCGAGAGAAGAGCATGTGGCGGCAGGACTTTGGGATGCCGCTAATTGAATCAGCGAATTGCCCTCTACCTGGCCTCGAAAGCTATGCCATTTTGCAGAGCTTTCCATATTTGTCGCATCGGCCTTCAATGCTAACGAGCGAACGAGCTTCCGATGCCGGTTCTGCCGATTGCACATGCTGAGCGACAGCATTGGCGCATCCCCCGTCGAATGCTCAGGATTTGACCGCGCCTTTCGCTGATATTGGAGGGAACATGTTCCTTTTCGCGACGACGGTGCCGCCACACGCTGCAGACTCGATCGAAAGCTCCTGAAAATGGCCTAGCTTTCGGTCCGCAAAGTCAGGCTTTGCCCGCCAACAATAGCGGGCATGGAATCAGCGTCCGCCAACCACCCTCTTCTGCAGCTCACGCAGCTGGCCGATAGCGCCGTTTCGATGTTCTTCGAATCGCTGGCGCCGCTGCACGACGTCATCCATGCGGATGATGTCGCAGAAGTCATGATCAACCGCCACAACAGCATCTGGGTCGAGCGGCGCGGCGTCATGACCCGCCTCGATGTCGTGCTCGACCCCTTCAAGGTCGAAGGGGCAATCCGGTCACTGGCCTCCTCTGTCGAGAAGTCCGCAGTCCGTGGGACATCACAAGGCATCATCAACGCAGGTCACAAGGGCCTGCGGATTGCGGCGGTGATGCAGCCGACCTCGATCGAGGGTCACGCACTCAGCATTCGTCGCCATCGCGAGAAGAACATGCGGTTGTCGGATTACGTGAAGGCCGGTGCCTTCTCCTCGCGACACGCGCGCACGGAAGCCGAAACACCCATTTTCACCGGTCGCGTCGAGGACGAAGCGCTCGCCCAGGCCCTTGGAGAGCTTGTCCGACAACGCAAGAACATCCTGGTCGCAGGCGGTACGTCCTCTGGCAAGACCACGCTTCTCAACGCCATGGTTGGGGAGATCCCGCCGGACGAGCGCGTCATCACCATCGAGGACACGACCGAACTCAAGCCCAGCGTGCCGAACGTTGTGCGCCTGCTATCCAACGCCGACAAGGGGGTCACCACGCAGCATCTGATTGCGCTCTCCCTGCGCTTCCGGCCCGACCGGATTCTCGTTGGTGAAGTCCGCGGCGGTGAAGCATACGACATGCTCCAGGCCTTCAACACCGGCCACGACGGTGGCATGGGATCTCTTCACGCACCAAGCCCACGCATGGCTTTGTCCCGTCTCGAAAGCATGGCGCTCCTCGGCATTCCACCCGGCTCCGGCTGGAAGGTCGAGGACATGCGCCGGCTCATCGCAGACTGCATTCACTACGTGGTGCACATGAAGCGATCGGGCGACATGCGTGTGCTCTCCGAGATCATTGAGATCAAGGGATTTCGCAACAACGACTACGAATTCCAACGCGTTTTCTAACCTCAGGAGTCCCTCCGCATGACCCCCCAGTTCTCCCTGCGCGCCCGCGCCACCGCACGCAAGTACGCGCCTTCCGTCCTGTTGCTCGTCGGCATGATGGCGGTGGCCACCTCCGCCGCCGCCGCGGACGATTCGTTCCTCGGCAATCTCGGCAACTTCATCTGTGGCATCGCCACCTTCATCAACACCAAGTACCTCTTCGTCATTGGCCTGATCGTCATCGTGCTCGGCGCGTACGCCTATGCCAATGCGGAGTCGAGCCTGTCCAAGTTCATTTCGGGGGCGTGCGTGGGCGTCGGCCTCGCCGCGGCGGCACCGTCGATCCTCAAGACGCTGAATATTGTGGCCGCCTGCACCGGCTTCTGACATGCGCAAGCACCATGTGAGCATCGGCTTGTCGATGCCGCGCCTGATCGCCGGCGCGGTACGCGGACTGGCCATCGCCAACGGCACCATCGTCGCGCTGCTGATCTATGTCACTTACCGCAGTGGCTGGGAGATCCCGGCGGCGATATTCGTCAGCGGTCTTTGCAACCACGCGCTGCTGGCCTGGCTGACAAGCCGGGATCCATGGTGGAACCAGATTCTCAACATCTACAACATGTACGGCGACCTGTACGAGTCCGTCCCCTGGCACGGGAAATCTCACTCGGTCTTTCGCCGGCCTTACGGCTTTGACAGCGACCTGCCATGCTGAAACTGAAACGCCGGCCGCTGGCCGAGATCGTGCCGTGGCTCACGTCCATTACGCCGGAACTGATCCTGAACAAGGATGGATCACTTCTGGCGGCCTATGAGTTTCGGGGTGTCGACGCGGATAGCGCCGATGCCAGTGACATTACCTCGGCCCGCGACCAGCTCGACCAGGCTTGCCGATCCTTCGACAACCGCATCACCGCCTGGTGGCGGCTGTCCCACCGCCGCACAACCGGCTTCATCGACGGCGATTTCAGCAACAGCGCCGACGCACGTCTGAACGCACTGAACCGTGCGCATATGACCACCGGGCGGTACTTCCGGAACACGCACGCCCTCAGCATTGCCTACACCCCCGAGTCGGGCATTGCAAAGTTCTTCGAGAAGATTGGCTATCACATGACGGTTGGGGGGCGCTCGGTGTACGGCGCCATCGTTGAGGCGGCAAAAGACACGGTTCTCTCTCGCAGCGCTTTCGCCTTCGACATGGAGCGGATGCACGCGGATACCCGGCGCTTCGAGGCCATGCTCGATGCATTTACCGGCGGCATTCCGCGCATCAAGCCGACCCGGCTCACCATGCAGGACAGCTATGCCGCGCTTCACCAGGTCGCCAATCCTAGCGTGCCGCCGCGCCGCATCCGGTTTCCTGTCACCTTGCTCGACACGCACCTGACGGAATCCGAGGTCACGGTGGGCGCCGAGCGATTGCTATTCGAATCCGCCCACGGCAAGCGTTATGCCGCGGTTGTTGCGGTGAAGGAATGGATGAGCTTCCAGGAAGCGGCGCTTGACAGCCTGATGCACGTGGATGCCGAGTTGGATATCTGCATCATGTACCGCTTTCTGGACACCGCGCGCGCCACGGCCTACATCGAGAAGGTGCGCCGCTTCTACAAGATGGCGGCGGTGAACCTGCGCTCCATGATGAAGCAGTACGTCTCCAAGGAGGAAAGCGAGAACGACGAAGGCCGCGAGGAACTGGCCAAGGAGGCGGGATACGCACTCAAGCGTCTCACCGCCGAGGGGATCCAGCACGGCTTTGCCAATATCTCGGTGATTGTCTACGCGGATTCCGAAGGTGAATGCGAGGACGCCGTCAGCGAGGTGGTCGGCGCATTGACCAACGCCGGCTTCGGGACGATCCGCGAGAAGGCGAACCTGATGCCCGCTTGGAACAGTACCCTGCCTGGCCGCTGGGACAAGCAACGCCGCCTCCAGTTCGTGGAAACGCCGGCCGTGTCCGACATCGCGCCGGTTCGCTCGGTCCTGGAAGGCCCGTCCTATAACGCGTGGCTAAGCGAGAAGACCGGAGCGGAAGTGCCTCCCCTGACCTGCCTGCCAACGCGCCACCGCACAATTCAGCGCGTCGACATGCATCAGCGCGGCGGCAACGGCCATCTGTTCGTCATCGGCCCGATCGGTGCCGGCAAATCGGTGTTCCTGAATTTCCTGGTGTCGCAAGGCGACAGGCACAAGGCGCGGCGGATTCGCTTCGACAAGGACCGTTCCACACGCATTCCGACGCTGCTGAGCGGAGGTACCTTCATTGACGTCACCGGGAAGTTTCAGACCAGCACGCCGGTCAATCCGTTGTCGCTGCTGGCCGACCCGAAGAACTTCACTTACATCACGGAGTGGCTGACGCTCTCCCTAGAGGATGACGACTTCACGCTGTCGCCTCAGCAGGTGCAGGATCTCTTTGAGGCCGTCAAGCTGCTGGCTGGCTACCCTCGCGAGCGCTGGACCCTCAGCTCGCTCTCGACGATGCTGCATGCGGATTTGCGCGGGCGGCTTCAGATCTGGCTCAAGGGTGGTCAGTACGGGCACTTCTTCGATCACGCCGAAGACGCTTTCTCGGTTAGTGACAACCTGTGTATCGAGATGGGTGAACTGTTCCAGAAGTACGAACGCGCAGCGGTGCTGTTCACCGATTATGCGTTCTACCGGATCAGTCAGTCGATGGATGGCATCCGCTACACGATCATCGAGGTCGAGGAATGCGGCTTCTTCTTCCAGAACGAGCGATTCTATCGGCGCTACGAGGATTGGATCACCACCATCCGCAAGCTCAACGGCGCCATCTGGTGCGCGACGCAGTCCCTGCGTCAGATTGCGCGCGTGGCGAACTTCGAGATCCTCAAGGAAAACATCGCCAACTGGATCTACCTGCCTAACAGCCAGGCTAAGACCAGTCCCGAACTCTACAAGGAGAAATTCGGGCTAACCGATGACCAAGTGCAGCTGATTTCAGACGCGGTGCCTAACCGCGACTACCTACTGATCACTAACACCCAGACACGAATGCTGCAGACGGCATTCTCCGACGAGATGGTGGCCATGCTGCGCTCGGACGGGGTCGCACAGTCAATCTGCGACAAGCACTACGCGTCGGGTGAATCCGATTGGCAGGACCGCTATGTGCGCGAAATGCTTGCGCGCGCAGCATAACTTTGGAGAAACAACGTGAAGAAGTGGATCGCCAACATCGCCATCGCAACCTCGGTCTTCGGGGCTTCGTCTGCCCACGCTGCCCTGCCGGTCACCGATTGGGTTGGCCTCGTGCAAACCACCATGACGGCAATGCAGTCGCTGAAAACCGAGGTCTACGAGAATACCAACATCATCTATCAGTACAAGATGATGGCCAACCAGCTTCTGCAGGCCACAGGTCTGGATGTGGCCGCCATTACGGAGCAACTGGACTCCATCGCCGATGACATCGGTAAGTACGAGATCTACGGCACCACGCTCAAGGACCTCTACGGCACGGTTTCGGACAACGCCGACTACCTGAAGAAGATTCATAGCATGGTCGTCGCTTCGGGAAAAACCAAGGAGCAATGGTTCGAGGACCAGCGCAATCTGTTTAGGAACGGCGACAAGACTGCCAAGGCCCTGTTCAGCCTGGGCGAGCAAATCTACAAGAATACGCAGTCAGTGGCGAAGCGCCGGCAAAAGATTCAATCGAGCATTAAGCTCTCGCCGACCGCGCAAGCCGCGGCGCAGACGACCAACCAGATGCTGGACGTGCTCGCCAGCCAGAACTCGGATCTGCTGCAGCTCATGAGCGTTCGCGCTCAAGCCGACGCGGACAAGGAACAACAGAGCGTCGCGAAGGAATCCCAAAGCGCCGAGGCCATGCGCGCGATTACGATCGCGCAGGATGAAGAACTCAAGCAGCTGCGCGCCCGCGTGTTCTCCCGCAAGCTGCAAGCTGACTGATCCGGTTGCAATGAACGCCATGCTGCTGCGCCTACTGGTTCTGCTTGTCACCGCGGTGCTCTTGCACACCGCCCCGGCCTTTGCTCAGTCAACGAGTGCCGAAGCCGGGTCCCCTTCCCAGTCCGTGGAGTCTGCCCAGACCCCGCCGTCTTTCTCGGGTCCGACGGGCACTGTTGCCGAATCCCTCAAAAGTTGGATTGGGCAGTTCGATTCCTTCCGCACCGGCCTGATTGGGGGCGCCACCTCACTCAGTCAGAGCATACGATCGGAGACGGACAAGGTGGCATACGGATTGGCGCTCATTACGCTGACGCTTGCCGCCATCCGGTTCGCCGCCACGAATGATCCAACCAGCGCATGGAACGACATCCTGGAAACCATCATGGTGCTCGGCATTCTCGCCTCGATCTATGTGGGATACAGCCAATTTGCGCCGGGCATCTATGATTGGTTCACGACACTCGCCAACAAGATCGCCGGTACGCGGTCCAGCAATCCGGCGATGACCCTCATCTCGGTGGGCGCGGGATTCCTGGACTCGTACAACCAGGCGATGGACGCGGCAAGCGGTCTGAGCAAGCTCGGCGTGGCGGTTTCGGGATTGACTCTTCTCTTTACGTTCGTGGTCTGCGCGGTGGCAGCGCTGATGTACAGCTTCTTCATCGCCTTGGGTGAGATTCAGGCCGCTGTGGGTATCGTGATCGGCCCCCTTGCAGTAGCCCTGGCGTTCTCCGACTACACACGGCGCTATTTCATGTCGTGGCTCGATTTCATGATCGGCGCTTCGATGTATATCGTCATCTCAACCATCATGGCGCGACTCGTTTCAAGCGCTTTCACTTCCACGATCGCTGATCAGACTGGCATTGGCACGAAATCTTTGGCTGGCGCCGCCTATGCCCTTGGTGTTGCCTTGTTCATGCTGCTGGTCGCACTCGAGATTCCCAAGATGTCGGGTGCGGTCTTTGGATCGGGGGGTGGTCTTAGCGGTGGCGCCGCGGCTCGCCTGGGTATGAAGGCAGCTGGCGGCATCGGTGGGTTCCTCGCCAAGAAGGGCAAGAAATGACGGTCCATCACCCCTTGCCAGCAGCGGACTTGCTGGCAGCCCACGACAGCCGCCTCGCGTTGGTTCGGCAATACGCCAACGAAACGAACGAGGCAGACATCAAGAGCAAGTGGCTGAGCGTGTTGGAACGCTGCGCCGCATGGTTCTCCAGCATGCCGCTTCGGCCGGCCGAACACGCCGAGCCCGGCGGGGCGTTTCGTGCCACGGTCGAAGCGGCCTACTTCGCCATGCGCCTTTCCGGCGCTCAGAAATTTGCCGCAGACCAGACGTCGGAACGACGGCGCCAGCTTGAACCTCAGTACCTGTATGCGCTCTTTCTGGCTGCCTGCTGTTCGCGGCTGGACGAGCCCTGTCGCCACTTCCAGTTCTTTCGGCATCGGGATGGAGCGGAATGGGTTCCTGCCGCACACGGGGCGTTCGGCAGCTGGCTCGGCGCTGACACCTACCAGGTGACGCGGCGGGAGGCAGCGTTGCCGATCGAACGGATGCGCACGGCGCTGCTCGCGCGAGAGATCCTCGGGGCCGAACGGTTGGGCGCTTTCGACAGCCACGTGCTCTCCGAACTGTTCGGCGCCATCAACCCGGATCCACGACCGTCAGGCCTGGAGACGCTACTGCACAAGGTTGTGCGGCAAGCAATCGACACCACAACCCAGTTTGAGGTGAAGGCTCGCCGTGCCGCCTTTGCCCCGGACGCGACCCCAGCGCCGGCGGCGCAGAGCCTGGCCGCCGATGGGGCCGACGCCCCGACGTCGCCAGCGAACCTGCCCCAGGCGAACGCGAATACTGCGAAGACAGAAGCAGAGACGCCACCCCAAGCGGCAGGTAGCAGACCGGATTCGCCCGATACGGCCAACGGCTCGCCGGCGGTCAGCGAGCCGCATGCACGAGTTGAGACGTCTCGCAACGTGGTGCAACTCGACGGAGCGCGTTCGTTGCGCAAGGAGCCGACGCCCGAGGATCCCTTCAAGGCACTCGCTGGCACCTCGAACCTCATGCGCGAGTTCTTCAAGGCGCTCTCGCAGGACGCGGCCGCTGGAAAGACGAAAGTGACGCGTGTTGAGGGAAAGGTTGCTATCAGCAAGCGCTCACTCGGCAACTATGGCATTGCCTCCGACACACTCATTGAGCATCTGCGCAAGTTCAGGCATCTCTACAAGATCGTTGGCCAGGACATCCTGCTGGTCGACGAAGTAGGAAACCTGATCATGCCTGGCCCGCAATCCGACGCATGAATCATTACATTAACCACTTCCGCCCCATTTACGAGTTCCGGGCCGCCGTCGGCTGGGCGCTTGCTTGCGTGGTGCTGCTCGTGAGCGGCATGCCAAACGGAGCCTACTTCTCACTGGTTTGCCTGGCATTCCTGCTCGTTCGTTCCACACAGGTGTGGCGGGCGCTGCGGTTCCGGCTTGCCATCTCCACGAAATGGCTGACCCTGATCAGGATCGAAGACCTGCTTGCAAAGAGCCGACAGCTGCGCTCCGCAGACAAAGACGAGGATGCCATGTATCTGGGTACCGGATATGAATGGACGCAGAAGCACTGTCAGATCGCCCACGACATCCTGCGTATGCCATCAAGCGATGTTCCGGGGCTGCCCAAATGGCTGCCGAAGGATACCGTCAAGGCGATCGAGAAAACGTTCGCCCCCGAGCACAGCATTGCGGACCGCTCGCCACAGGGAAAATCCTGGATCGGGGGCATGGAATCGCAGCGCGGCCCCATCCCCTTTCACTACAAGGCAATGGGCGGTCACACGTCAATCAGCGGCACTACCGGGTCGGGAAAGACACGCACGTTCGAGCTGATTTCGACGCAGGTGATCCACAACCCCAATGACGTGTTGATCGCGATCGATCCCAAGAACGATCCCGACTGGGTCGCACGGTGCAAGCGTGAATGCGAGCGCACCGGACGCAAGTTCTTGTACTGGAAACAGGCGGCGCCCTCGCGATCCATTCGCCTGAACCCGTTGGAAAACTGGTCCCAGCCGTCGGAAATTCCGACTCGCATCGCCCAACTGATGGAGGAAGGTCCGTTTCGCCAGTTTGCCTTCCTGTTTATTGACCGATCCGTCAAGGGCGAGCTGTACGTGGGCGACAAGCCGAATCTCCGGTCGATCCTCCAGTACGCTCAGAATGGCATCAACAATTTGCTCGAGCGAGCGCTGGAGCGCTTTTTCCCTGAGGCCGGCAAGCCTGATTGGGAAGAGGAAGTCACGGCGTACATGCAGAAGGTCGCACAGAAGATGGGTGGCACGCGTCTTGATGCCATGGTCAGTATGTACATCGATCGATTCGCCAAGCTCGGCAAGGGGCACGAGACGATCGACGGCCTGATTTCAACCTTTCAGCATGACCGCGACCACTATGGCCGGATCATTGCCTCTGCCCTGCCCCTTCTGCAGATGCTTGCCACCGGAGAGACCGGACTGATGCTGGCGCCCAAAGCGGACGATTTTGAGGATGACCGCGAGATCTGGGATATCGACAAGGTCATCAAGCAGAAGGCTGTGCTTTATGTCGGCGCCGATTCGCTATCCAATTCGATGGTGGCGCAGGCGGTCATGTCGATGCTGCTGGCCGACATCGCATCGGTCGCCGGCGCGATTTACAACTTCTACGCCAAGCCGCCCGAGATTGTCCTGGTTGTCGACGAAGCGGCCGAGGCCATCAACGAGCAATTGCTCCAGCTCTTGAACAAGGGCCGCGGGGCAGGCTTCAAGGCGTTCGTCGCTTACCAGACCCGCTCCGACTTCACGGCCAAACTCGGAAACGTGGCAAAAATGCAGCAAGTCTTGGGGAATTTGAACAACCAGATCGTTTTACGCTTGGAAGACATCGACACGGCCAAGTGGTTCTCCGAGAAAGCCGGGACCACAGCCATCCGCAACCTGGTCGTCTCAAGCAGCACCAGCACCGGAACGGAGGCTCATGTCGGCGAGTTCAGCGGCTCTGTGTCTCGATCGGCCCAGCTTGAGAAGGCGCCGCTCATTCCGCACGACCTGGTCATGCAACTGCCGAACCTGCAGTACTTCCTGCGAATCTCTGGAGGCGCCGTCTACCAGGGTCGAATTCCAATTATCACGGACTAATACCAATGCGCAGCAGCCTGTTCCGACAAATCGTCAAGGAATACAAGCTTTCGGCGAAGCTCTCGCCCGTGCTCTCGCTATCGCCGGACCTTGATGACATTTGCACGCGGGTAGTCGACTACATCGGCGTGAATTTCCGCGTCCGCGAGGAGCCGCTGGTCAAGGAAATGCTTGCCGACGGCATCACGGCGTGGCGCGCCGCCCGCAAGCACGGCGATCCCAACGTCGCTTTCATGATGGGGCTGTTCTCCCGCGCTCACGAGCTCTATGGCAAGCGCTATGCCGCGTTCAAGGGCGAAAAGTACAACGTCTGGTATCCGTTTCACGAATCCATTCCGGCGTTCGAGCAGCGCCAGCCGGATGGCTATGTCTGCCGCGTCGTCGACGAACCGGCACCTGGCGCAATCACGCAACGCTGCGCAGCGTTTCAGCTCGCTGCCCGGGTCCTGACGGGTTACACCTTCACCCGCTACTTCGAGAACTACGATGTCGCTGGCGACTTTGCACACTGACGCGCGCCGGGCGGCGATCCGAGTCAAACAGGCCCCCGCTCGCCTTGCGGCCAGGCTCTGTGGTGTCGATCCCGCTCTCGCCCTGCACATGCATGAGTGGTTGACGGCGCCGCCCCACCTTGCTCAGGAGATGCCCCAGTCATTCTCCAGCGGAGCGGCCGCGGCATGCTTTGCGCTCGTCAAGATTTCGGTAGACAAGCCGGCCATCTTCTGGGGCGCTCTGTTCGCTTTTCTGAGCCTGCCGCTATGGCTGGCACTGCGCTGGATCTGACATGGCCAACAGCCGGTTCGCTTCGCACGTACGCTTGTGGTTGATCGTCTCGCCGTTGATGATCTGCACCCTGGCGCCGTTCATGCAGAACGATCGCGCCTTCGAAATCAGTGAGGCCGAACAGGCGTCGGTTGAACGCGTGCTCGGCCAGGAAAGGGCGGATATCGTCGTTTCGCTGGCCAACGCCCGCTTTCACAAATGGTTCATCGACAGCGGTGCGGTCAAGGCATCGTTCACCGGCTCCGACGGCCAGACCAGTTTCTCCGACGGGGGCGCCGCCGCCTTCGGCAGAGGTTGGATGCAGCATTTCTGGCTGACGATCTACCGTGCGGTGTACCGGGCCGCGGTGGCTCATCACTGGGTTCTCGGCGCGATCGTCCTGCTCGTTGCGTTATTTAACGACGGGACCGTATCGCGAAAGATTCGCGCCGCCGGGGCTGGGTTCGCCAATCCGGTGACATTCCACGTTGCGGCCCATGGATTGACGCTCTGCTTCGGCTTCGGGACGTCTGCCCTGCTGTTACCCCTTCCCATGCTGGCGACCTGGTGGACCTTTGGTGTCTGCCTGATTGGCCTGCTCTGCTGGCGCCTTGCGGCGTCTTTCCATGTCGGCAAGTAGCCGGTGCCGTAACGACTACCAAGGCCGGTGCCCGGCCACATATTGGAGAACATCATGACCACGACCGATTTGACCCCCGCCGAAGAGACCCTGCAGCAATCCGCGCCGACCGACGTAGCTGCTGCGCCGCTCGTCGCAACACCTCCAACGCTTGGCGCAATTGACAGTTCTGGCGACGTCGAGACCGAACTCGCGGAGATGGAGCAATCGGCCGACGCACTGCGCCAGGAAGGTCTGATCTCGACAGCGGATCATGAGGAGCGCAAGGCTCAGGTGGAGCGCACCCGTAACCTTTTTCGGGACCTGGCGCCTGAAGACCGCCAAGCGATCGTTCGACGCCGGCGCGAGCTCGGCCTGCAGATCCTCAATCGCGAGCTTGCCGGTGCGGCAGTTGTTCCAGTGGCGCTCAAGCTCAATCACACCCGCCTGCGGCCGCTGTTCGAGCAATGGTGGCCGTACATGAACCGGATGTCGTTGAACCTGCAGCGCTTCGGAGCTGCCACGTTCTCGCGCTCTGAATTGTCGACACTCGAAAACTACCTGGAGCGCGAACTCTCGAAGATTGAGGATTATGTGGACGAGCAATTGCGAGTGGCGAAAGCCTACCGCGAACAACGGGAACAGGAAATGCGCGCACAAGGCGAGATCGTGTTTGTGCCGACAATCCAGCGCCCCTCCCTTTCACTCGAGGTTCAAGCCTATTCGCGGTTCTCCGTGCGCGCACTGCAGGTTCTGATCAAGTTCGATCAAACCATGGACCAGTTCGACTTCATGGTCTGGAACGGCATCCGTGACCAGAGCGACGTCAACGACGAGGTCACTCGCTTCCTGCGCAAGTTCCAGCCGCTGGGGCTGCGCAGCTACACCACGCACCTGAAGCTAATGACGACTGTGCGCGGGATGTAAGCCCAAGTGTCACCTGGTGTGAGCACGTCACCCCAGAGGCAACAAGTTGTCCCGTGGGGGCACTTGCTATCACCCCGTGACAGATGGTCCCACCAACATCAGCGCCCCAACTGCCTCGTATCTGTCTCGTAGTCGTACTTCGGGGCACTTGCTCACACGTGCTATCACCAGCACCACAACGGGATTCCAATGTCGCTCGAAAAGGTACTAGCAGTCCTTAATCCCGCCCAACGCGAAGTCGTGGACCTGCGTCAGCACTGCCTCGCCGTGGCGGTACCTGGAGCTGGAAAGACGGCGACGATCGCTGCCAAGACCGCAGTCCTGCTTGCGGATCCGCATGTGACTGTGGGCGCAGTGACGTTCAGTAAGGACGCCGCGGTCGAGCTTCGCGAGCGGATACTCGCGCTTGCCGGATCAGCGACGAAGAGGCGACTGCTTGCTGGTACGTTCCATTCTCTCGCCTATAAGCAGCTTGGACGGCGCGACGGCGGCAGCGCGCCAGACGTCGCCACCGATGGCGATCGTACCGGGCTTCTGATCCAGGTTCTCTCTGACCTAGGGTTGGACTGGAAGGTGGAGGACGCCATCGCGGCGGTTGAAGCGATTAAGACCAACTTCGGCCAAGTGCAAAGCGGCAGCGCCGAAGAAGTGCTTTACCGTGGCTACCAAGATTCACTGGAGCGAAACGGCAAGATTGATTTTCAGGACATGCTTCGGCTAGCCGTGGAAGGCATGCAGAACGGCACCATCGAGCCGTATCCGTTCAGGTACCTCCTGGTCGACGAATTTCAGGACACTGACCCTCTCCAATATCAGTGGATCGCCTCGCATGCTCAGGCCGGATCGATTGTGACCGTTGTTGGCGATGATGATCAGAGCATCTATGGCTTCCGATCAGCGTTGGGCTTCCGCGGAATGGAATCCTTCATTCGTCAGTTTGACGCGCAGTCAGTGGTGTTGGGCAACAATTATCGCTGCCACGCAGAGATTCTTGGGGCGGCGGACCGAATCATCCGGAATAACCGCGACAGGATCCCAAAGGAACTGGTTGCGTACAAGGGCCCCGGCGGGAAGGTTCAGTTCCAGCGGTTCGCTGACGAGTATGCCGAGGCTGTCGCAGCGATGGAGCATCTGACGGCGGCGGTAAGGAATGGCCAATCGGCGGCAGTCCTTGCCCGGACCAACCGCATTCTCGACCCCGTCGAGGCGATATGCCGATCGCATGGCGTCAAGTATTTTCGGGCGTCCGGCAAGTCGATTCTGAACCGGCCTGAGGCCGCCCTCATGTGCAATCTTCTGGAACTGGTCCAGAGGACGAAGAGTACCGGTGTGGACGCGCTGCTGTCCTTTGTCGGGATTGATACCCAAGAACTACGGCTCCTGCACAGCAAGGGCCGCGCGAATACAGAACAGCGCCAAAGAAAAGAGCTTCTGGAACTGGGCCTTTCGGAAGCATCGGCGGATCGCTATCGGGAACTTATGAAACGGCTTGTCGAGTGGCGAACGCTCTGCGACCGGCAGTTTTATTCGCTGGTGCTGGAAGGAGTGTACGAATGGATGATGCACCAGACCGACTCTGATCCTGCCCGCCGGGCCACGACCACGACGTTCGACGTACTGTCCCGGCTCAATGGTCCATTTTCCGACAGGCTGGAGTTCCTGCGCCGCAGCAACAATGAGCCGGCGCCGGATGCGTTGATCCTAACAACCATGCACAGCTCCAAGGGGCTAGAGTGGGATCGGGTATGGATCATCCGGGCCGAGGAAACCGTTGTGCCCGATGAGAAAAGCACCGAATCGGAAGAGCGTCGCTTGTTCTACGTAGCAGTGACGAGAGCACGTGAGGATCTGCGGCTATCGATGGCCAAGAAGAATCCGACCTCTCCCTTTGTCTTAGAGGCAGGCCTTGATGCGTTGACCACTACATGACGACGCAAAAGATGTAGCGCAGTGATCCGGTATTTTTGCGACCTGCAAACGGGAAAAGTGCAAGGAAGGATGACCTTGTCGTGTTTGATGAAAAGTAATCCCTAAATCGACCTGAGGGCCTTCTACTTGTCCGCCACGTACAAGTACGACTCGGCCTCGCGGATTTCCAAGGAAAAGTGAATGAGACTTCAACCAACGAAAAAAAACCTGGAGCTGCAAGACTTATACCCTGCAGGTACATAGTTGCAGTGGGGAGCCGCCAGAGA
>NZ_JALHRY010000027.1:0-36974 GCF_023952485.1 Cupriavidus mimosae | reverse complement strand
GACGGCGGCCCCAAGAGGAAGCCGCCGTATTGAGAAGGCCGAGAAGGGTCAAATTTCTGGCGCTTGCGATTCTTGGCTATGATCGCTGAAAAGACAACCCGTCAATCGAAGGGTACGGAGAGGGGTGCTTCGGCGACTGTTGCTGATGCGCGGTCAGTTCCGACGCCTGCCCCGTGAAGCCGTCAAAGACCCGTTGCAGCAAGGGCACAGAAATGACTGCGAAAGCTCGATCTTCGCGGAGGAGTTCGAAGCCAGGTACGGCGTCCCGCACTTTCGGCAGGGCCAGACCGCGAGCTCTTCGTGCATCGACATGGAGCGGGCCAGATGCAGCGACCGCTCGGGTGGCACCTTGCAGTCGTCCGAGAAGAACGCGCGATGGATGTCAAGGGTCGCGACGAAGCTTTCGGGTGTCGACACGTCACAGGCGATCGCCGATCGAAACAGCCAGATCTGGAAAGTCGACTGAACGCGGCGCTGCGCGGAATCCAGGTACCACATTAGCGATGACGGCGGCTGGCCGGGTGGCGATGGTTTGCCATGCAACCTCTGATAGGTCTTCCGCGTGGTCTCGATGGTGATATTGAACAATGATGAGACGCTCATGGCGCGACAACTGAGAGCCAGGAATGCCTCGGAGAGGGCGTCGCGCACAAACGTTTCGAGCCGGAAGTTGCCCCAGACGCCAGAGTGCGCCAGGCGGTCAGTCCGAAGCGGCGACGTTTCCATCAGATAGTGGGAGATCATTTCCCGCGATAACCGGCCGGAGTGACTCTCCAACCAGAACATCTCGTCCGCGAAGCGCCAGTGGAATAGCGGCACCAGCCGCTCGGTGATAGCCACGTCGAGTTCGTGCTGAGGAACCGACCGCATGTACGCGGCCAACTCGTTGGAGATGCCGATCAGAGGCGCCGCCAATACCGACATGTTGAGAAGGTCGTACATGGCATTGATGTACGCGCGGTTCGTATGCTCGAGCGCCAACCGGTCCACCACTGACAGATTGCGGGGCAGGCCAGTCTTGAGCCGCTCCATTGTGGCGGTCGGCATCCGTCCTTCGATGAAGGATCGCCAGTCATCGATGGTTGTGAGCGTTGGTGCGTAAGCGAGGAACGGCGTTCCCAGAATCTTCGCCGACTGGTACAGGTCGTCACGCAGCGAGCGAAGGTTTTCGCTCGATACCCTGAAGATGCTTTCCAGCGTTGGATGCACCGTAACGGCATTCAGGACGTAGTTGTTGATTCGCAGATTGGCCGCAAGCACACGATCGCGCACCCAGGCTGGCAAGACGAACTGCTCGTAGATAGAACGGGTCGGGGTGGTTTGCATGTCAGGCTCCAGTGATGGCGATCAGTTCGTTGTGGAAGGCTTCCACAGTGCGGCGCAAGGACACCAGCGCGGGGGCATGCTCTTTGACCTTGATGGCTTTGACGGCGCCTCGGAATTTCGCGAGCGCATCATCGAGATCCGCTTTCAGGCCGTCAATGCGTAGTGACAGACTCCGCGAGTCGGCCGACTTGGCTTCATGGCGTTCGATCTTATTGTTGACAGCGGAGAGGCGCAGTTCGGCATCCTTGATCTGCGCATTGAGCGCTTCAAGTTTGCCGCTTCCGTCTATGACGGCATCGGCGATGGTCTTGTACTCGGGAGGAATGACCTCGACCTTGATCTCCTTCACAACCTCCCGGATCTTCGACTCGGCCAATGCCTTCTGCAAGGCCTGTCGTTCGTCCGTCAAGCGCTTAATGGAATGCTGCAGGCTTTCCATGGCCCCAGCCTGCGACGAGAGCGCCGCGGAGGTTCGGTCAAGCTGCTCCTTTTGCGCCGCAGATTGCGCGTCGGAGGATGTCATCTGTTCGCGCATGTGGCGCATCTGGGCTTCGAGATCGCGCTGGCGCTCCAGGCTCTCGTTCAACTGTTCTTCCGCCGCCTCCAGCGTCGCCATGACGTGATTGAGTTCCTGGTGGGTGCGTCGAGACCATTCGATGTATGGGACGATTTCCTTGCGCGAATAGGGTTCGTCGTCCTTGCGAGCATCGATGAACCGCTGCACTTCCTCTGGCGTGATGTCCGACCGCTTGAGAATCGTCAGCTCCCCCAGGTTCAGAAACGTCAAGGCATCGCTGTTCTCGGAGAAGTGATGAAATGCCTGCAGATACTTGATCGCAGAGGCGCGGGAAATGCGCAGGGCGCGCACCGCGAAGTTGTACAAGTTGTCATCGGCTTCCTGGCGAGCGCGGGGGGTGTCGCCCAGACGCTTCTGCACACACGTGAGGATCACGTGGTAGATCTGGAATAGGCGAGAGCCGATGGCGGTATGTTCACTGAGGATCCGCTTGCGTGAGAGTTCGATCTCTTGCGCGGCTTGCACGATCCGGCCGATCGCGCCGGCATCGACATAGTGACCCAGTTGCTGGATCGCCAGCTCGCGCAATACGGGCGGCTTCGGGTCGATGAGATTGAACTCGCGTTTCTCTTCTTCTTTCTTCTTCATTGTTGCCCTTACGGAAAGTTGTTGCGGCCCCGGCGATCGCGGCAGCCACTTCAACGTACACGCTAGGAGCAAGTGTCAAGCTGATGAAACGGGTGCAGCGATCTTCGGATGGAAGCTTATGCCGAGTTTGAGCATCGGAATGTCACGAAAGCTCAGGAAAATCAGGTGTCTTTCGAAAGTCAAGCTCAAATCAGCAGCGCTTTGCCTCACTTTTTATCGACAGACATTAACTGGATTTGAGGTAGCACCCCCTTAAGATGGGGGCACTTGTATATACAACCTGGCCTTGAGCGAGGGTCGTTGGAAGGAACATGTTCCTTCCAAATTTGGCGAAAGCTCAGGACGTCGGCTTGTGATTTGAAGGCAAATCGAAAGCGCCGGGGCGGCGCTTGTCATGCTTTCCCAAGCCGTGTAGAGTGCGGATACCTCTAGCGTCTATGACGCATCGACATGGCGGTCAGACCAAACTGACATTCCGCGTGGGCCTCACTGGCCTTCCTTTGCGCGGCCCGCCCCATCCCCTTTCTTCGCACGCGAGCAGCGTCCTTACGACATGCATGACATGTCGCAAGCGCGTTGCCGAGCAGTCGCGCCTCATTGGATTCCTTGCTCTTCCGAGCATCGAATAATCGCCTGGCATCCGCCAGGAAATCCCTTTAAATCGTTTCTCGTGAGAAACCATGGAATCCTTTGCCAAAAACATGATCGCGCGCCCGCTCAAGCTCTTTGCTTTTTGCATGGCGCTGTATCTGGCTTCGCAGTCATTCATTGTTGGTGTGTTTCTTGCCGCTGTCGGCTTCTTCTACCTGAAGGAGAAGGTGCTGCAGTGGGGCAAGGCTGTACCAGCTGCGCCGAAGGTTTCGATGCCGGAGCATGACTCCAAGCCGAAACCGACGAATGACCAGGTCGCCGAACCGCCCGAGCAGAATTACGCACGCTCGGCTGTGGTGACGCCAATCTGTCGCACTGGAACGCACGATCGTTCCTGACCTCCCTCGCCGCCCGGTTCTCGGGCGGCTTCCACCTGTCGCGGGAACCCGTTACCCGCCGACAGGTGGGTCTCCGGGTGCCTGTCCGGAGACCATCATGGAAACAATGACAGCAGGGTGGCAGCTGGACTTCTTCGATGAAGCGGCTGCCATCGTTGTGCCCCCACCCAAGATTGACCCGTTGCCGGACCCTTCGCTCTGGAGCGACTCGGTACGCGAGCAGATGGTCGACGCGCTCATCAGCCTGGCCTGTGACAGCCGCCGAGGCGACAACATGCCCGAATCCCTGATCGACTGTGCTGAGCTCTTGCGAGCCCGTATGCGGAACAAGGCGCTCGATTTGGAGGAATATTCCATGACGATCGGCTGGATCTTCGGATACTGGGACGGAGCGCTTCCCTACACCTATGTCTGCGCGGTTTGCGGGGTAAGCCCGGAAGTCTTGCAGGATGTGATTCTCAACAACGCCCGCCTGAAAGCAGACCTCGAAGGAGTAAAGCGGTTGTGCTGCGGGTCTCTTCTGTAACCAATTACCATGACTCTCTTCGGAGTACTCAAGCGGGCAGTCGCCACTATCCTGGGCCAACCGCCAGTAGTGGCGTCTCGGGCCGCCAATGAAGTTCCCGTCGGCACGGGCGCGGACAACGAGTTTCAAATCCTCATCAATGGCGTCCCAAATCTCTTTCGGGACGAAGGCGACCACGTCGTTCACTTCGTTGCCGTGTTTGATCGCAGCATTCAGCACACGGCGTTCGGCCACAAGGTTCTTCCCGAGGTCGTTCCGCGCTGGCACAAGCTCGGCAGGTACGATGGGGAATGCGTGACACCGCAGTCCGTTGCCGAAGCCGTCATGCGCCAGGCGAAAGAGGGGGCGAGCGCCGCTCCGCTTCCACAGTCGAAGGGTTCGGATGAGTCAAGGGAATCTCGGGGACCGCGGACTGCACAGCATCAGCGCCCAGACCACCGACCTGCCAAAACCGAACCTCGCTCTGACGGTAACGCGTCGCGCTCGAACTATACCGTTGGCAAGCTGGTCGAGTGGGGTGAAATGGAGTTCCCGAACCGCAAACCTGGCGGCAAGGCGACATACACCTCCTTCGCGGTGAAGTTGGACACCCACGCCGGCGAAAGGACATTGCAGGGCGAAGGTTTGAAAGATGCCCTGGCCGACGCCGCTTGCAAAATCGGCGACCGCGTAGGCATCAAGCGCTTGCACAAGGAGAAGGTGCCCGCCTTCAACCATGCGACCGGCCGCCCTGTTCTTGACCCCGAGACTGGGGAACAGAAACTCTGGGACCGTTGGGTCTGGCAAGTCAATCGCATTCATTAACAAGGAAGCAACATGGCATCCGTGAACAAAGTCATTCTCGTTGGCAATCTCGGGGCAGATCCTGAGGTTCGCTACATGCCCAGCGGGGACGCTGTGGCCAATATTCGTATCGCTACCACCGATCGCTATAAGGACAAGCAGAGCGGCGAGATGAAGGAAGCCACTGAATGGCACCGCATTTCGTTCTTCGGCAAGCTGGCTGAGATCGCAGGGCAATACCTGAAGAAGGGCTCCTCCGTTTATATTGAGGGACGCATTCGCACCCGCAAGTGGCAGGATCAGTCGGGCCAGGACAAGTACAGCACCGAGATCGTTGCCGATCAGATGCAAATGCTGGGTGGCCGCGGCGGATCGTCGAACGATGACGGCGACGATGGCTATGGCCGCCAGTCGCAAGAAGGCCGCCAAGCCGGCGGCAGTGAGGGCGGCAATGGTGGTGGCCGACGCGGCCAAAGTCGCCGCCCGCAGCAGGCGCCGTCGCATGGCTTCGAAGATATGGATGATGATCAGATTCCGTTCTGACAAGCCATAAGTGGCAGCTATATGCATGCTCCCGCGAATCCGCGGGAGCATGCACCTCATCTTCGGCTTCGCGCCACACCCGTTTCTCCCCCCCGATCCAATCGCTGTGCTGAAAAGACATTCTGGCGCCTCACGCAGCCGGGATGTCCTTTGAGCAAGCGTTCCTTCGCCTGTCTCAGGCATCGACCACTCTCCACACGGAGCCATCCCATGAAAAAGCTGAGTGATATCGTGAAGAACTGGACGCCCGCTCACTGGGACGCTCTGGTTGCGCAGTACCTGCCCGCCGACGTCCTCACAGACGCCTTCTGGCGAGGTCGCCCTGGTCCGTGCCCGATCTGCGGAGACGGCACAGACAGATTTACCTACGACAACAAGCGGGGCCGCGGTGACTGGGTGTGCCGCAAGTGCGATGCCGGTGGTCCCAAAGCGGGCGACGGCATCGAGCTGGTCTGTCGCTACACCGGCATGTCGTACCTTGAGTTGCAGCGGCGACTCAATGGGGAGGGCGGCGAGCCGTTGCCAGCGAAGATGTCTGCCATCAGGCCGGCATGCCGGCAGCGCAGCAAGGGAAGCGCTTCCGTTTTGATGCGCCGCGTCATAAAGCAGGTCACCAGCTCGACTCCGGTCGCGGCTGGTGACCATGCCATGCGCTATCTCGCCGCCAGAGTTCCAGGGCTGCGCGCTCCGCTGCCACATGGACTGCGGCTGGCCGTGCAGGATTACTGGCACAACGGGAGCATTGTCGGGCGGTACCCAACGATGATTGCTGAGTACCAGCTGCACGACGGCCGGATTGCTACGGTTCACAGAACATCGTTGCACCCGGCCAAGCCAGAGAAGGCGATAGTCGTGTCGGAGGACGGCGAGATCCTTCCAAGCAAGCGAAATTATCCGGGCGCCTTGCCGCTTGATGGCGGCGCTGTACGGCTGATGTCGCCTCGCGATGGAGCGATTGGCGTTGCGGAGGGCATCGAGAATGCCTATGCGGCGTACATGCTGTTCCGGATTCCGACCTGGTCGTGCTTGAACCGCGTGCTCTTGAGCAAGTTCGTAGTGCCAGACGGTATGGGCATCCATACCGTGCACATCTTCGCCGATTTTGACAAGGTGGACCCGAGGACTGGCAAGTCACCGGGTATGGCCGACGCGCTCGCCCTCCAGAAGCGCTTGCGCGCCAATGGCTTCACCGTTGTGCTGCATCGGCCGAAGGTCCGAGGCACGGATTACTGCGACGAATGGCGAACCGTACACCGGTTGCGTCTGATCTCCCAACAGGCAATCGCTGCCTGACATTTTCGCCACCCGAATGGTGGCGTTCCTTTCAACTCTGCCCGGTGGGTTCGCCCCACTGGGCGGAATCCCGTGTGGCAGGACTTCAGGAGAAGCACCATGCCACAGAAGGGTTTTACCGCGATCGTGAACAGGTTGCACATTCACGCAATGCGCAGCACCGCCACCAGCGAGGTCCAGGCTGGTCAGTCCGATGCCCAGTTCTTCCACGTCTACCGACGAGAAGCCTCGGGCCATCTGACGTTGCTCGAGCGGAATCTGTCGTTCGATTCCGCACTCGATTATTGCCTCGCGCCAGCCACGCTTCACTGAGCGCAAAGTCCTCTTCAACAAAAAGCCCAGCAGACATGCTGGGCTTTTTTGCTTTCTGGGGTGGGAAGGCGTCAGCCAGCGTCCTTGGGGGCGCGCCACCCGCGATAGACGACCATAATGGCTTCCAGAATGCACCAGGCGATCAGCGCGTAAAAGAGGAAACGGTTCTGAGCCTGGGTGGTGGAAAGATACTCGAAGAATTTCATGGTGAAGTCCTGTCGTCCGTTGTGATGATTGTAGATTGCCACGAAGTGAGCGCCAGTCAAGCCGGAGCGAGTCAATCGAAGAACCGCGACATCGCCGAGTTCATTGCACTAAGGTCCAGTGCGCTTGGGGCGGGCACGGCGGGCACCTCGATATCCGCTGGCGCATCCCGGGAGATTTCCTCCCTGACGAGTTGGGCTCTCGGGGTGGAAGCAGCGGACTGCCCGACCGCTGCGACATTCTGGGGCGGTACGAACGCTGCCTCGGAGCGGTACATCAAGGTAGTCAGGAGTGCACCTGCAGGCGCCGGCGTTGCCGCAACGCCTTCTTTCGCTCCCATGACCTGCGCGCCGACCTCTGCCAAACGGCGGAAGACCTCGGCTCGCAGGCGCGGGTCGTTGACCTGCGCAAGCTGCGCGTAGAGCTGAGGCGTCGTCATCGGGTTGAGGGTGACTTTGATGGCGAGCTTCCCCATAGTCGTTACCCGCGCGCTTGCCGTGCGCTACCGATGTCGAAGAATCCGCGGACATTGGCGTAGCAGGGCGATTCCATCGCGACGATATGCGAGCGCGGGAAGGCGGCACGGATGGCGCCGGAGTACAGCGCGCTGCCGCCACCGGTGAGAACGATGGCTGCGATGTCTTCCGTGCGGCCCACCCGCGTCTGCATTTCCTTGACCGCGGTTTGACATTGGGCCTTGGCGACTTCGAAATACGGGCGCAGGTCGACCATCTTGTTGTAGTAGCGCATGAGCTTGCCGTCACGCAGGGACTTGTCGATGCGCTCGATGCTGCCAGACGGCTCCCCGCCTTCGTCCGCCGAAAGGAGTTGGGCGACTTGTTGGTAAATTCGCGACGATCCGCCGGGAACGCCGCCGCTGCGGGTGTCATCCATCATGTAGCCACGAGCGACAACCCAGTCGGTCGTGAAGTAACCCACGTCCACGATCAGGCAGTTGTCATCCGGGTCCAGATCCTTGCCGGATTGACGCATAAACGTGACCAGCGATCCGAGTGGCTGGGGCAGGGCGACGACCCGGTTGATGCTGACGCTGCCGGCGCCGAAGTCATGCGTGCCAGCAAAGCGTTCCTGCAGGACGCCGGCGTACTTCTGTAGGGTATGGACGGGAAGGCCGAGGATGAGTTGGCCAACGTCCCTGGCCTGTGAATAGTGAAGCGCGCCGAACAGCAACGCAGCATATTCCGGCGTCGTGACGAAGTCCTCGGAGAGGGTCCGCCCGGTATTGCCGTATGCAGAGGTGATCGAGACGTCCGGGCCCACCTCGTATTCAGCGCCGTCCACAGTTACGTGAACGACATCGCGCGACTGGAAATAGCCATCCCCGTGGTTGGCGAGGCTCGAAGCCGATCGAGTTGGGGCCAGCGAAAGAAACATGCGGGTTGCAACGTCCGCACCCAGGGGGAAGGCAAACTTGGTGTTGCCGTAGCCGACATCGACCGCAATGGTTTTGGTGGTGTTCATCTGAAGACTCTCCTTGGCTTTGTTGAAGGTTGCCGGAGCGCAGTGGTGTCACATATCTGACTGTGATCTGACAGGAATGTGTTAGGTGGTGTCACCAGGTGTCAGCGGGCGTCACCACGTCGCGCTGATCTCACACCTGCTCACACAGACCTGACACTTGCTAACACGTATCTGACACTGCGATCCGATCCCTTTCGAATCTACCCGGTGCGATGCGAAGTCAAGTTGTCGAATGCTGGCGAATTTGACGGCGATTTCGTTGCGACGCGGCTGAGTTTCGGTTTATCCTTTGAGCACCTTCAGCGTCCCCGACGCATCGACCTCGCCGCCAGTTGGTGGCAAATCCCAGGCAACCACGACCTCAAGGAGGACGTGCGGACGCCCAGTGTGCAGGCCGGAAATTGATCCGGCATTTTTTTCAATCAAATCAAGCAGACAGTGGCCGACATTGAGGAAGGCTGCACACCGCGATAACACTCGATCTCAGCGCCGATGTGCGCGCTGTAACGCAATGAGAGAGATTTTGGGGCGCACAGTTGCACAGTCCCAAGGCTCCATCACGGAAGACACGTCCATTCAGCGAGAGAGCTGGGTACGGTTCAGGCGGCCCGAGACACTGCGGCCAAGGTGAACTGACTTTGGGACGGGGGATTGGATGCGATCGGGCCAGACGGCTATCGCGGATCCCTTCACTTGACGACCGGTAGGCGCAGCCGGCACAGAAATGCGCAAGAACGATTTACCCAAGAGTCTTGCGATGGTGGACCACAAGGGTCGCTATCGCAGTCGCGTCGATCGACGCAGCGGCTTGGGTATTCGCGGGGACGGGCTCGGCGTGAGCCGGGCCATGGACTACGCGGACGGTCGGACCACAGTTCTTCCCTGTGTCTGGTCGATCGAGTGCTATCGCTAAAGGCAAGGAAGGCAGTCCCCCAAATCCGGTGGGGAGAAGTGACCGGCAGGTGTCGAACGAACGGGGCGTTTGACAGTGTTGGAAAAGGGTCGCACCGTAAAGCGCGCCCCCGCCGTGGTGATATCACGGCTGGCCAGGACTAACGAGTATGGGTATCAGGATCGATTTCCGGGGAAAGATCAGGAGCTACGCGTTCCCCGCGCGGCTGGAAGGCGAACTCATCGCGCTGTTCGAGGACAACGTCGACCGCGTAATCAGTAGGTCGAGGCGCAGCAGAAATGCGCTGAGCATCAAGACGCAGGAGTATCGCCTTCTCAATGTCTGCGCCGCAGTGCGCGAGCTGCGGCAGGAGGGTGGCTATGCGGTTGAATCTCCGTGGTCGATTCGGAACAAGCACGTCCAATGGTTGGTGGATAACTGGGTTCGGAAAGGGCAAACAGCGGGAACGATCGAGAACAAGCTCACCTATCTGCGCGCGATGGCTGAGTTCATGAACAAGCCGTATCTGGTCAAGACGCTTGCTGAATACGGCGATCGCACGGAGCATGGGCTCGTTCGCCACTATGTTGCCCAAGAAGACAAGTCCTGGTCGGGGAATGGCATCGACATTGACGCGAAGATCAAGGAGATTGAGAGGACCGATGAGTGGGTAGGCGTTCAGCTTCGCTTGATGTGGCTGTTTGGCCTACGGGTTGAGGAATCCGCGAAGCTTCAGCCGGGCGTGGCGGTGCGCGGCGGCATGCTGCACGTCGAACGCGGAACGAAGGGTGGGCGAAAGCGAGAGGTCTTAATCGACATGCCGGAGACGCAGTACCCGTTGCTTGCCAGAGCGGCGTCGCTGGCCAATCCCAGGACGGGGTCAACCACCCCGACGGACTATACACTTGACCAATGGATGAGCCATTTCTATGAGGTACTGCGAAAGCATGGTCTGGTAAGGAAGGTGACGGGCTGCACTGCACACGGCCTGCGCCATGAATATCTCCAGGGGCTGTACCAGCGCAGTACCGGCGATGCTGCGCCGGTCAAGCGAGGCGCGCGGCTCGCCAGTCGTGAGGTGCATGAGGAGGGACAGCGCGTCGTTGCCCGAGCCGCTGGGCATAGTCGTCCTACTAAGTCGAATGCGTACTTAAGTACATACGCCGTTCAGGAGCGCCTCTCCAAACCTGTTGTCAAGCCTGGGCAGGCGGCCTTGGCACTTGCAGCAGCCAACGGCAACAAATCCCACGCTGCGCTTGCGCTTGGCATCAGCCGCCGCTCGCTGTACCGGCTCTTGGACAGCTACGCCGCGGGAGATCAGTCGTGAAGGTGGAGGATCAGGAAAGCTCGTTTAATTGGCATAGCTTTTACCGGAAAGTTGCGGCGTTTATCCCATCAAAATTGCTGCGGGACGCATTCTGCGCTGCAGCCGTTGGGAAACGCTGCCGAGGTCGCAATCGCCGTTCCGACAACAGTTCGCGGTCGTCCATACTGGGTGACCGCCGTACGCCTACTCTGAGAAGGAAGAATGCATGACGAAATCCGAACTAATTGACGCGATCGCGGCCGGTGTGGACGGTCTTACCAAAGCAAAGGCAGAACAGGCACTGAACGTGACCCTGTCGGCCATCATGGACACCGTGGCCAGGGGTGACGCACTGAACTTGGTTGGCTTCGGCTCCTTCAGCAAGGGCGAGCGTGGCGAACGCATTGCGCGCAATCCGCGAACCGGCGAGAAGATCACGGTGGATGCTGCCAAGACAGTGAAATTTAGACCGGGCCAGAAGTTCAAGGATGCCGCCAATGCGTAGCGATTCGAAGCCTGGGACCTCGGGTAGCAACGACGGGACCTACCTCCATTCCGTTTTCATCGTTCTTAGGCGGGTGATGCAGGTTTTCATTGTGTGATCCCCGCGAGCGTTGTGGGTGCGGTGCTATTTTTTTTTTTTGGCGCTCACGGGACAGGCACCCGTCAAGACTGCCGTGCTGGCGGTACACACTTGGGCCGAGGCGTCGGTGCGGCCTGCCCCGCAAGGGGCAGGCCTGGTAGCAGATTGTGGGGCGGAGCTTGAGGGGCTTTCGAAATTGCGTCGCCCGGCGATATTTGCCCTAACACTGCGATGAAGGTCGTACCGACTGCTGCTGCAGATGCGGCGAGTCGCGAGGTGAGCGCGCTGTATGGGATTCTCGTGTTGATGTCCTTCGGGCTGTTGTTGGCTATGAGGCCAGGCCGTCGTTTCTTCGGAATACCATCGCATTCTTGAGCGGGAGGGCCTGTGATGGCCCTCACAGAACGAAAGGCACGTCCAAAGACGTGCCTTTCATGTTTTTGGAAGGAACATGTTCCCTCCTTCTGGCGTCGCCGCTAACGGGCATAGGCGAGAGCCAACGTGGCCAGCGCGCCTGCGTGCCGTATGAGATGACCGAGCGATTCCGCGTCGCGATTTGCGCTCACAGCGTTGCCGGATACCAACCATGCGAACGCGACGCGGCGGGCCGGCTTCTCCCCCGGGTGTGGGGTGGGTGGCGGGAGGTCGATTGGCGTCGTCCGCGCGTCACCAGCCAATGCTGGGAAGGGTTCGAGACCAGTGAAGTGGGCAAGCTCGGCGATGCTGATGACGCTGTACGCCGGCGTCGCATCGTTGCGAACCACATAGGCCGCTGCGCCGACGCCAGGCACGTAGATCGCTTTCCACAGATACCCAGGTACCCGGACACGTCCGTTGAGCGTGGGGCTGTCCTTGGCGAACGCAGGGCCGGTGACGACCTGGATGGAGCCGTGCTCCCGAGCAAGTTTGCGCGTGGACGTCTCAATATGACTCCACGTCCGGCGGTTAGACATACTGTGCTGCGGGACGATGTTGGCAAGGCTGAAGCTCTCTGCCTGCGAGGCCTTGTCGGCAAAGTCCCCGCTCGGTGCCACCGCGGTCGTAGCCCGATCGAGCGAAGTCCTGCAGTCTGGCCCGGTCCGAAGGCGGCAGCCGGTCTTCCTCGTAGAAGTCGCTGTCGCGCGGCAGCTTGCGGGCCGCCTCCACCGCTGTGGCCGTCAGCCGCTCGGCCGACCACAGCGCCGTGCGGGTGCTGGGCGAGTAGAGCACCGCATAGGCGCGATAGCAGAGAAGCCGTGTATCCCGCGCCGCCTCGCGAACGGCCGGCTGGCCCGCTGATAGCACGTGCGGGCAGGGCGCGGCGTCTTTAGCGACGGCTGCGGTTGCTGCGCTCAGGGCGAGCAAAAGGGCGATGAAGGAGCGGACCATGGTCAGGGAGGAAGGTAAGTGAACACCGTTCCAGCTTGCCAGCCCAGTTACAAAGTCAAGGCGTCACGGCTGCCAATGGTCCGGCACGCCATCGATGGCCTTGCCGATGAACTCGTGCAAGTCGAAGAGCGGCCATTCCCGGTCGGCCAGTGCCTCCTCTGCGATCTCGGCGCACAGCGCCGGCACTGGCTCGAAGCGGACCATGGGCGCGCCGTCGACGTAGATGATCCTGGCGCGCTGGAGCAGCTTCTGATAGCGGGCAGCCTGCGACACCACGGTCTCGGGCGGGTCCACGTGCTTGAACTCGTAGCCCGGCTGGGCGAGAGCCGCGGCCATGGCGGCGAACTTGGGGCCAACCGTCTCCCAGTCCGAGGTGGTCGCCGCGAGCAGGTTCAGGAAGTAGGGGATGTCTGAGCTGGTGAGCGCGCGGCGCGACATCATCGATACGGCTTCCTGGTCGGCAGGGCGATGCTCGACGCGGCTATTCCAGATGGCGCTTAGCCGGGTGAAGGCGGTGTTCTTGTCCGCATCCATGGTGACGGGAGGCGTCGAGATGCCGCATTCTTCACAGACGATGACCGCCTGGAGACGGCCGGCGATATAGGTGGGGGCGCCATCGCAGTGGGCGCATTGTAGGAGGCCGCTGGGCATGGGAAAGGTCAGGGTCGGAAATGCCGGCATTATGCCTGCCCCGAGGGCGGCGCCCAGCGGTCCAGTGTGATGAAGCGTTCGAACAGCGGTCCTGCTATGCCGCGTCGATGGCCAGATAGCCGGCTGTGGTGTTCAGGACTTCCTGGCGCGCGGTGTTCTCGAAGCCTGCAGGATCTCGGCATGGTCGCGTAGCGCGGCTCCGATCTGCCAGAATTCGTTGAGCCAATGGCCGGGTGGGCCCATGGGGCCCCCCAACTGGCCGGTGGTGATCGCTCCCCGAATGGCGAGGACGGTTTCCGGTTCCGGGTATTCGCGGTCGTTGTCGTTGTACTGAGGCATGCCTATCTCGGTTGGGTGGCCCATTGTAGGGCCGGGTGCATCTGGAATCCGTCGGCTTGCCGGAACAGTTCGGCGGCGCCTCGAACGTACTGCAGAATCCATTCCGTGGCGATCCATCGCCTTCCCAGGCGCTCGGCGGCCAGGCCGGTGCGGATCGTCCCGCCGAAAGGATCGACCACCAGGTCGCCCGGCCGGGACAGGAATCGCGTAAAGAAATCCGGAATGTCGGTCGGCTGCATGGCGCCGTGGGTCGGCAGGCCGAGAGACTGCGCGGCGCGGCGGTAAGCCCGGGTGTCCGCGCAGTTGTGACCCCGCTCGATGACATTGCGGGGCAGGCGGCCCGCAGTCTGATTGCCGAAGGCGCTTGCCCGGATGCGATAGGCGCCGTCGCCATACACCGCGTTACGAGTCTCTCCGCCGGCGGCCATCAGTTGGCGGTGCCGGGCGGTGTGGGCCTCGAGGAGCTGGCGGTTGTCCGCGCGCACGCACGACGGATCGTTGGTGAACCACAGCACCGGTTCGTAGGCGGAGGCGAGCTGGACACGGTCGACGCAGGCCCATCGGGTCGGCCCGGGCGGCTTGCTGTAGTTGACCCAGGGGACGCGGCCCATCAGGGAAAGGCCAAGCCGGTCATGCAAGGCCAGCGTGAGGCGCTCTATATAGAGCGAGCGGGCTGGGCTGCGCGGCTCGAAGATGTCGTTCGACACATTGAGGACAATGCTGCCGCCTGGCACAAGCCCTGCGACGATCGGCTCGAGGGCCTTGCACAGGAAGTCGACATACTGCGCTTCCGTGGGATTGCCGTAGGCCCGGGCCTGGCGCAGCGGGTACGGCGGCGAGGTGACGCACAGCGCAATCGGTTCGCCAAGGCCGCGGAAGATTTCCTCGTGGCGCGCCCAGACGGCCACACCCAGGGTGGTGCTGAAGGCGACAAGCCGAACGCCGTTGGCGGCGCGGTCGAGCTCGTGCGTAACAGGCTGCGTCAGCCGCCAGAATCCGGCGCGGTCCGGAATGCGCTCCACGACGCCCATGGCCTTCAGCGTCTGCTGATGCCAGCGCACGGCGCGCTTGAACGGGCTGTGCAGGGTGCCAGCGGCGCCGATCGGGACTTTGGCCTGAGCCTGGGCGAGATCGATCCCGACCGCGGTCGCCACGGCATCGTAGAGCTGGGCGGTGGCGATGCCTTCGGCTGGCGCGTCGGCGAACGCTGCTGCCACGTGTCCGAACAGTTTCAACTGCTCCATCATGCAGCGCCCCGTGCAAGCGCACGCTCGCATGCTGCCGCGACGTCGAACGACGTCACAGGGAAGGCGTCGTGCACGGCGCCGTCGAGCAGCCGGCCCACCGCTTTCTTGCCCACCGCGTGCATCACCGTCACGGGGAACCGGCCCTCGTCGCGGGCGCGCATGAAATCTTGACCGCGCTCGAGCTGCGCGCCATGCCTGTCGAGGCAAATCCCGCCGGCGATCCACGTCTGCGCCTTGTTGACCCATTGCTGAAAGCTGGCGAACTCGCGGAAGACCGGCTCACTGGAGGAACGGTCCACGACTGCCGTATGCCAGTGCCCCCATTGTTTGAAGAGGAAGGGCACGCCGGCTGCCGCGCATTGGTCACGCAACGAGCGCGGCCATGCCGGATGCATCGGCCGGGCACCCGTGCCGCTCTCACCGCCCACGATGATCCAGTCCAGGGAGCCCGGCGCATAGTCGTTGCCGGAGGTATGCAGCAGTTCACCGGTCAGAGTCGAGAACACGTCGACATGCCCGAGCAGCGGTTCCATCGAGAGAAACCGCGTCTTTGCCGGCGCGCGCAGAAGCTTCGGGATGTCGCGGTCGGCTTCCACCTGGTTCACCACGGTTGCGCCCAGCCAGATATCGGCGGGGGCATTGCCGGCGATCCACGTAGCCAGCCACGGAACGAGGGGATTGTCCGCACAGTCGTCGCACAGCATCAGCGTGTTGAACGCATCGCCCAATCGCTTCGTGGCGTTGCCGATGCGCTTGGTCAGCACGAGCTTGTCCAGGTTCGGCGTCTGGCGCCAGACATCGAGCATATCGATGAACCACTCGATCGGCACCTCGTTGTCGAACACATCGGCCAGACTCGCGCAGAAGACGCGTTGCCGGCGCCCGTGTACCGCGGCGAAGGCGTCGTGCGCAGCGTTCCAGTGCAAGGGCTTGCGCCAGTTGGCGGCGGATGTGCGCCGGCGGGGCGCACCGGGGCCCCAGTTTTGGGATTGGCCACCGCCGAAGCGTGCGTTGCGGGCCTCAGCGTAGCAGTGGTCGCAGCCGGGGCCAACCCGCTGGCAGCCTTCCCAGGGATTCCAGCTGTGGTCGGTCCATTCGATCTTGGTGTTTTCGCTCATTTCGTTTTCTCGAACATGTCCATGGTTCGGGTGTCCCGGGTATGGGATGGAAAAGCAAAATCCCTGGCCTGCTGATTCGCGGCTGTGCCGGTGTCTGTGGCAGAAGGGGAATCAGCCACCGAGGACGATTCGTGCGGACACTCGCAGTGCTGCGTGAGCGCATGTACAAAATGCCGGGCGTAGGTTGAGACGGCACGCCAATACGCCGCCATGGGGCCTTTGCGACGGCGCCAGGACAATTCGGCTTCGGCGTTCGATGCCTCGCGCAGTTCGTGGAGCACCGCAGCGATGGCTCGGCGTTGCTCTGGTGGGAGGCGCAGGAGCTGCTGTGCAGCGGGTAGACGCAGGAGGGGATTGATGTAGCCCATCGGGTCGGTGGAAGGTGAGGGATGCTTCCAGCCTATCCAATCGCGGGCAAAGTCAAGCAGGTGTAGGGAGGCGCGTCACGTGGGGCCGAAAGGCCGAACTTCACCGCGGCGGCTCTGAGTGCGTCCACGTCGATTTCGCCGGAGGCGATGACAGCGAGGACCTCTTCGGCAAATCCGTACAGTGCAGTGAGCTCGTCAGCGACGATTTCGCCCACGTAGAGATAGAGTCCGTTGGGCATTCGCCGGACCACAGTGGTCTCTGTTGCCATGCGCGCCAGCAGCGACTCGGCGTGCTCGGCGCCGATGCCGAGATGCCGCTGGACAAGCGGGACAGATGCGGCGCGGTACTGGTGCACCAGCTGAACTGCCTTCAGATACGCACGGTTCATGCCCAGTGGTGCCCGGCTGCTCATGCAGCGCTCGGCCGGGGCAGCCGGACACACGTGATCTGCTGGTCCTGAGGGCGCCATTCGATCACCGGCACGCCGTTGGCGCGGTAGAACGCCTGCTTTTGCGCGAGCCTGGCGTCGTAGTCCGCATTGCCCGTCATGCCAAGGACTTCGATGACGGCCTCAGGAGCCACGTCGGTCAACACAAAGTCGGGATGCACGGCGGCTCGGCCAATGTGGCGCAGCGGTTTGCGGAATGCCCGCTGCAGGCCGACCAGATAGTCAGCCATGGCAACCTCGTATGACGAGTCACAAGGCAGGAACTGGCGGTTGGCCAGCATGGCCGCGGCATCGACCACCGTCAGGTAGCCTGATTTCGACCGCTCGACCAGCAGGACGGCGACGCAACGCTGTTCTGCCTTGCCGATGCCGGACAGGGCGCCCCCGAACGACACCTGCAGGCGCGCGTAGAGGTCGGCGGCCATGAAGAAGCGCTGGGTACTTTGGCGCAGCACGAACTTGCCACCGAACTGGGTCGTGCCGTGGGATTCGATTTCGCCGATCACGATGCCGCGCGGATTGCCGGCCGGAGTGGACGTGAGCCTGCCCTGCCATGCTTCGAACTCCGCCAGGATCTCCGTCCTGCGGCTCGGGTCCCACCGTTGCATGACGTGCAGCAGCCCATCGGCCGGCTTTCCGTTGATACGGCATTCTGCCAGCTCCGTTGTCAGCTGTGACCAGCAGGCGTTCCAGCCGCGCGAACCCGTTCCCGGCCATACGTTCAGCCCTGCTTGCTCCCAGGCGTATTCCAGAAACGCAAGCAGCCCCGCCGAACGCCGTTGCGGCTTCGTGCTCTGCCCTTTGGGGAGGCGCTGGACGGTCTTGGCTGGGGTGTGCGCGCTGACCGAGAGCGAGGCATCGAGGCGGATGTCATGGTGGCCGTCCTTCATCCGGAACGGGTCCAGGTTGTCGCTCGCGCCCGACTTGGCCAGCGCCTGGCGGTTGAATGGGCAGCCTGCAGCATGGTGGTGTGCCTGTTCCGGCCAGCGCGCGAGCAGGAAGATGTCCCGATGTCGGCGAATCACCAGCTTGGGCCGTGGGCGCCGAGTGCTGCATTCGCATTCCGCAAAACCCTGGACCGTCTTCGCGCGCTCGAGGTGACGCGCGTAACGGCCGGGATCTTCCAGTACATCGTCGAGCGGAAACTCGTTCCCGCCAATGCGCACGGTGATCATGGATTCCTCTCCTTAGACGCCGGCTTCCCGGAACATGGTGTACAGATCGCGCCGGATCTCGCTGACGTCGAGTAGACGCTTGGCGCGGGTCATGGCGACGTAGAGCAGCCGCATTTCTTCCGGCGCCATGGTCAACTTGCCGTCGTCGCCGTTCCTGAATTTGAAGTCGCCGGCGAGCTGCACGCGGTCCCACTCAAGGCCCTTGGCGCGGTGGACGGTGGACACGATGTAGTCGGCTTCGTCCTCTGGGGACACGCGGGTGAGGATCAGGCGCAGATAGTCCACCCCCTCGTTGTCGATCAGCTGCACCAGCGGCTTCAGGTCGCGGCCGGCGAACGACTCGGCGTACTCCTGAACCTCCTCCCAGGTCTCGAACAAGGCGAGGGTGGCTGGGTAGCCAATGCGCTGGCCGCGCATCAGCTGCTCGGCGCCGTCGGCGAACGCCCGGAGCTCGTCGACGTTGGCCCGTCCGGCGACGCGGTCGCCGCGGCCGATGCCCTCGGCCAGATGGGTCAGGACCGTGGCGTTCTTGCGGCAAAGGATCGCGTCGAAGCGGTCGTGGCCTGAGGTCGAATCGTGCAGAATTCGGGACTCGACGTGGTCCTGGCCGCGCACTGGCGTGTCCTCATCCATCAGCCGCAGCACGCGGCTGGCCAGCTGTGCAATGGCCGGGCCGAACCGGAACGACTCGGTCAGCGCGCATTCCGGGGCACGGATATGGTCCATGGCGTTGACAGCGCCGCGCCACTCATAGATCTGCTGGTAGGGATCGCCCACGTAGATGACCTGCGCCTGTTGCGCGCGCAGCACCGACAGCATCAGGCCGTCGGCATCTTGCGCTTCGTCGAACAGGATGAAGTCGGCGCCGATGCGCGGCCGGCTGCGCTCAAACAGCTTGACATAGACGTCGTGGGCGATGGCAGACGGCGCATTCGGATCAAGATATTCATCCCAGAGCCGCTTTACATACGGCAGCAGCGATTCGCGCAGGTGCTCGGCTTCCTCTTCCTTGACGATCGCCTCGACCGGGATGTGCCAAGCGAGCGGCTCTGCCTGGGCGGAGCGGCAGAAGCGCGCGGCGCCGTCCATCACCATCCGGGCGACCTTGCTCGGGCTGAGTTCCAGATCCTTGCCGATGGTGGTGGGGCAGGCGTAGTTTACCGAAGCCGTAGCGGATCGCCAGTTGATGGGGTGGCTCGACCGGATTCCTGAGCTTGCGCGTGATCTCCGGGCGCGTGGCGCTGTAGGCGAGCGAATGCACGGTGCGGCAACGGGTGTTCTGCGGAAACTTGCGGGCCGCTTCGTTGGCGATCTCCCGATTGAAGGCCAGATACAGGCCACGCGCGCGGCCGCGGGCCTCAGCGGCCATGCGCAACGTGGAGGTCTTGCCGGCGCCGGCGTACGCCTTGACCTTGACGGCGCCACCGGCACGCACCGCCTCCACGACACACTCTTGTTCGGCGGTAGGAGTCATGCCATCTCCAGTTGTTCCGGCAGGCGCGCAAGAACCCGTCGCCGGATGGTCAGCGCGTGCGCGCGGGAGGCCTCGGCGCGCCGTGCGGCCTCGCCGCTAACTTTGTCAACGATATAGGCGAAGTAGAGGGCGCTGGTGGGCCCGGTCCAGGCCTGCCACTTGGCGCGAACGTCAGCCCGCTGCTCGGCTGTCAGCGAGAAGTAGACGGCGCGTTTCTCGCGCCAGACGCGGGCGTGCAGTCCGCGCATCGTCGTTTCGAGCCTGTCGGAGCGCTGCTGGCGGCGAGCCAGTTCCTCGTCGGCCGAGTGCTGTTCGGCGGCCACGTGTTCCGCGAAGAGCGGATATCGGTCGCGCTCGCGCTGCTGCTTGCGCGCGAAGGCGGCCTGGCGGCGGGCGTTAAAGTCGATAGGGTCGTGGCGTCCGAGTCGTGTGAATCGCATGGGCGGCAAGGAATGGAGTGGTCTAAGACCAAGATACCGGCCCCGCGCCGAAGTCAAGGCGGCGGGCGGGCGAAGTTCGCCGCCAACCATTTTCCGAGGTGTCCTGCCGGCGTAGGCGCCGAAAGCGTTAGAATTTCGGGCGTCTTTTACCGAAATCCCCCATGTCATCCCGCAATCCGACTTCCCGGGAAATCTCCCTGGGCAACCGCCCGAAGCACGAACCGGAGTTCATCGCGCCCGGCGAGCCGCAGTACGGCGAGATCGCCCGACTGGATGCGTTCACGTTCAAGCGCTACCTGGACCGGGTGTTCTGGCATCCACGGCCGGAGGTGCTGCGTTTCGAGGTTCGTGCTATCCCATCGCCTGTGGGCAGCGTCTACGACGTGGTCGCCATCGTGGGGCAGGGCGAGGGAGAGATCTGGTTCTCCGAGGCGGCCGTGCCAGCGCGGTGGGACTATGTAGCGATCACGGAGACAAGCGATGGGCTGGGTCGCATGCAGCGTGAGAAGGCCAAGGCCGAAGGCAAGCTGCCCCAGGACTACAAGCCCTTCGTGGGCGAGGGGCCGGTGCAGGACTATGCCAAGCTCGAAAATCCGGAGGAGGTCGAGCAGCGGCGCTGGGCAGTGGTCAATCGCATCCGCGAGGCCAACCGCCGGGCGCGCGAGGCGGCAGCGTGCGCGCGCTAAGCATCCGATTCTTGTCCCGCGCTGGCAGGCAGGGTAAGATTCGTCCGATTCTCCGCGCATCAGCGCATCGACCTTGCCGGCGTACCGGCCATCTTCATTTCCACCCATTGGGGTTTTTCCCAATGGGGAAGGCTCCATTTCAGGAGCCCTTCCATGCGTATCTTCTCCCGTATCACCGCGCTGGCTGTCCTCGCGACCGTCATCAACCTGTTCGCGGTCCTCTTCTTTCTTTGTACTACCGAGGACGATAGCCTTGCTGCCATGCAAGTGCACATCGTTGCGGAGATCGAGTTTCTGGTGCTGATCAGCTGGCTTCTCGCGAAGCTGCTGGGTCTGGACCGGAAGCCTGCTGCCGCCGCGTGACCGCTCAGGCCAGCGGCCGATTCCACTACCCACCGGGAAATACTCTCCGGTGGGGCGTATCCCGCCTTGCGAGGAAACGTATGACCTCCAGGCGTTTCTCCAATCCGGGCGGCAAAGGCGAGACGGTGTTTATGCATGGTGTCTCCATGTATAAACTCGTCTCTACATTCCGACAGGTGGTTGCCATGTCCAAGTCCGCAACACTTACGATCCAGAAATGGGGCAGCGCCCTCGCCGTGCGCATCCCCACCAGTGCGGCGCGTGCCGCGCATTTCACGGAAGGCCTTGCCGTAGAGGTCGCAGTGGCTGACGTTGGGGTCACTGTCAAGCCGGTCGGCCATCGCAGCCTGACGCTCGCCGAAAAGCTGGCATTGTTCGATCCCGCGAAGCACGGCGGCGAGGCTATGCCCGCAGCGCCTCGCTATCCAACGTCTACGCTGCGGCATGTGAGCAGTTGAACCAGGTTATCGCCATCTAGGCACACCAATCCGGTCGCATTCGCGCTTCCGGACTCAATCACCCATCGGGAACGCCCCCGGTGGGGGCGTTCCCACTTTCTCGAGGTAACGCCATGTTTAAACTCAACACCATCGAAATTGAAGTCGGCCCGGTGCCGGCCGAGGAGGCGTGCGCGCAGGTTGGTCGCGACGACTACAGCGAACGCTCGCGGCGCGAGTGCGCGGTGTACATCCGGCAGCTGCAGCGCATCTTCGGCAATCCGGATCCCACAGTCCTGCGGTTTGTCCGCCGCGGCTTCCCGCATGAACTCGGCCGCTATCACGAAGTGGTTGCCGTTATAACCGCGGAAGGCGCCGACCTGTTCAACGAGTCGTTGTTACCCAGCGAATGGGATCACATCGCTCGCGCCGAATTGACCTGGCTGCGCTTGCAGGGGAAATGGCGCGAAACGGTGAGGGCCCGCCCCTCGGCGATCGAGCTTGTACCGGACATCTTCCAGCGTACGGAGATTCCTGATTTTCCGAATCATCCGGCTGCGATGTGGTGGGCACTGGGATTCATGCCCATGCCGATCGGCCGCGCCATCTCGATTCACTGAGGGGCCACGCCATGACCAACACCCTTGCGAAGCCGACGATCGTTGTGCATCTGGACGGCGGCCTGGTGCAGTACGTTGGGAGTGACTCCCACGTCCCCGTGATCGTCGTCGACCATGACCTCGAAGGTGCAGGCGAAGACGAAGTCAAAACCCCGCCCGATGGCGGCCGCGCCACTGTCCGTCTGGAAGCCTCCACCGACATGAGCCGCGAGTCCGCCCAGCGCTGGATGGAACTGGCCACTTAAGCGGTTCCGTCCGCCCTGATTCACCGATTCATTCCCTCGGGAGACCATCCCGACGGGGCGGTCTCCCATATTCCTTGAGAGACCGACATGTACAACCAGATCATTGAGAAATTCATTGCGGCCCAGCGTACGGCCCGCCAGGCTTACCAGGATGCCGCGCAGTTTGAGCGCGAGGCGCTGGCCAGCACAGGCGCAGGCGAGCCGTTCTTTGCAGTCGGCGTGCGTTCCGAGTACCGCCAGGACGACGAACTTGAGAAGTTCTGCTTCGCGCTGGCTGGGAACGTTGTCAGCCGCGCGCGTCGCGAGTTCGCCCCGGTGGGGGCGCGACTCGATATCGACAACCAGGCCGAGTTCGACCGCGCCGGACTGGATATCGGCAAGGCGCTGAAAAAAGGCAATATCCCCGATGTCGACCAGCTCTGGGCATCCCTCAGCGCGTACTACAACGGCGACGGCGGTGCCACCACCGCGTACCGGCAAGCTGCGGCACGCATTGTCCGTGGCTTCGGCTTGCACCGGAATGCGGAAGTGAAGCGCACCGCGTCCGGCGTCGTGCTCAAAAAGAGCGTCCATTCCGAGGCGGGGTGGAAATCTGCCCGCCGCAGGGTTGGTTACTACAGCACGCAGCCCACGGCAGACTGCCTGTCAGGCCTGGCTACCTTCGCCGGAAAGGCGGGTAACGCGGTGCTGGCGAGCATGCTGCAGCGAATCGATCTGCATCAGCTGGAATACACCTCACGCGAGAAGATGTCCATGCCGGGCCTCGACATCACGCTCTACAACGACAAGTGGGAGTTTAAGTTCTCGCACGAGTTGGCTGAACCGCTCATGCTGTTCGTGGGCGAGTACGGCCAGGACGCCATGCAGGAACGGCACTGAGATGTACAACGCGCTTGTTGAGGCGTTTCGCTCGGCGCAGGGCGCTTCGCTCGATGCCTATGACCGGGTCTGCGCGCTTGCCGCGCAGGTCCGCGCCGATGCGACGATCGTTCCCGTGCCTATCGACCAGGCTGGCGACTTTCGTCGGTTCCTTCGACGCCTCGTTGCGAGCCTGATCGATCGGGCAAGCAAGGAGTTCGGCATCGAAGGCGCACCCGTGTGCATCGACGAGACGCGCATTCCGGTGAACGGCCACCCGAACATCTGGGAGGCCATCCGCGCCGGCGATACGCCCGATCTCGACCGCTACTGGCGGGTGCTTGCCGAGCGGTACCAGGCCAGCGGCCGCGCGTTGGCGTACCGGCAGGTCGCCGAGACGCTCGCTGCGGCGCTGCAGTTCGATCAGCCCAATGCCGTGCGCCGGCACGCCAAAGTCGTGCGGCTGCGGCTCAAGGCGCCTTCGTTGCCTGTGGCTGCCGCGCGTCCGTCACGGCGCGTTGCAGCAGACGCGCATGCCGACGTGCGCGCGGCCTTGCTAGCGCTGGCCGCGTATGCGCAGGATGCGGGCGAGCCCGCCCTGGCAGGTTGCCTGCGCCAGTTCGACCATGGTGAGGTATTCGCTGCGCAGCAGCGGCGGACTTTCCCAGGGTTGGACGTCCTGCAATACAACGAGTACTGGGAATTGCGGTTCGCCGCGCGTCTCGGATAAGGCCTTCTAGCCTTCGTCGCCCAGCACCTGCAAGAGCCGGCTGCTGCCTAAGCAGCTTGGCACCTTCTCCTGCCCCGTCGACGACGGGGCATTTTCTTTTTGTGCGCCCGGCAGGGCGCACTCACTTGAGGGTGAAAGTCCCTTACACACCCGGCAAGGGGAAGTGTTAGCCATAGGCAAGGGTTCCCCGGGCGACTGGGGGTCTGAAGGAAGCCCGAGGCAAAGCGCTGGCCTGACGAACAGGAAGCGGATATGAGGCGACGCATCTGGGTAAGGCAGCAAAAAGGGCCAAAGCCCAGTACTTGCACGGAACGGTGCGGCGTAGATCCGACAGGCATAAGCGTGAAGGTGGGTGCGTCATACCCGGGGAGATCTGTACCGCTGCCACGGTGCTACCGGCGTCGAGAGGTGTCGGGATGGCGGTGCAGAAGTCAGCAGAGGCCATATTAGGCGAGCCGTTGGCGCTGAAGGGCCGAACATGAATGAGCGCGATTAGGACGACAGACCTCGATGCTTACCGACGAAGCCCAAATGCACGAACGAGTGCAGCCCACAGCGGAGGAAGGCGGGCGGAACCTGCCCGGGGCCGATGGGGGTGCGGAGGCTGGCACGGCGGCTGTTGGGCAAACGAAAGCGCGGGCGCCATCGCTGATGGAGGCGGTGGTCGAGAGAAGCAACATGTGGCTGGCGTACCGGAGGGTGGTCGGCAATGGCGGTGCGGCCGGGGTGGATGCCTTGGAGGTGACGGCGTTGCGTGACTGGCTGAAGGTGAGCTGGCCAAGCGTCAGGGCGGCGTTGCTGGGTGGTCAGTACATCCCGCAGTCGGTGCGCGCGGTGGACATTCCCAAGCCTTCGGGCGGGGTGAGGACACTGGGCATCCCGACGGTGGTGGACCGGCTGATCCAGCAGGCGCTGCTGCAGGTTCTCCAACCGCTCTACGAACCGGGGTTCTCCGAGTCGAGCTATGGCTTCAGGCCGAGGCGCAGCGCCCAGCAGGCGGTCTTGCAGGCACAGCGGTACGTGCAGGAAGGCCGGCGATGGGTGGTGGACATCGACCTTGAGAAGTTCTTCGACCGGGTCAACCACGACATCCTGATGTCGCGGGTGGCACGGCAAGTGAAGGATGTCCGGGTGCTCAAGCTGATCCGGCGGTATCTGGAAGCGGGGCTAATGCGTGGCGGGGTGGTCGAGGCGAGGAGGCAGGGCACGCCGCAGGGCGGGCCGCTGTCGCCGCTGCTGTCGAACATTCTGCTGACGGATTGGGACCGTGAACTCGAGAAGCGGGGGTTGGCGTTCTGTCGCTACGCGGACGACTGCAATATCTACGTCCGAAGCCAGGCAGCAGGACAGAGGCTGTTGGCCGGGATGATGACGTTCCTTGCGGAGCGGCTGAATCTGCAGGTCAATGAGGCCAAGAGTGCCTGTGCGCGGCCTTGGGCACGCAAGTTCCTGGGCTACAGCCTGACAGCGCATCGTCAGGCCAAGCTGCGTATTGCCCCGGAAAGTCTGCAAAGACTGACCGGACGAATCAAGGAACTGATGCGCAAAGGGCGAGGAAGGAGCCTGGCTCACACGATAGCGGTGCTGAATCCGGTGCTGCGCGGGTGGATCGGGTACTTCCAGCACACCCAGAGCAAGCGGCCATTGGAGGAGCTGGACGGGTGGATACGGCGCCGGCTGCGGTGCTTGCTATGGCGGCAGGCCAAGAGCCGTGCTACCCGCACTGTGATGCTGCGTCGGCAAGGCTTAACGGAGGATCGCGCGTGGCACTCGGCTCGCAACGGGCAGGGCCCATGGTGGAATGCCGGGGCTCGCCACATGGGCGCGGCCTTCCCGAAGGGCTACTTCGACGCCTTGGGGTTGATCTCGCTGCTGGATACTCAGCAGCGCTTGCAGTCTCGTTCGTGAACCGCCGTATGCGGAACCGCACGTACGGTGGTGTGAGAGGGCTGAGGGGGTGACCCCTCACCCTACTCAATCCTGCCGCACTTCGCCGGCACATTTCGTTTGGAGGTAGCATGATGCTCAACGAGAGCGAACCCTTGTGGCTTGCCCACTTCTCTGACCTGCATTACTCGCCCGGCAACCTCGCCGAGGCCGACCGGTGTTTCGGATTCGCAGTTGAAAATGCCATCGTCTCCGGCTGCCACGTGGCCGTCGTGTCCGGCGATTCGACGGACCACGGACTCGATGCGCACACGCCGGCGTTTGGATCGCTCGCGCGGCGCATCCATCGGCTCTCGGGCTACTGCCCGGTTTTGATGCTACAAGGGACATTTAGCCACGAACCGCCCGGCACGCTGGACGTGTTCAGGCTCATCGGTGCGCAGTATCCGGTGTACGTCGCTGATCGCATCCACCAGGTGGCGGTGTGTGACGGCGCGTTTCACCCGTCTGGTGGTCCCATCTTCACCGACGCGGAGTTTGACGCCCTGCTGGCCCAACACGGCATGCCCAAGGTTGTCTTCACCTGCGTGCCGACTGTCAACAAGGCGGTGCTGGCTGCGGCCGCTGGCGTGGCCAATGCGGCAACCGCGGTGGGTGACCACCTGGCCAGCTACCTGGTGGCGGCGGGCACGATGAACGCTCGCTTGCGCAGTCGGGGAATCGCCACGGTCGGCGTCTCGCACGGCACGGTCAATGGCTGCCAGACCGAGCACGGCGTGCCCATGGCAGGCTTCGATCATGAGTTCAGGATCGGAGCCCTGTTCGAGGCCGAGTGCGATGGCTTCCTACTCGGCCACATCCACCGTGCCCAGCAATGGGAGCGGGAGGGCAGGGTGGTTGCCTATCCAGGCTCCATCGGACGCTTCCACTACGGCGAGATCGGCGCCAAAGGATACCTGCAATGGGACATCGTTCCGGGCCGGGCGACCGCGCAGCTGGTGGAGACGCCCGCGCGCGAGACGGTCTGCGTGGACTTCGATGGCCCGCCGGACATGGACGCATTGGCTGCCGTTGCGGCCGAGGCTGCCGACAAGTTCGTGCGCGTGCGCTGGACGGTGAACGAAGAGCATCGGCAGCTGGTCGACCGCGACGCCATCATGGCGTTGTTCGGCAAGAGCGCGGAGCTGAAGATCGAAGCCCGCGTCCTGCCCGCCGTGCGCAGCCGTGCCGAAGGCATCAGCCGTGCGGCAAGCCTACTCGAGAAGCTTTCGCGGTGGGGGGAACTGACCGGTGTTGCAACAGGCCCTCTCGCGGAACGGCTGGCGCTACTGGAATCGCTTGACGCGCAGTCGATTGCTGACGGCGTGCTTGAGCAGTTGCGCGGCATGCCGGCGCCGGAACCCGCGGAATCGCCCGCCTGGTCGGAGGATTTCCCATCCGGAGCCAGCCCGTTCGCGACGCCCGTCGATGATGTACCAACTACGCGTGCCGAACCACTGGGCTTGACCCCTCCAGCAGCGCCGCAGATGGAGTGGCTGACCGACGACCTTTTTGCGTAGCAATACGCCAACACCTTGAGCATGCAAGCCATGTTCCGACTGCCTTTGTGGCAGTCGAAACCCGGTTTCACCCCGCGTCCTGGACGCATCGACCCAGCAGTATCCATTTCTTTCCATTGTCCCTGACGGGTGCTTCCCGTCCGGGGCGCACTCCGTCCTATCCTGAGGAGTGCAACATGGTCCTGTACCACGCCGGCCCGCAGTGGCTGTTCGTCGACGAGACGTCTATCAATCGTTCGGAGATGGCCAAGCGCCTGACCGATCAGCATGGATTCACCCCATGCACGCTGTACGAGCCATTTGGCGCAGGCCGGGGCGCGGTCATTGCCAAGCATGACCACATGCTGGTGATGGCGCTGGGCGAGGCCGGTGGTAACACCTTCTATGCCGTGGCGCCATCCAAGGAACTGCAGGACCTCATCTGGTCGTTCTCGCATGGCCTGGCTTCCCAGTGGAGCGAGCTGGAACTCCGCGCCCTGACCGGCGAGGGGGACTGGAATGCTCTCATGACGATGGCCGCAGCGCAGTTCGCGGCCGCACGCCGCTCGGTCGAGCGCGCGATCGCGGGCAACCCCGCGCATGACGCACCCACCGCCCAACAATCCATGACGGCAGACATGCCGTTGCTGGATGATGACGTGATGGAAGTGCCGCCGGACTACCTCCACTCCTTTACCGGCATGGAGGTGTCCGAATGCGCCCACTGAAGCTGACCCTCGCAGGATTCCACGGGATCCGTGACGGCATGCAACGGGACAGCATTACCGTCGACCTCTCTTCCTTGCCCGCTGGGCTGATCGCCATTGTCGGCCCGAACGGTGCCGGCAAGACGACGATCATGGACAACCTGCATCCGTATCCGATCATGCCCAGCCACGCGGCCAAGATGTCGGCCGACGCGTTTTCGTACTGGGACCACCTGTGCGCCCCGCGCGGAGAGAAGGATCTCGAATGGGAACATGGCGGCAAGATCTACCGGTCGGCATTCGCATTCCGTAACCCGGGCAAGAGCCGCAAGGCGGAGTACTACTTGTTCGAGAAGGTGGGTGGCGACTGGAAGCCGGTGCAGTTGGCCGACGGAACGTTGTCCGATGGCAAGGCGGAGACCTATGGTCTCTGCCTCGAGGCGGTGCTGGGTTCGGCCGAGGCATTCTTCACGAGCGTCTTCTCTGCCCAGAATCGTCGGCCGCTTACCACCTATCAGCCTGCCGAGATCAAGAAGCTGCTCGCCGAGCTGCTCGGGATCGACCACCTGCGCGAGTTGTCGGCCAAGGCAGGCGACGTCGCCAAGGCGTTGAACCGGGCTTTGGAGACGGTGCAGCGGGACGTGCTTGTGCTGTCCGGCAAGCGCGACACCGTGAACGCGATCGCCCAGGAGATTTGCCAGATTGACGAAGGACTCGACGCCGAGCGCGCCCGCCGCGCAGAACTGCTCACCAGCGGCAGCAAGCTGGAGCAGGAGCGTGCGACGCTGGCGGCCAAGCAGGCCGCTTCTGCCGGAACCGAAGCACGCTTGCGCGAGCTGGACCAGCGCCATCGTGAACTGACGGGCCGCCGGCAGCAGCTGGCCGGCGACGCCCGTGCTGCGGCGTCGAAGGCTTCGGCGCGGCGGCAGGATCTGCAACGCCTTGCTGCGGAGCACCGGTCCACGCTTGCACAGGCTGAAGCCATCAAGGCGGCAGCCCATCAGCGTGACGAAGCGCAGCTGGCTCTCGGCCGCCATCGCGGCGAACTCGACCGCCTGCAGAAGGAGCTTGCCGATCTGGAGCCCGTTGCCGGCCAGCACGCGGCGATCGCCAGTGAGCTAAGGGGGATGGAATCCCGCGGCTCGGTGGCGGCGCAGTTGGTCAAGACGCTAAAGGCCCAGACGGAAGTGATGGACCAGGTGCCGTGCGCTGGCCATGACATGCACGCGCGTTGTCCGTTGCTGGCCCAAGCGCGCGAAGCCAAGGGCAAGCTCGAGCCACAGGTCATCGAAGTGGCGAACCTGCGTACCAGCTACAAGGCAAAGCAGGAAGCCTTGCAGCAGTTGGGCCAAGCGCTGGCGCGGCTCAATGAGGTGCGCCGCGCCGTTGCAGCGCTGCGGCAGGAAGTCGAGCAGGGCAATTCAGATCTGCAGCGCCTCACGGGGCTTGCAGCGAAGAAGCCTCTGCTCGATGCTTCGGCGGCCGCATTGGACTTGGCGCAACGCGATCTCGTGACCCTGGACGCGGAGGACACCGAACGGAAGGCGCGGCTCGACCGTGATATCCGTGACGTGGACACGCAACTGGCGAGCCTGCAGCGCGAGCGCGACAGCCTGGCTGTGACGGACGTGACGGGCCTCGTTGCCGATCTCGATCGTCGGCTTGCAGCCAGCCGCGAGGCGGTCAGTGCATTGGACGGCCGGATCGAATCGCTGATCCGCCGGCAAAGCGCCTTGGCCACCGAGCGCAGTCTGATCGAGCGGGAGCTTGCCGGGCTGGACGGTCTGGAATCACGGGTCCAGCGCCTGTCCGACGAGATTGCCCAATGGAAGCTGCTTGCCAAGGGTCTCGGCAACGATGGCGTCATTGCCCTGTCGATCGACGACGCGGGCCCTGCCATCACCGCGATGGTCAATGACCTGCTGCTGGCGTGCTACGGAAGGCGCTTCACGGTCGCCATCCAGACCCAGACGAAGCTGGCCAATGGTGACGCCCGGGAGGGCTTCGCCATCAGCGTTCTTGACGCGGACAACGGCACGACGAAGGATTTCTCGGTGCTGAGTGGCGGCCAGAAGGTGTGGATCAACGAATGCCTGACGCGTGGAATCGCCCTGTACCGGGCGCAAGACACGCAGCAGCCGTTCCAGACCCTGTTCACCGACGAAGCGGACGGGCCGCTCGATCCGGAGCGCAAACGTGCCTTCATGCAGATGAAGCGCGAGGTGCTCCGGCTTGGCGGCTACGAGCGGGAATTCTTCATCAGCCAGACGCCCGATCTCGTGGATGAAGCCGATGCCGTCATCGACGTCGTGGCGCTCGCGGCTCTGTAGCGCCGCGACTCCGTTCCTTTCTGATCATGCCCGCATTCCCGAAAGGGGTGCGGGCCTTTTTTCTATGACTTCCGAGATGACACCATGAATGCAACGACAATGAAGCTGACCGCGGAGCAGGAGGAGTTCGTCGCCAACGCGATCGAATTGGGAAAGGCTCAAATCCGACAGGAGATCGCTTCGGGCCGCATACCGCCGACAGTAAAGACCTTCAGCGCGCTTCACGACTACGTCGACGCCAACGAATTCGGGGGACTGTGTGCGGACGATGGCGACCTACCGCGCCTCTTTCCCCGCGTCACCGAAAGCGATGCTGAAGCGTTTTGCGAGGCGGCAAACCAGGTCCAGCAGGCACTGGATACTTGGCTGGCGAGCGGGATGGAAAAGGTAAGCATGCTCATTTCGGGGCTGGTGGAGGATGCCCTGCATGCAGCCTGTCTGGCGGTGCAGCTGCGCCTGAAGATCGACCACGGCGACGTGGCCGGTGTCTTTTTCTCAGGCAAGCAGAAAGAGGACTTCGACGCGATGTTCTCGCGCTATGTCCTCTGTGAGGTCGCCATGCTCGCGTCTTCGGACGACAAATGAGTGTAGGCCTCCTCGACGGCGGATTGTCGCCGCGTGCGCTTCTCGCTAGAATCTGACTACTACCCGCGTCATCGACGCATCGACCTCGCTGGCACCAGTCAGCAAATTTCTTTCACCCATAGGGGCCTTCCCTATGGGCAAGGCTCCGTCCATTTCCGGAGCCTGTCCATGTTTATCCACTCTCGCGTTACTGGCACTGCTGTCCTTGCTGTGGTGGCGATGCTGTCGCTGGCGCTGTACTTTCGCGTCACGACTCCCGATGCGGCCCTTCTCCATTGGCAGTTGCTGTGTTGCTTCGGCGCTGATGCAGCCATGGCAGCGTTGTGTATCGTGCTTCGCGTGCGGGCCCTACGCAACACGCGAAAGCTCATGAAACTTGTTCGTCCGGGCTGGCTGTGAGCCATGCACGCACATGCCGCCCTCGCTCATCGAGGGTTTATTGCTTCCTATAGAAGGCCCGGCCAACAACCGGTGAAGCGACTTCATGAGTGTGATGCTCGTAATCGCCATCATGGGGCCCAGCATCGATGACATGGACGGCAAGCAGCCGGGCTCATGCGTGCCCGCCTATGAGGTCATGGAGCGGATTCCAAAGCTTGAACCCTGGCCAGTCTGTCCGACTCGATCCACGATCCGGTCTGACGGCCGTGGTGACATTCACGTAAAGCGCGAAGCGAATTTCTCGTTCAATCGTGCAGGTGCTGGCCTGCAATCTACATCTCACACTATGACAAAAATCATGATTTCGGCGGAACACGCCGCAAAGTTGCTGCCTCGCGGCAAGAAGGTACATACATTCATCCGCGTGTTTGCATGGGTGGGTGCAGACGTTGACCGTGCGAGGGTCCTGGCCGCCTTTGAGTCGGCCAAGGAGGTCGAGGTATCGTCGTATGCCGCCTGTCTTGACCACCACCTCGTGATCGAGCTGGACGGGATGCGCACATACATCAACACCAACCCGAAGGAGCTTCGCAGACTGCATCCGCAGGTTGCTGCTGGCTGACACTGAAGGAGCGTCAATGAACCCGATTGTCAATATCGGGCTGCATGACTCGGAGTTCGATGGGCTCTGGCGGCCCTGCGGAGGGCGCGCGCCGGCTTCAGCCAACTGGCTAGCGAGGTATTGCGGGTCGGTGGTTACGAGCGGGAATTCTTCGCCTCCCAGACGAGGCAGACGCTGTCATCGATTTCGTAGCGCTAGCGCTGCAGTACGCGCCTAAAATCCTGCCTCAATCGTGCCCGGTGCCCCAAATGGGGCGAGGGCGATTTCTATTTCGAACCAATCATGATTAATAAGAGTCTCTCTGGCGCGCTCTCAGCGGCCCATAGCGCCAGTGACCAGACAGCATCTGGGGATTCCGGACAACAACATGCCGGCCCGGGCGATGGTCGGTCGTCTAAGCAGCGATCGACGCCAAGAGCACGGCTCAAAGTACCCTATGCGCCAGCGCTGACTTTGATTCCCTTCCGGGAAAGCTGCCCAGCGGAATGGGCAGATTCATGTCCAACGCACATGGCGGGAACGCTGCCTGTAAGCGAAAAACCGGAATCCGACAATGACTCAATCTTTTGCTTCTGGATTGGTGACCAAGACCCGGAATCGGTAATCGATGAAGTCGCGGAGTTCATCGCCTGCTACTACGTGGCCGACGTATTCTTCGTTCGAGCCTTGCCAGACATGGCGCGAGTCTCTCTCGAAAAGCTTACTCGCTAAACCATCGACGGGAGGGCCCGTTACACTCCGGGCTGCGGGCCCGCTTCTTCTTGAAATCCTTCATGTTAGTTGTTGTCTTTACATGGGAAAAGGCCCGACATCTTGCGATGTCGGGCCTTTTCCGTTTACGCCTTTTAGGCGATTAAGCGGCAGCGTCTTTCAGCTTCTTGAGCGGGCGCACCTTCACCTTCACGCTGGCCGGCTTCGCGGCGAACCATTGCTCCTGGCCAGTGAAGGGGTTTTTTCCAAAGCGCTTCTTGGTGGCCGGCACCTGAATGGCCGACACCTTGAAGAGACCCGGCAGGGTGAATTCGCCAGCACCCTTCTTGTGGACCGCGCTCAGCACGGTGTTCTCCAGGTGAGCCAGCACGGTCTGAACGGTCTTCTTGTCCAGCTCGGTCTGGGCAACCAGGTGTGCCAGCAGGCTGGACTTGTTGAAGGTGTCCTTCAGCGGCTTGGCTACCGGGGCGGCAGCGGCAGCCTTTTTGGCAGGAGCGGCCTTTTTGGCCGGGGCAGCCTTCTTAGCTGCGGTCTTCGTTGCAGTCTTTGCTACAGGTTTCGCTTTCGTGGCCATGGTCGTATCTGGTTGGAAATGCGCGCCTGCAAGCCGGATCTGACCTGCAGCGCACCGGCGAAGAATAGCAAAACCCGGCGCCTATGCAAGCAGGAAATTCCCCGCACTTCACTGGCGGACTCGCCGTGAAAGGGCCCGGGATGCGCGGCGTATACGCGCGGCAGCTGCCTTCGGCGAATCGCTCACCTGGCTCCAGTCATGATGCCACCAGGCAATGATGGCCGCGGCTGCGGCGTTATTCATCTCCGCGCGAGCGACGGCCAGCACTTCCGCAGCGACAGCGTCCCACCAGGCGGCACCTTCGCCGTCACTAGCCCGCGGATCAATCGCGCTGCGGTAGATGGCTTTGACAGTGTCCCGCGGGATGTCCATATGGCTCTGGTACGGTGCCGGCATTGTTGGTCCCTCTGTAGCGCTAGCGTGTTCCGCTAGATTGTTGGTTGATGGATGGTGGCAAAAATTCGGTCGCAGGTCCGGTTGCTGGCAAGTCCGAGCATTTGGCTGACTTCGTCCCGTGGTTGGCCCGCCAGAAGTTGGCGGCGGCAGAAGGTATTGCGCAGCGTGCGCGGGCTCGTTTCGACGTTGGTGGCGCCGATCGCGTTGAGGATTTCAGACACGATTCGGCCGAAGCTCATGTCGGTGATCGGCAGACCCTCTGGGGTAAGCGTGAAAAGCAACTCGCCCTCGATGGCTAGGGCCGCACGCCGAGTGCTCCAGGCCCGCAGCGGCGGTACCGCGAAGCTGGCCAGGTGAACCGTTCGGGCGTCTCGTAGTCCATGTGCCCGCACGACAAGGTAGGGTGGCGTCGCGTCCGGCCACAGATCCGCACAGCGGGCTGCGCGCGCTTCCGCCGCGGTAATGCCGGTACCGAGGAATGCCGCGACAATTGCTTGGCTGCGCAAACTGGCCAGATCGTCAGGAGGCGATTGCAGATACGCCTGCAGCCGTGCGTCCACGGCTTCGGTCAGGAACTGAGGCGTCGGCTCCTGGTCTGGCCAGCGTTCAGCTGAAAGCAGGGCAGCGGCTGGGTTGTCCTGCCGTACGCCGGTGAAGACCAGGTGTCGGCACAGCCGGTCCAGCAACTTCACATACCGCATGCGGGTTGCCTGGGAGTATGTGCGGCCATTGTGGGTTTGCCAGAACGCGTCGACGTCGGCTGTGCCAAATGAGGCAATGGTCGTGCCTCTTGCTAGCAGATGCCGACGAAAATGCTCGAACATCGCCTGATGCTGGACGATCGAGCGCGCCGAGAAGGGGCGGCCATCAGCGCCGGCCGCTTCGCGAACCTGCCAGTCCCCGTACGCTTGCGTTGGGTTGCTCAACCAGAGGGAGTCCATTTGGGTCATGCACGCTGTTATATACTGAATTTGGCCCATCGCACACCCCTGCCACCGCTACGCGGCGGATATGACTGCCAGTGTCACGTCTCAAAGTTGTTGAGTTTTGTTTCACAGTTAGTGGGTTGGATTCTCAAAGTTGGGTAAAAGGCGGAGGGAGGACTATATAGGTGCCAACCGGTGGCAAACCGGCCGGGACGCCGCCTCCGTGTACCCATTAACTGTGAGACAGATCGCACCATTAGCCCACTTACTGTGAGAATCCAGCCCAATTATCTTGAGACACAGGAGTCCAACTTGTTGATTCTTCGGGAGCCTGTCGTCCATTTACTGTGAGACGGGACACTGCCAGTCAGTGGTCAGAACCGCGGGCGTCCATAGCGGTTGCGGCGCGCGTCGAGTCGTGCGCGGGTGCAGGCGTAGCGAGGGTAGGCGGCGTCCAGCATCTCCGCGATCCGCTCCAAGCGGTCCGCCTGCGTGAAGCAGCACGCCAGCAGGCATTCCCAGGCGCAGTAACGCATGATTTGTTGGAGCAGTGCATACCGCCTTTCGGGAGGGAACTGCAGATTGCCGACCTTCGCCCACGCCTTGAGCCCTGCATGGGCCAGTGCCACGAGTTTGTCGGGCGTTGCTGGCCCGGTTTGGCACAGCTCAACCGCATCCCGATGCAGCTGTCGGTCAAAATCGCTCATGCCAGCACCTCGGTGGACGGATGGAGATCCCGGACGCTGACCCAACGCGGGCAGATTTTCGCGCGGCCGCGTACGAACTCTTCCACTTCGACGTCGGCGGTGGGGCCGCCCGGCCCCTGGAAGACGGAGAGCACGCGAGCCTGGCGCGAGGGAAGAGCGGGCGCGGCCCGGTAGAGCAGGGTGGCGATGGCGCCGGCCTCGATCCATCCGTACCCACGATAGAGCGGTGTGCCGTTGGCATGCTGGCCGATCCGGTGGCGGAAGACCGACGTCAAGCCGTCCAGGAAAGCGCCGAGCTGCGACCGCTGCATGCCGATGCCACCACTGGTTTCCTGCAGGGCAGGCAGTGTGGGACCGTACTGGCGGGCCAGCGCGGCATGCATGACGCGCCGATACTCTTTGCCCCCGGCGAGCATCACTTTGCCGATACGGGTTGGCCACGCAGCGGGCCGCAGGTAGCGCGACAAGTCGGCCACCATTTGGTCGGCGCGTTGCCGCGTCATGGGCTCATCGTAGGGGGCGATCTTGGTGTCGGGTTGCAGGAAACCGTGGCGCGCGGATAGGATCAAAACACGGGGCGCCGCATCGCTGCGCACGTGTGCCCGGTACGATTCGTACATCACGCCCCGGTATAGGTCGATGGCGCGCGCATCCCGATCGAGCTTTGTGCTCGAGCAGGCCATCAGGAGCAGGACCGGCTCGCTGGCATCGGGGCGGGGTATTGTTGCGTGGGGGAAAAGGGAAAGCTGCATAGTCGAAAGCATGGGCATGGAGTTGCGTTGCATTGCTTTTCACTCTACAGACCCGCCACCAAAGTCAAGGCAACCACGCGCCGCCGCCTGACGCGGAGTGGGCTGACAAGACGTCGAACGGGCCCTTCGCGGCCGTCAGGTGTTTATTGTTCGTGGTGACTCAGTCGGAGGACGCAGTCGGCGACGGTGTGGGACTCAGAAGCTGTAACCTTGGTCGCACCAGTAGTGCCAGTCGGAGACAGCAAGTCGAGTACTTTGGTCGGCTCGGACCGGAACGAGCTGGGCAAGGGGCACGACGAGTTCACGCCGGTTGTGCTGTGCGCGCACGAAGATGGCAACGCGGCACAGCTGGTCATGAGCGAGGACGATGACGGAGACTCGCTCGCCAGCACGTAGCGGGGACGCGGCCATGGCCTGATGTACCCGCGCTTCGAAGGGAAAGCTTAGGCTGTCCTCAAGATGGCAGTACCACGCCATCGCGCATTCTTCTTCGGTGTACGCGTCGACCACAATCTCCATCGAGATTCGCTGTTCGTGTTGGTTGACGCCTGGCTTTGCCATGGGGTTTGGGGTGGTCAGATGCCGACAATGCGTCGCAGCAAGGCCAGATTATGTTCCCGCTTTGGTACGAACCCGTGGCTTCGCGGCTAACGCGACGACGGTGGGTGCAGCCGGGATCGGTTCGAACAGCGCCTCGATGTCTTCGGCGGAGAACTTGGCGGCGCCGGCGCCAGCTTCCGACAGGATGGCCTCGGCAAGCGCTGCCTTGTGTTCCTGCATCGCGACGATTTTCTCTTCGACGCTGCCCGCGGTGATCAGTTTGTAGACGAACACGGGCTTGTCTTGCCCGAGACGGTGCGCGCGGTCGGTGGCCTGATTCTCAACG
>NZ_JALHRY010000026.1:0-37614 GCF_023952485.1 Cupriavidus mimosae | reverse complement strand
GCCTGTCTGGAAGAGGCGCTGGCTTTCTTCGGCGGCGTGCCTGAATAATCGGCAGCTGCCGATTACTCAGGTAATCAGCAGCAGCGAGAAATCCGAAGGAACTCGCCCCGTCCTTTGCTCCTCCATACCCAACAGCGACAGTTCCTTCAGATTTGGTAGGCCAGCTCAAAGCGATTCCAGCCAAGTGAGCAAGTCCTCGTTGCGGCGCCATGGTGGTGGCTTGTCGATCTTCGAATGCGGCTGCAGCCGCTGCAGGGCTTCGCGTTTGGTGTCCAAATTTGCTTGGGCGTAGTGATTGGTGGTGTCGAGGCTCGCGTGCCCCAACCAACTCCGGATCACGGTGACATCGACGCCAGCGGCGACCAGGTGGACCGCAGCCGCGTGCCGAAAAGTGTGCGGCGAGATCTTATTCGATGCCAACGTCGGCACAACCGCAGCGGCGCTACGCACGTACTGCGTGAGCTTGAAGCGGACTCCCGAGGGTCCCAGAGGCATGCCATATCGATTGACAAACAACCTTTCGTTGCTAGCGCACGGTTGCCGCTGCAGCAATGCCTTTAGCAACTCGACGATCTCTGGCCACAGCGGGCAGATGCGTTCCCTGCGGCCCTTCCCGAGCAGTCGCACGCAGTTCGGTGGGTCGAATCGGATGTCGGCAGGACAAAGATTGAGCACCTCTTGTATCCGCGCACCCGTGTTATAAAGGAGCCATAGCAGCACGTGATCACGTTGTCCTTCCAGCTGGGTGCGATCCGGCTGCGCCCGGATTGCCTCGATCTTGTGCATGTGGAGCTCCTGGCGCACCGGCATCGGCGCCTTCTTAGTCGGAATTCGCAGCACCTCGGAACACTGCTCGATGGCTGTGGGGTCACGCTCGGCGACGAAACTGAAGAAGCTGCGCAACGCAGCGAGACGACAGTTTGCGCGTGCCGATAGAGACCTTGCGCTCGCGCTCGCTGTGCTGCAAGAACGCAGCGACCTCGGTTGCGTTTAGCGCTTGCAGCGTGAGATCGGCGACACGACAACGTCGGCGCTCAGCGACAAAACGCAGGAACAGTCGCCAGGCGTCTCGGTAGGAACGTATCGTGTGGGCGGAGACGTTGCGCTGTTCTGCCAGCCGCTCATAGAAGAAGGTCCGCAGCAGTCGCGGGAAAGGATCGGTCGGCTTCATCATGATGCTCTCCCGGGGATGTGCACCTGATGCAGCACCAGATGTCGAAACCGCTCGCTGGCGAGCTGCAGCAGTTCCTGCGTCACGGTCAAGTAGACGAGCGTGGAGTTGATGTCCTTGTGGCCTAGGTAGGTTGCCAGGTACGGCAGCCGCGCCTGAGGATTGATTCCTTGGCGATACCAGGAAAGCATCCGATAGACGACGAAAACGTGCCGAAGATCATGGATTCGAGGCCCGCAGCGTCCCTGTTCGGGCTTGAGCCCGGCGCGTCTCAACACGGCCACCAGCAACTTCTCGATCATCACCCGCGAGTAGCGACCGGCAGCCTGCTGATGCCAGAACAAGCCGCTGTCGCCGTCCTGCGGTGCTCCGGCGCGTCGTCTCGCGTCGAGATACTCGCGCAGCGCTGCCACCACACTGTCAGACAGGGGCAGGCTTCTGGATTTGAAGAGCTTCGTCTCGCGAACTTCCAGCATGCCCGTGCTGAGGTCGAAGTTCCCAAGATCCAGCCGCGCGAGTTCACCAAGACGCAGTCCGGCGCAGCAGGCGAGTACGAGCATTGTGTACAGCGCAAGTGGCCGGAGCGGAGCGCGAGGAGATGGGAAGGCGCGCGCGGTGTCGAACAACAACTGCAGCTCTTGCGGGGTATAGATGTACGGACGCCGACGTTCCCATTCGATGCGGTGCTTCAGTCGACGATCCGGCGGCGGCAGTGCGACGCTCGGATCGACACGTCGCCATGCGCGCAACAGGGCGCGTCCCGCCTGTTGGCACTCCCAGGCGTGATTCAGCGTCCGGCCCTGTGCGGCCCACTGCTGCAACAGTACCGCCGGCGGTCGCCCGGGGAGTTCCGGGCGACCTTGCAGGAACCGGTCGAAACGCAGGAGCCAGCCCGACTGTGTCTCATAACGGTAGCCTACCGCGCGCATGAGCTCCACATGCTCGCGCAGCATCTCGCCGAGAAAGCTGGCGAACCGAGCCGGCGGGCGCAGAGACTCGAGCGCCTGCAGAGGTTCGGCTGCGAGCAGCGCACGCGCGATTGGCGTGCCGTATCGTTGACCATAGCAGGAGCGCAGCTCCGCCAGTGGGTTGTGCGAAATCATGCCCTCCGAGTGGAGATAATCTAGGAAGCGATCAACGATGCACGCCCGGTGCAGCACCATGTGGACAGGCGAGTGCCGCGCGCGCTCCAGCAGCCATCCCTGCATCGTAGAGGTGCTGACTGCGGCATCGCCACGTTGCCGCACGAAACGCTGGAACCCGCGCAAAACACAACGGTAGACCTTGGCCGTATCGCGACTGCGCAGCCCCAGGTGATGTACGTGACGCTCGATCGCGTCGCACTTCATCTTCGAGCCACGTATTCATTGCGCCCCGTCGGTCAGGAGTTCGCTGATCTCCAGGGAGACGTCGCGCAGTTCATCGACAGCGAGCTTCAGGTACGGCAACACGGAACTTGATGAGCGGTGCCCCAGCACGTCCTCAATCAGCTTGGGCGGCACCCCGCCGCGCAATAGGCTGATGGCACGCGCGTGCCGGAAGGCATGCGGTCCGCGCTTGCCATTGGTTTGCACGCCTGCAGCATCGAGCCGCCTGCGCAGTGAGGTGTACAGGCTTGAGCCGTTGGTGCGTATTCCGGTGAATGTGACCGACGATTCCGGCATCGTGACCACTGATTCCGTTTTATCGTGACCGCTGTGGCCCCGCAGTTTCCGGCTGATTGTGACCGGCAATTCCGGCGTCGTGACCGGTGATGGGTTGAGGGTGTTGCGCGGGGACGGATTCTACTCTGCCAAGCTAAGCAGTGTGGCTGCCGCTGGATGTCGTGCTCGTTTTTTGAGCAGACTTTCTGAGCGAATCGCCCGCCAGCGTGATGCGGTGAATACGGTGCATCAGACGATCGAGGATCGCATCGGCGATGGTGGAATCGCCGATCCAGCCATGCCAGTGCTCGACGGGTAGTTGGCTGGTAATGAGTAGCCCACGGCTGCTGCCGCGATCGTCAATGAGTTCAAGCAGGTCATTGCGCGTGACCGCGTCCAGCGGCGCCACCGCCCAGTCGTCCAGTACGATCAGGTCGGTTTTGGCCATCTGCAGCAGCCATTTGCCGAAGCCACCGCTGCCATGCAGAATACGTAACTCTTCTGCCAGCCTGGGCACGCGCAGATAAGCGACGGAATGCCCGCGGCGGCAGGCGTACTGCGCCAGCGCGCAGGCCAGCCAGGTCTTGCCGACGCCGGTCGGGCCACCGATCAGGACAGTATGTCCGGTTGTGATCCAGTCGGACAGCGCGAGACTGGTGACCTGTTTCCGATCAATGCCGCGGCCTGGACGGGCGTCAAGATCCTCGATGGTGGCGTGGGGGTACTTGAGGCGGGCACGCTGCAAGAGACGGGCAAGCTTGCGGTCATTGCGCCAGAGCAGTTCGCGGTCGATCAGCAGCGCCAGGCGTTCCTCGAAGGCGAGCGCGCTGGCGCCGGGCTGGGCAAGCTGTTCTTCCAGGGCGGCGGCAAAGCCGTCGAGCTTGAGTGAGCGCAGTTGCGCGAGCGTGGTGTGGGTCATCATGAGATTGGGTTCCGGTTGTGAGCGCCAGGCAAGCAAGATCGACTGTGGCGGCTGCCCAGCGGTGTGCGAGGGCCATTGAGGTGAATCGCGGGAGTTAGTGCTGCCTGGCAGACAGCGTTACTGGTAGTAGCTGGGGCCGCGCAGGTGTGCGTGGTCGGGACTGACCCACTCGGCAGGAGGGGCCGTGGTCAGCCTATCGCGACCGGTTTCGAGCACGTTCTTGTCATGACCCCAGGAAGCCGCGAAAAATCAAAAATGCAATTAACTACCAGACAGCTACCCACAACAGCATTGTCAGCTTCCAAGGCGAAGGCAACACCGAAGCGGTGCTCCTATTGCGCGTGGACGGCGATGGTAAAATTTCATTTTCGTGAAATTTTATTTCGCCCTATGCCGAGGCCTCTTCCTGATCCAACGCCACCATCACGCGCGACCATCCGCAGCATTGACTAACTTGGTGACCGGATACGGGCAACGCGGGCAGGGGAAGGTATGCCCATTGACCAGGCCGCCACTCATTGTGGCGTTTCCGTTGGCATGCTGTCCAAGCTGGAGAACGGCAAGGGCGTCAATCTGGCGCACGCGCTGCGCGTGATGGACGGACTGGGTTTGACGATGCTCGTCGTGCCGAGGGCGCATGCGGCGTTGCTCGAACAGGCAGCGGCTCATGCGGCCAAGATGGACAAAAATGCAGCCAGGGAGCGGAAAGCCGGGGTTGAAGAGTAGACAACAGCATGTGGCAGGCAACGCGCGGCTTGCTAAACACCCAGCCGGCGGTGGGCGAGCTCTTCCACGATCGATGCCTGGAGCCTGTCGCGAGATACCTTGAGCGGATCGCGCTCTGGGGTGGATGCCATCCAGCGCTCGAAGTCGACGAATGCGGCTGGACTGATCGTCGTCATCCGCGCCATTCTTCCGGTCACGGAAACGATGGGCGCAGAGAATGGAGGCGACCCCAACAGGACATTTGGGCGTCGCACCTGGATTGCCCAGAGGTCATCTTCATAATCTCGCAGAGCATGCCGCCGCGAACTTCTGTGGCCTTGCGGCGCGCGGATTACCACGCTTCGAACATCGTCTTCGCGTCAAGTTACTGGCGCAGCGCATTTTTATCCAACTCGATCCGACGATCCAAGGGGTTTCAGTATAAAAGTGCAATATGCAAATTTCATACTGAAACCCATGCATCATGCAGGCCTTGAGCATCCACCGCAGGGGGCAACTGAGTCGCGCGATGGTGTCATTGCGGATGAGACATTGCAGCCACGCTGCAGGCAGGTTCCTGCTGCAACCTTCATTGAACCCGCGTGGCGGTGCACGCCTTCGGGCTGGTTGATATCCCGGCGCATCCTCTTCGCTGTGCAGGGAGCCGTTCGTCGTGGAGATCGACGAATGCCCAAAGTTATCCCGCACGTAACGCAGTCATCTTGAGGATCCGCTATCGAAAGTCTTGAAAGCAGTCTTCAGACTATCAACCAGATCTGCCACGATCTGGTCATTCTCGAGAATGGGGAACTCCTTTCGGAGCTTGTTGGAGACTGCACCCTGATTGTCCCTGATCGAGCGGATGATCCGATCGATATCGGCATCAGGACCGTCGATGATGTCCTTCACCATCCGCCGAGCGGTTGTCCACTCCTGCAGAATCCCCGCCTCTGTCCTCATCTCCTGCCGGATGGTTTTGTCGATGATGTCGGCCATATATTCGACCTGCACAGTTAGGTCGGGGTAACGCCATGCCGGTAGTGCAGCGTCATATCCGGCAAACTCAAAGTTCGATTGAATGCCATCCGGATACAACGTGCGGGAGGGCGCAAATTCGCAAAGGTTGCCGTACCTGCGCATTAATGGTTTCGAGAAGCATTCAAGGATATGGTCGTAGCGTGCGATGTTCTGCGGTTTCTCCGTGATGACAGCCGAGATCGGCAGGATGAAGGGTCGCGGCACGGCACCATCTCGTCGCAGGACGTCGTTAATGATGAACCGGTGGATACGGCCATTTCCGTCGGCCAGCGGGTGGATGAAAACGAATGCGAACGCGGCCGCGCCGGCCCGAATTACCGAGGATTGCCCGGCGGTGCGCTCCAGAAAGACCTCAAGTCCGTGCAGCAGGTCCCGCAGCCTATCCCAATGCGGAGCGACATAGTGGACGATCTGTTCAAACCGATGCGTTTCGCCAACGAACACCGGCGAGGCCCGCAGCCCGAAACGGGAAATAGTGCTGCGCTCGCTAACGATTTCTCGCTGCAGCTCGGCTAGCGTATCCGGGGACAGTAGCGCGGGGTATTCACCGATCCGCCGTTCCATGACTGCCGCAAATCGGCGAATTCGGTCCAGTTGGTCCTGCTCGTGCTCGATCGCAAACGACGACTTGGATTCCTTGATCGTCAGCCAGACGGCGCTGCGCATCAGGACATTGTCCCCGAACTCGGCATTCAGCTCGTCGAGCCGGGCGGCGCAGTCGTAGTCCTGTGCCGCCTTGACTTCGGGTGTCCGTCGAATCAGGGGGCAGAAATCTCGATTGCCGGGAAGGTTGTCGCGCACGCGCCAACGTTGATTTCGAGTGGGTATCGTCGCGGCAAAGTAAGCCTCAGAGTCAATCGCGTCGACGTAGTTGCCCCCGGTCACGGCCCCGACGCCGGCGATCTGGCGGCCGGTTAGCCATTCATACAGAAATCCAACTCGTCTGGCATACTGGCCGGTGCGCTCGCTGTTCAGCCAGGCAGCCAACTCTCCCTGGGGAAGTACATCAAAGAGCCGTGCCAGGAACTCGAGATGGACTCCTTCCTGTCGGATCGCATAAGTCAGGTGGGCCTGCAGCGTTGGCTCCTGGCGAGAACCGGCGGGATAGATCTCCAGCGTCTTACCCTCGGTGACCACGGAACGCCGAGCGGCGCCAATCTCGCTGGTAATCTGAAATTCCTGTACCGGGGTTATCTGATAGTGCTCTGCGAGCCACTTGTACCCTATCCATTCCGTGCTCAACGTGAACTCCGTCGTTTAATTTGGCCTGCGGATGTTTAAAAATTCCGCTATTTCTTGATTATCGTTTAAACGACACTTCGTTGTTGACGTCGAACGCTTTTGGAAACGCATGCTTGGCGGAAGCAAGCGCTTTCGCTTGAGCAAGCGGCGGCGCATGCGGTCAAGATTCTGGTGTGAAAAGGGCAGGCCGCGATCGGGTCGGGTGTCAATCTCAGTTGCCCGCACGATCGACGCAAAGAGCCATTCGCCGGGCGGGGGGGCGCCTTAGGTCTTGCTGGTCCAGCCGATGCGATGCCGCACTTGCGTGGCCTCGTGCCGCGCATCGTCCTCGCTGTGCAGGTAGCCGCTGGTCGTCGAGATCGACGCATGCCCGAAGTTGTCCCGCACGTAACGCAGATCCACCTGCCGGTCGGTCATGTGGGAGCCGGCGGTGTGGCGCAGCCAGTGCGCCGAGGCGCTGGCCAGGACATCGGCCTGCGCCGCCCATTCGGGTCCGCGCGCGCGCAGGCTCGCTGCCGCCAGGCCGAACACTTCCTTCAGGATCAGGTGCAGCGCGCTGCGTGACAGGCCTCGTTCACGGTTCTCCTGACCGATGACCGGCAGCAGCAAGGGGCGGGTCTCCCCAGGCTGCGGCGTCGGCGCCAGTCCGTGGGCGCGGCGGTAGCGCGCCAGTTCAGCAATCAGCTCGTCGGTGGCCGGCACCAGCCGGGTCTTGTTGCCCTTGCCGGTCACTTCCAGCCACCAGCGCTCGATGCCCTGGGTGTCGCGCCGGCAGAAGAACGCCCCCATTGTCGTGCCGGTGACCTCCGCCGCGCGCAAACCCCCCAGGTAGAGCACGGTCAGCAGCCAGCGACAGCGCGCCGCATGCAGGCGTTCGCGCTCGGTGGCGGTGTCGGCGGTCCCCGGCATCGCCTCGATGGTGGCCTTGACCACGTCCCACAGTTCGTGACTGAGGTAGCGCTTGATGCGCGGGCGGGTCGGCGCGCGCCGCCGGCGCGCGAGCGCCAGCGGATTGCCGGCGAGGTAGCTGGCCTCGGTCAGCCAGGCGAACAGCGCGTTCAGGATCACCAGTGCCTGACGAATGCTGCGGGGCGCCAGCGGTCCGGCAAACGGCCGCCAGTCCGGATGACTGCGCGCGAGTTTTTTGCTGCCGGCCAGCACCCAGCGCGCGGCCGGTTGCGGGTCGGCGAGGAAGCGCTCATACGCGAGCAGGTCCTCGTGCGTCAGCGACGACAGTGGCTTGCCCAATTGCAGTACCGACCACAGGATCAAGCGCTCGACCTCGCGCCGGTAGGCGGTCAGCGTCGCCGCGCTGTCGGCATAGCGCGCGAGCCAGGCGGTGACGGCGGCGAGATCGTCGCCCGCGGCAATGCCGGTGGCGCGGTCCGGGGCGCGGTTGCTGCCGGCAGCGCCAGACAGTGCCGGAGGCAGGCGCAGGCGTTCCAGCGGGATGGGAAGCGCGGTGGGGAGCGGGGCGGCCGGGCCGTCCGAAGGTGGGAGCGGAAGCAATTCCATGAGTAGGCGCCGAATTTTCAAGAATCGGCGGAGCTGGGGGAGCGGTCAAATCGGGCCGCCCTCGGCTGCTATGCTGCCACTGCCGAAGTTTCTGTGGACCCTAAACCCGGATGACGAGGTCGGAATACTTCCAGACGTGTTCGTCTGCCGAGAGCAGTCGCAATGGTTCGGTGATCGCCTGAGCGACCAGCAGCCGATCAAACGGATCGCGATGGTGGTTTGGCAGATGACGCACTGCGGCTGCATGCGTGTTCGTCACCGGAAGTTCGCGAAAGCCTGCGGCGGGTATTTCAGCGATGAGTTCGTCGACATCGACTTCGATCTTGTCGAGGCCCGCCTTGATGGAGATTTCCCAGAGGCTGGCCGCACTGATGAAGACCTCCTCGGCCTCCAGGATCATTCGCTGCGCGCTCTGGCTCAACTTCGGGTCATTCGTCACCGCCCAGAGGAACACATGGGTATCGAGCAGGATGCGCATTACCGTCCTTCGAAGGCGGCCAGCAAGTCATCGGGGAGCGGCGCGTCGAAGTCATCCGCCGTGCGGATCTTGCCCAGCAGCCCGCCGAGGCGCCGTGGGGGCTTTGGCTTGGCGAACGGCACGATCCGGACCACCGGCTTGCCCGCCTTCGCAATCACGACCTCGTCGCCTGCCGCCACCTCTTCGATGAGCCGCGAAAGGTGGGTTTTGGCCTCATGAATGTTCACGGTCTGCATAGTGTTCTCCTGCAAGAGAAACTTAGTCTAGCTTAGTCTGTTCAGATCCGCAAGGTTACGTAGATGCCAGATCCTCCGCGCATTCGCTAGACATAAGCGGATTTATGTCTAAACTTTGTCGATTGAAATTACATCTATAACGTATTACGTAGTAATATATATAAATTCAACGACGCTTTTTGCCGATGGCCGCCGCCGACCTCGATCTGACCGACACCGCCTTGCAGGCTGACCTGACCGAACTACGCAGCCGTTTTCCCGAAACCCGCGCGCTGTACCGCGAGGTCTGCGGCCTGCTGTTCTTCCGTTACGGTGTCACGCCCACCGCCAACAAGCTCTACAGCTTGGTCCGCAAGGGCAGCATGGGCACGCCCGCCGAGGTGCTGCAGGCGTTCTGGCAGGAACTGCGCGGGCGCACGCGCGTGACCATCGACCATCCGGACCTGCCGGACCCCCTCAAGCAGATCGCCGCCGAGGCGGTGCAGACCATCTGGCAGTCGGCCAACGAGGCCGCCACGGCGGAACTCGCCACGCTGCGTGCCGAAGCGCGTGACGCAGCGAATGCCGCGGAATCGGAACGCGATGCCGCGCGCGCCGAGACCGCGGTCGCGCGCGAAGACGCGCTGGCGCTCTCGGCGCAGCTGGGCGAGGCGCGCCAGGCGCACGACGCCGTGCAGGCCGAACTGGCGGCCGAGCGCCAGGCGCACGCCGCGACGCGGGCGCGTTGGGAAGCGGGGCGGGGGGAACTGGAGGCGGCGGGGCGCCAGCTGGCGGAACTGCGCACCCAATTCTCGACGGAGCTGGAGCGGGCGCGCGAGGCGGTGACGCTCGCGCAGGAACGCGCCGAAGCCAGCGAGCGGCGCAGCTTGCGCGAACTGGACCAGGAGCGCACCGCGCGCCAGAAGAGCGAGCGCACGGCCGAAGACCTGCGCGGCGAACTGGCGGTGGCACGCAGCGAGGCGCGCGATGCGGCGGTGGCGCAGGCGGAGGGCCGCACGAAGCTGGAAGCACAGGCCGCGGCGCTGGCCGAGCGGCTCGCGGCCACCGAGCAGGCGCAGCGCCGGGCGGAGCGGGCCGAAGCGGAAGCCGCGCTCGCGCGCCAGTTGCTGGCCACCTTGCGCGTCGCGCCGCGCGAACGCGAAGGGGGCCGGCGGCGCAAGGCAGCCAGTTCGGCGGCGACCGTGCCGGAAGAACAAGGCGACGGTCAGGAGGGTCGGCCGGAATTCGCGAAATTTTCGCCAAATATGGCTTAACACATTGATCTAAAAGAGGAATTCGGTTCCATGCGCGCTCCTCGAACGCTGCATCGCTAAATCAAGCGCCACGGGAACCGCATGCTGATCGTCTCAAATCGGTCCGTCTCGACCGATATAGGGATGTCGCCAACCGTGGCTTGAATGACCGCTGGTCGCTCATCGCCGGACACCCAGCGAACTGAGGCCGATGCCCGTAAATCGGAGGCCATTGCGGACATGACTGATCCAGTCGACCGCTCTAACTTCAGAAAAAAGGACTCTGTGATGGCTTTCGCCGACACAGGGCTTACCGCAGCAAATCACTCAGTGGTGCTGGGGCTCCAGAAAGCCTGGCTGACAGCACTGGACGCTGCCAGTCTCGCAACAACGTGATCGAGCTTCTCCCCGTCGACTGAGGTCGCCATCAGCACGGCTTCGATCTCCACGTCGTCGGTACCAAAGGCGTGAACCACCAAGTCGCGGGTGGGATGATTGCTGTCCTCCAGGGCCTCATCCAACAAGCGCATTGCCTCTTTCTGGCGCTCCCGCGGAGCGATGACATAGACGGTATTAGTGACCTCCACGGCGGGCGTATCGATGGGCTGACGGTTGATACGGTCGACCACGGGGCGCAGCAGCGTATTTGCAGCCAGCACGAATAGACACCCGACTGTAGCCTCCGGAAGCAGGTCCGCGCCGGCACACGCACCTATGGCTGCCGAGCCCCACAAGGTGGCAGCGGTATTGAGGCCGCGCACATTCCCTTCTTCTCGCATGATCACGCCCGCGCCAAGGAAGCCGATTCCCGAGACCACGTAGGCGACGACACGCACGGCACCATCGTGCCCGGCCAGCCGGTTGGCCATATCTACAAAAATGGCAGCGCCGACAGCCACCAGCACATTGGTGCGTAGGCCGGCGGTACGTTGGCGGTACTGTCGTTCGTAACCGATTATCGCACCCAGCACGAATGCCGCGGCCACGCTGATACTGGTATCGAGCAGGGAATCCAGATTGATGTTTTGGATGGCTTCAATGGTCATGTTTCGAACTGGTCAGAGTCGGGCTCAGAGTGGGCAGCCTCAGCTTGAGGACAGCCAAATTGCATTAGCTTTCAAGCGAAAACCGCTCCGTATGGTCATCGCACGAGAAGATCTCAGCATAACGTCCCCATTCAATGATCGCCTCCAGCGTCTGCTTAGCCAGCTCATCGCTCAGAAAATCCTCTAACTTTTGCTCGAACCGGACGCGCGGGGCTTGCTGATCCTTTCGCTCAGCCAACACAGTTCGGATATAGCCGGCCATTGGTACGCGCCGCACCAGGTGTTCGGCGAACAGGGCTTTACGCTCCTGTGTACCATGCTCATTGAAGAGCAAGCCCGCTACGGTCAGGACAATATCGCCCTCGCGCAGCTCGGCGAAGCCGAGGTGCCCGAGGATCTCGGCGACGGGGAAGAGATCGTCCACTTCCAGGTGCATCGTGGCTGCGATTTCTGGCAGGTCAGCTTGGCCCCGATAGGGCTCAGCGGCTACCGTCTCGATCAGGCCCGCCATCAGATTGGTTGAAACCGGCTGCAAAGGGCTGCCGATGTCCAGGCCGTTTCTTGGCGCGGCACCCTTTGTCGGGCGGGCCGTCATCTTGGCGTAGATCTCGTCGACCAGTTCGCGGAATGCCGGCTCGAGGCGGTCACGCCGATGCTTGAAGGGTACTTGAAACTCAGCAACGACAGATCCCGGGTTGGACGAAAGCAGCAGAATGCGGTCGCACATGAACACCGCCTCCTCGATGTTGTGGGTCACGATCAGCATCGACTTGATCGGCAACATGCGCTCGGTCCACAGATCGAGCAGATCGGTACGCAAGGTCTCTGCTGTCAGCACGTCGAGCGCCGAGAATGGCTCATCCATCAGCAACAAGGTCGGATTGACAACGAGGGCCCGGGCAAAGCCGACACGCTGGCGCATACCGCCCGATAATTCGCGGGGGAACGCGTTCTCGAAGCCATCCAGGCCAATCAGGTCGATGGCTGCAAGCGCGCGCTCACGCCGCTCCGCCGGCGGCACGCCAAGCGCTTCCAGGCCGGCTTCAACATTGTCGAGGACGGTGAGCCACGGAAATAGCGCAAAGGTCTGGAAGACCATAGCGACACCTTCTGCTGGGCCTTTGATCGGTGAGCCGCAGTAGTCAAGCTGGCCGGACGTGGGCGAAATCAGGCCGGCAATCATGCGCAGCAATGTGGACTTGCCCGAGCCGGACCGACCAAGCAGGCCGACGATTTCGCCTTCGCGCAGTTTTAGGTTCACGCCGTCCAGCACCAGTCGCTTGCCCTGATCGCGGCCGTAGCCGTGGCTCAGGTCGCGAACGGTCAGGATGTTCTGGGTAGGGGTCAGGATTTCGTTTTGCATTATGTTTGCCCTCTCAGTTCATGCGCAGCTTGCTTTCGGCGATGGCGTACAGCGGACGCCACAGAAAACGGTTGAAACAGACCACCATGATCGACATGACAGCGATACCAAGGACGATTTTGGGATAGTCTCCAGCGGCGGTGGACTGGGCGATATAGGCGCCAAGGCCATGCGCCGACAGGCTGGTTGAGCCCCATGACACGGCCTCGGACACAATGCTCGCGTTCCACGCGCCGCCCGACGCGGTGATGGCGCCAGTCACGTAGTAGGGAAAAATCCCGGGCAGCATGATCTGCCTCCACCACTGCCAGCCACGAATGCGGAAGTTCGTGGCCGCTTCGCGGAAGTCGTTCGGAAATGCGGTGGCCCCGGCGATGACATTGAAGAGGATGTACCACTGCACTCCCAAAACGATCAGCGGACTCAGCCAGATGTCTGGGTTTAGATGGAAATGGACAATGCCGAACACAAATACCGGGAACAGCAGGTTGGCCGGGAAGGCGGCCAGGAACTGCGCCAGTGGCTGGATTTTTTCGGCAAGCCGGGGCCGCAGCCCAATCATGACCCCAACCGGCACCCAGATCAGGGAGGTGAGGACGATCAACACCAGCACGCGCAACAGTGTCAGCAGCCCCAGCCCAATGACTTTCACAACTTCGTCCAATCCGGCTTCAGTGTGCACATAGCTGACCGTCCGCCACAGCAGATAACCGGCAAGCACTGCCACAAGAAGGCTCCAGACCACGTCAACGACGCGGGCCAGGCCAGCCCGCTGGGGGCCTGAGGCCGCGGGCAGTTGCACCGCGAAGCGGGCCCGCGCCAGCTTGCGCAGCAGGCGGCCGAAGGTACGCAGCAAACTCTGGATCAAGTGGGTACGATGCACCAGGTTCAACACCCAGGACTGCGGCGCGGTTTGCGCGCTCGTGCTTTCCAGTCGGAAGCGATCTGCCCAGGCCACCATCGGACGAAACAGAAACTGGTCGTACAGGACGATCACTGCGATCATGGCCAGGATGACCCAACCCACCGCTGCCATATTGCTGTCGGCAATGGCCGTGGCCAGGAAGGCGCCGACCCCAGGCAGGGTGATTGACTTGTCGCCGACCGTAATGGCTTCCGAGGCGACAACAAAGAACCAGCCGCCCGACATGCTCATCATCATGTTCCAGATCAGCCCCGGCATGGCAAACGGCACCTCCAGCTTCCAGAATTTCTGCCAGGGCGTTAGGCGCATGCTGTTCGACACTTCGATCAAGTCAGGCGGTAGCGTGCGCAATGACTGGTAGAAGCTGAATGTCATGTTCCAAGCCTGGCTGGTGAAAATCGCAAAGATGGCCGCCAACTCGGCGCCAAGCATGCGGCCCGGAAAGAGCGCAAGGAAAAAGACCACGGTGAAGGAGATATAGCCTAGCACCGGCACCGACTGCAGGATGTCGAGCATGGGGACCAGTACCTTCTCCGCCCGGCGGCTCTTGGCTGCCAGCGTGCCATACGTGAAGGTGAACAGCAGCGACGCCGCCAGCGCGGCCAGCATACGCAGCGTGGTCCGCAGGGCGTACTCGGGCAGCATGGCAGGATCTAGCGAAATTGCCTCGGCGCTGGGTCCGGCAAGCGGTGCCAGTGTTTCACGGATGCCTGACGCGGCCACTACCAGCAGGCCGATAATCAGTGGTAGGGCAATGAAATCCCAGCGGTTCGGCAGCAGACGCCGAGCCGTACCTGGGAGTTGCGGCATGAATTCGTTTGCCATGGGGCTTCCTTGGCCGACAGCATGGTTAAACGGAAGCCCACGAAGCGTGTGCTGGCAGCTTGGTCAGAACAGGTTCGCGAGCCATTGGATTCACTACCCTGGCCGGGTCGCCAGCGGCTACGGGTAGTTGGCAGGCGCAGCACAGCGACTAGAGGCGTCATCCATAATGGCTCCTCCTGTTCACTGGGATACTATCGCTCTGCGCCTCAGAACTCGGCGTGGAACCGGACGCCATAGAATGTTGCCGGCCCCCGGTCCCGGTTGTAGCCCGGGTTGCGGATGTATTGAAAATTCGGACTGACGCTGAAGTACTTCAACAACGCCAGGCTGTAATAGATCTCGAGCACTTGTTCCGGTCCATAGCGCAATGCGCCATCGCCGAGGAACGCTCCCAGACCGCCGGCGGCCAGGTAGTCCCGGTGCGGTGATCGCAGCATGTTGACGGCCATCGCCACCCCGAGTTCGTCATTGGGCCGTCCCCAGGACGTGCCTTTGAGCGTGCCGCCGCCGGCAATTTGCTTGCCGATCTCGGTAAAGGCGTAGGTTTCCGTCTTGTCGTCCGACATATTGGCGCGGAAGAACACGCCCAGCGAATCATTGACCTCCTGCAGCAACGTAATGCCCACGCCCACCTTGGCATGTTCCGCGCGCACGTCGGCAACATCGGGCGTCACGTTGTTGGCCTGCCCGAATGCGATGGCATCGCTGAACTTGCCCATCTTCGCTTTATTGCGCCAGAGCAGCAGGCGCGCCGCTCCGGGACGGCCAGCGAGGGTATAGCGCTTTTCAAGCTCCAGGATGTCGCCGTAGTGCTCAAACATCCGTGTGTCGAGCTTCAGTCCGTTGGATTCGAGCGGTTGCAGGAAATGACCAAAGCGCGCCGACCAGCCATCGCCCACGTACTCTAGCGACACGCCCCAGTTGTAGCCGCGCGCATCGGCGGGATAGTCGAACGAGCCATGTGTCAGCGATGACCAGTTCATGAACTGGGTGCGCGGGTCGGAGCCGTAGGGGTTCAGGTCGAAGACGTCGAGCACGCCGAAGTTGCCAGCGGTCAGCACGACGCGCTGTTTGTCGACGGTTCGCGCAAACTGGTTGAAGTCGGCATCAAGCTTCTCCTCGCCACCACCCAGGCCCCAGGTCTGGCGCACGAAGGCGCGGGCCCGGTAGAACGTAGGATTGGTGCCCGACGATTTGGCCAGTTCCCCGTTGGTCAGGCCTCCGAGACCATGCAGGCCAGAGAAGGGCACACCCTGCGAGACTTCAGGATTGAAGTGAAACTCTGCCCCTTGCCATAGGCGCAGGCCCAGGTCGAGCGTGCTGGTGAACGAATAACTCTTGGCCCGTTCCGTGCCGAGGCTGTGCTCGCCGGAATAGGCCGCGCCAAACGAAGGCTTGCGCTGCCAGATGTAGGTGGCTTGCCCGTGGAAGGCAAAACGGTCCTCCATCGGATCTGCCGTCGCATTGCCGGGGGCAGCGCCGGAAGCCGGCTGGCTTTCACCGGCGTTCTGGGCATGCGCCGGTGCGAGACCAATGGCTAGGAGCACCACGGTCAGCGCCGCGAGCGTGCGGGCCGACCAACGAGTGCCCTTCAAAAGGGTGAGGGCGGAGAAGGCAAACTGAAAACAGGTAATGAACGACATGAGACCTCCCTCACGCGCTTCTATGGCGCGTGTAGGCTCGGGGCGACTACCCGAGAGGGCCAAAGAGTGAGCGCAAACGTCACCCGCATCTGCCTACTCGGTAGATCGCTAACAAGAAAAATCGGGAGGTGGCCACACAGGAGAATCTGCATGGTTGCCACTACCCGCCGGTAACGGCTAGGCAGTGGCGAGATGTCGCCTTGACTGACTAGCCGTTCAGTGATCGGCGTGGCGCCGACTAGAACAACAGTCCATGGGGAGAACCCTTAGTGATGACCGGGCGCAGCATACCAAAATGTTTCATGGGACCGCAATGGATTTTCGGAGGCCCATAGAGGCGACTGCGGTGTTTCTGCGACACGTGGTTTTCGTCGGCGGAACCGTCAAAATGCGCCTCACCCGGCGGCGGACCAAATCAGTCACTGACTCTCTCGATGCCGGCGCCTACGCGACGCCAGCGGAAACCCCGGCTAGGCCTTGGCTAGGCCGATCCATTCGAGGCCGATGGAAAGGGCCGAGCGCCTCACAAATGACAGGGGCGATCAGCGCCTACTGTGGCAAAGCGGGCGTGGTGGATGGTTGACACTGTTGCTCGCCCACGGTGTGCGCATGCCGCCGATCGTCCTCGGCGTGCAGGTAGATGCCAGTCGTCTCAATCGAGGCATGCCGCAGGTTCTTCTGGATAAAACGGATATCGGTGCCGGCGTCGGCCTGGTGCGAAGCCGCAGAATGGCGCAGCCAGTGCGTCGAGGCACGCGTCAGCGTCACCGCGCCGGCCGGATCGCTCGCCTCCAACACGGCGGCCGCCCGCCGGAACACCTCCTTCGCGATCAGATAGACCGCCGTCGGCGTGAGGTGCCGCTGCGCGTCGCCGGCGACGCTCAGAATGGCCGGGCTCAGCTCACCGGGCGCGGGCATCGGCGGCAGGCCGTGGAACGCGCGATAGCGAGCAAACTCGGCCATCAACGCGTCGCTCACTGGTACCTCGCCCTCGGCGCCACCCTTGCCGACAACGTACAGCCACCAGCGCCCCCGCCGCTGGACGAAGTCGGCTGCCCTCGCGCGGGCGGCTTCGCTCGCGCGCAGCGCTGTATGGTAGAGAAAGCGCATCACCCAGCGGCTGCGCTCGTAATGCTGGCACTCGCGCGGCGTGCCCTGCGGCCAGCCCTCCATCGACGCGAGCACCACCTGCCACAGCGCATGATCGAGATAACGCTCGACGCGTCGAGCGCGCGAGCCACGCGTTGAGCGGCTGCGGCGCAGGGCAAGCGGATTGCCCGCGAGGTAGCCGGCCGCGACAAGGTAGTCGAGCAGTCCGGAAAGGATGCCGAGCGCCTGACGGCGGCTGCGCTCGGACAGCGGCCCATCGAAAAGCCGCCGCGCGCCGCCGCGGCGCGGCAGGGCCGGGTCGGTCCAGTCGGCCGTCGGCGCGGCCAGAAACTGCTCATAAAGCAGGAAATCCTCGCGCGTGAGGCTCGACATCGGCTTGCCCAGCGTGCGTGTTGCCCAGACGAGCAGCCGCACCACTTCCTTTCGGTAGCTGCGCAGGGTGTGCGGCGAACTGGCGTACTCGGCAAGCCACAAGCGTACGGCCTCAAGGTCGGTATCGGCCGTGACCTGCCGGTTGGCGGCGCGCGCCCGGTTAGTGCCGTCACGGCCGTCCAGTGCAGAGGGCAATACGATCGGCAGGACTGATTCGTGTGCTGGAGCGGGCAAGTTCATGGACTGACACGATTTTGCGGCGGGGTTCCGCATCGTACACCTACGAAGCTTACGATTATGCGCGTTATCGTAAATTTCTGGCGCTTGTGATTACGTATATAACGTAATACGATCATATGCATTATTCAGAATCCAGAAATTCCACCTCTCAGCCGCTTCCGCCCATGAGCCGTATCAGCGATACCCGTCTACGCACCCGTGAAGCAGCCGCGCGCCTGGTTGCCGCGGGCCGACACCCGCATGAGCTCACCGTCGACCTGATCTACGCCGAGATTCGCCAGGGCAGCCGCACCACCATCAATGACGAGCTGAAGCTGTGGAAGGACGAGCAGGCGCGCAACGACGCGCTCTCTGCCGCATTGCCGCCAGCCGTCGCCAACGCCATGCTGTCTGTCTGGGCGTTGGCCGTCGCGCAGGGAGAACAGGTCTTTGCGCAGCGCAGCGGGGAGTTTGAGGCCGAAGCGGCCGCCGCAACCACGCGCGCCGAATCGCTGCAGGTCGCCAATGCGGGATTGCAGGCGGAAGTACAAACGCTTCGCACTCAGGTTGACGACCTGCAGGCGCGGCTCGCCACCGCGCTTGCCGATCACGCCAGGGGCCAGACCCAGCTGGACGCAGCCATCCGCCAGGCCGAAGCAGCCGTGGCTGAGCGCGATGCCGTGCGCGCGCAATCGGACCAGGCCCTGCACGAAGCGCAGTCCACCCATGCCCGCGAACTGGAAGCTGTGCGGGCTGCCCGCGCCGAACACGAGGCCGCCCTGCGGGCGGAGGTCGACCAGGCCACCGCCCGGCTCGAAGGCGTGCAGAAGCTCGTCATGCTGCAGACCGACGAAGCGCGCGAAGCCCAGCGTCGCGCGGAAGCGGCCGTTTCGAAGACCCGGCAACGAAACGAGCAACTTGTGGCCGACGGGCAGCGTCTCTCCGCCGACGCTGCTGAACAGCGGCGGCTGGCCGAACGGCATGAAAAACAGCTCGCCGGTGTCATGGAAGAAACGCGCGAACTGCGGCGCGAGCGCGATTCCCTGACCCAGCAGGTAGCCCTGTTGCAGGGCCAGCTCAAGGGCCGCGACGAATCCGCGCCAGCGCGTACAGCCAGACGTCGCGCCAGTTGAGCCAAACAGCGAACAACGGCTTTCGGAGTACCGCGGAGTGCCTCAGCGCCCGCGCTACAATCGGGCCTTCGGTCCTCGCCTGGCGGCGCTGGACCGATGCAGTGCCATGAGCAACCGCCCGACAGGAAACCGAGCCTCATGAACACGAACGAACCGCAAACACCGGCCTGGCAGCCGATCGCTGCGCTGCCGGTCATTCTTGATCTCGCCGGCGCGCAGATTGAAGAGGTACAGGCTACCTTCGACGCTCTGACCCGGTGCCGGTCGCGACCCCATGTGCTTGACGACGCCACCCTGGCCCGGACGCGCCAGGTCTACGGCGAGCAACGGGATTTTCTGCCGATCCAGCGCGAGCAGGTTACACGGTGGCGATCCGGGCCGCTCACACCGCAGGAGCGCGAAGAACTTGCTCATCTGAGCGCGCGGATCGAGCGGCTGGCGGCGCTGCTCGACGATATTCTCGCGCTGACAGACGAGCTGTCGCACGGCACGATCGACCGGATCCTGGGCATGAGCGATGCGGACCTTGCCGCTGCGGTGTTATCGGGCTCGCTCAGATTGCCGCAACGCTGACACGCGGAAAATGCTGCAACGGTACCGGCTGGCTCGATTCGCGCGGCACCTATGAACCAGATTTCCGAAACCGCGTACCCGTTACTGCCAGCGGAGATTGCGGCAGACGAGTTGCGGGCAGTCTTCACGCCCAGCGCCGCCGAAATCCGCTTCGTGTACGGCCAGTTCCGGCAGGCGCCAACACGCGTGCTGATTCTGACGCAGCTCAAACTGCTCCAGCGTCTGGGATACATGCCGCCAATGTCAGACGTGCCGCCCGAAATCGTCGACCATATTTGCTCGGTGCTCAAGGTCCGATCGCCGCCCCGCGCAACGATCAAGCGCTATGACAGGTCGGGCAGCAAGTCTCGGCACCAGAAGGTACTGCGCGAATTTGTCGGCATCCGCGTTGTTGACGCGCTGACCCATGAATGGCTTGCTGTCGTGGCGGACATCGCCGCGCGCACGAAGGCAGAGTTGCCGGACATCGTCAACGTGCTGCTTGAGGAACTCATCAGGCAGCGCTACGAACTGCCGCCGCTGGCCACACTCTCGCGCATTGCTGCTTCCGCCCGCAGCCGGCTTCACGAGGCCATCTACCAGGCCTACTCGGAGGCGCTGGACGAGCCGCTCAGAGCCCGCCTCGACGCTCTCTTCATCAACCGGGCGGGACGCACGCCCTGGGACGAACTGAAGCGGGAACCAAAACGGCCAAGGCCGCGCGAGGTGGCAAGCTTCCTCAAGCACATCCAGGCCATAACCGAGTTGGCCGACGGCTTGCCGCCCCCGCCGGACATTCTTTCAGTCCCCAAGCGCATGCAGCTCGTCCTGGAAGCACGAGCCCTCGACATCCATGAGATGCGCGTGCTCAAGCCGGCGAAGCGCTACACGCTTGCCGTGCTGTTCATCCTCGCGCAGCTGCAGAAGGCACTTGATGACGTCGCGGAAATCTTCATCAAGACGGTCCGCAACCTGGAAGGCACGGCGGATCTGCGCATGAAACAGTATCGGCTCGCACACGCTGACGAACTCGAATCGCTTGTCAGTCAGTTTCGCGATGTGCTCCACATCCTGCAAGACGATGAGGCTCCAGCCGCCGAGCGCATCGCGCGCATGAGGGCATCCCTCAATGACGATCCCAGCAGTGCCCTGAACCGATGCAACGAGCACATCGCATATACCGGCAATCACGCCATCCCGTTTTTGCTGGCCCCATACAGGAATCTGCGGTCGCTGCTGTTCCAATTCCTCGACATCCTGTCGCTGCGCTCTAGCTCGCAGGACGATACCCTGCTCGACGCGCTCGCTTGGATCCAGCCATACCGGGCGTCACGTCGCGAATACCTGCTGCTGGGCGACGCGGACCTCGCCGAGCTGCCGCTCGACTGGATCCCGGAAAAGTGGGAGAAATTTGTCTTCCCGGACGGGCGGTCCGCTCGACTGCTGCACCGGAAATATTTCGAGTTGTGCGTGTTCAGCCAGCTCAGACGTGAACTGAACTCCGGCGACGTTTATGTCGAGCACAGCGACCAGTATGACGATCCCCGTGAACACCAGATATCGTGGGAGGAGTTCCGCGAGGAACTGCCGCGCTATGCCGAATTCGTCGACTTCCCGGTCGATGGCCGGGCCTTCGTCCAGCAACTGAAGGACAAACTCAGCGCATTGGCAGACGAGGTCGACGCTACCTTTCCGGAGAACGACTACGTCGAGATTGGCGACCAGGGTCTGATTCTCCACAAGCTCGAGAAGAAGCCCGACCCGCCAAACAAGATGTTGATCGACCAGGCCATCACGGCGTCGATGCGGCCGGTGAGCATCCTTGACATCCTGACCGAAACCGAACAGTGGCTCGATTTACACCGACTGTTTGGCCCATTATCCGGCTTCGAGGCAAAGATCGACGAGCCGCGCAAACGCTTCATCACAACGCTGTTCTGCTATGGGTGTAACCTCGGACCGGCACAGACCGCGCGCTCGGTAAAGAACCTCAGCCGCAAGCAGCTTGCCTGGCTGAATCTGCGCCACGTGACCGAGGAGCGCCTGGACAAGGCCATCGTCAGGGTCATCAACGCATACAACCAGTTTGCGCTGCCGAAGTTCTGGGGCTCCGGCAGCCGGGTTTCGGCCGACGGCACGAAATGGAATCTCTATGAGCAGAATCTGCTATCCGAATATCACATCCGGTACGGCGGCTATGGCGGTATCGGCTACTACCACGTGTCGGACAAGTACATCGCGCTGTTCAGCCACTTCATCCCGTGCGGCGTGCATGAAGCCGTCTACATCCTCGACGGGCTGATCAAGAATACCTCCGATGTGCAGCCGGACACGGTTCACGGCGATACGCAGGCGCAGAGCGCGCCGGTCTTCGCACTCGCACACCTGCTCGGCATCAAGCTGATGCCCCGCATTCGCGACATCAAGGAGCTGCGCTTCTACAAGGCGGACCGGCGCCGTCGCTACAGGAACATCGAGCCACTGTTCCGCGGCAACGTCGACTGGGCCCTGATCGAAAGGCATTTTCCGGACATGCTGCGCGTTGCCATCTCGATCAAGGCCGGCCGTATGACGCCATCGACGATCCTGCGCCGCCTCGGCTCCGAGAGTGTCAAGAACAAGCTGTATTTCGCGTTCCGCGAGCTCGGCCGGGTGATCCGCACCCTGTTCCTGCTGCGCTATATCAACGACCCGGAAATGCGCCGGACGATCCATGCCGCGACGAACAAGAGCGAGCAGTTCAACGATTTCGCGAAATGGCTGATGTCCGGCGGCGACGTCATCGCGGAAAACGTCCGGCACGAGCAGCGCAAAGTCATCAAGTACAACCAACTCGTCGCGAACATGGTCATCCTCTACAACGTGCAGTGGATGTCGCGCAAACTGAAGGAGCTGCAAGTGAAGGGCCATCCCGTCGACGCCGAGGTGCTCCAGGCGCTGTCGCCTTACCGGAAGGACCACATCAACCGGCTCGGGTCCTATTTGGTGGATCTCCAGCGGAAGGTGCCGCCGCTCGATACGTCGATCGATTTCGTTTTCGGATCGGCGGCGTAGTGGGAGGTTGGCAAGAATGCCCGCGACTTCCGCGAGCGCGGCGCGCCATCGTCGTGCGAGACAGCGCCATCGACGCATGTCGAAGGCTTACCCGTCGTGACCCGCTCCTGCAAGCGGGCAACTGACGCAGACTCTTGGAAAACCACCGACCTGAACACCGTGACGAATCGGCTCGACCTCTTCGAACACAGCCGCGACGTCATGCTACGCAATGACGTGCTGGCGGCGCTTGAGCAACGCGACCACCGGCGGACGTGAGGCGCCGCTTCGGCTGACCTCGGAATATCCGATCGACGCGCTCGCGCCGACCATCGAGATACTGGTCGACATGCCCTCGCTCATGCTCGACATGCTGAGCCTGGAACGCGAAGGCCGGCAGCATGAACTCCTCGAACGACGAAAGACCTTCCGCGACCTGCACCCGGGGCTCTTCAGTGCCTACATCCGTATGCGATAGCGGCAGTCACGCCAAGTGTTGCCCACACAACCGTGGCTGGCTCGACGCAGAGACATTTTTTCTTTACGGATCAGATAGTTAAGCCAACTTTGGCGAAAATTTCACGAATCCCGGCCGACCCTCGTATACCATCACCATCCTCGTGGTCACTGAACCCCCACGGTCGTTCATTGCTGCCCGTCGGACCAAATCAAACCACGTTTAGCCGTGTGGCATCCCCAGTCGGAAGCGGTCCCGGGCACCGACTTCCGGTCAATGCATGTGTGTCTGCGTCAACCACGACGCCTTGGACCGCTCTGACCTTTGGGCCGTGCTTTTGACTTTTTCTTTGACTTTGTCATCGGCCCATGACGCCAACGAAGAAAGGCGGCAAAGGCGCCGAATAGCAATAGCAGCCCGACCGTCAAGACACCGATGGTGACCGCTACCTCATTGGAAACGTGATTGTGGTTCATGGGACGCTATTCCCCTTGCGAAGCGGCAAAACGCACAGGTCGACCCTCAATCCAAGACGCTTCCGAGGGCCATTTCGCGAAGCAACTCGCCTTTTGATCCGTATAACGCTTTAAATCAAAAGGCGATCGGCGTCACCATTGCTCCGTGCCCGCCTCAGCGCACCCCGGTGAACCCGTGGTGGTGGAAGGTTGGGCGCGCGTGACAGAATATTCTGAAGCCGGGCCCGGATGCCGGAACCCGGCTTAGTCACGGCCAGATCAGGCCGGCTGTCTGCCAGGCACTTCGACCACGGCCGCCTCCTCTTCATCGCGGCGATGGACATAGCGATAGAGGGCCGGCAGGACCAGCAGGGTCAGTGCCGTGGAAGACAGGATGCCGCCGATCACCACGGTGGCCAGCGGCCGCTGCACCTCCGCCCCCGTTCCCGTCGCGATTGCCATGGGCACGAAGCCCAGCGAAGCTACCAGCGCCGTCATCAGCACCGGGCGCAGGCGCGTGATGGCACCGACCCGCACCGCCTCGTCCAGCTCCCGGCCTTCCTCGCGCAGCGTGCGGATGAAGGAGAGCATCACCAGGCCATTGAGCACCGCCACGCCGGACAGGGCGATGAAGCCCACTGCCGCCGAGATAGATAGCGGAATCCCGCGCAGCCATAGCGACAGGATGCCGCCGGTCAGCGCGAACGGAATGCCCGTGAAGACGAGCAGGCCGTCCTTGAGATTGCCGAACATCGTAAACAGCAGCAGGAAGACCAGCAGCAGCGCGACCGGCACCACGACCTTCAGCCGCGACGTGGCGGACTGAAGTTGCTCGAAGGTGCCACCCCACGTGGTCCAGTAGCCGGCAGGGATCTGCACCTGCGATGCGATCTTGTCTTCCGCCTCGGCGACGAAAGAGCCGATATCACGTCCGCGTACGTTGGCGCTGATCACCACACGCCGCTTGCCGTTCTCGCGACTGATCTGGTTCGGACCCGGTGCCATGTCAAAGCTTGCCAGCTCGCCGAGTGGCACGTAAGAAGTGGCCTGCGAGGCGACCTCCTTGGGCAACGGCACCGGCAGGCGCTTGAGTGCCTCGATGTCCTGCCGCACCTCGTCTGGCAGCCGGACCAGGATATCGAAGCGGCGGTCCCCTTCGAACAGCAGTCCGGCTTCCCGGCCGCCGATGGCGGTGGAGATCGTCTCCTGCACTTCCGACAGGCTGATGCCATAGCGCGATACCTTCTGGCGGTCGATGTTGATGGTCAGCATCGGCAGGCCGGTAGTCTGCTCCACCTTGACCGATTCGGCGCCGGCCACGCCCTGCAGGGCCTTGGCGATGCCGGCTGCGGCCTTGTTCAACTGGTCCATGTCGTCGCCGAACAGCTTGACGGCCACGTCGCTGCGCACGCCGGAAAGCAGCTCGTTGAATCGCATCTGGATCGGCTGGGTGAACTCATAGTTGTTGCCCGGCACCTTGCTCACGATCTCCTGGATGGCGGCGAGCACCTCGGCCTGGCTGCGGCGCGGGCTCGGCCACTGGTCGGCCGGCTTGAGCATGACAAAGGTATCCGCGACGTTGGGCGGCATGGGATCGGTGGCAATCTCGGCCGTGCCGATCTTGGCGAAGACGCGCTCCACCTCGGGTACCTTCCGGATGTGCTTTTCCAGCTCGCCCTGCATTGCAACCGCCTGGCTCAGGCTGGTGCCGGGGATGCGCAGGGCATGCACGGCGATATCGCCCTCGTTGAGGTTCGGGATGAACTCCGTGCCAAGCCGGCTGGCCACGGCTACGGAGAACAGGACCAGGACCGCGGCGAAGACGGCGACGATCGACGTATTGCGCAGCGCGGCGTCCAGGGCCGGCTCATATTTCTTCCTGGCCCACGCCATCAGCCGGTTCTCCTTCTCGGAGATCCGGTCGCCCATGAAGAGCGCCACGGCCGCGGGAATGAAGGTGACCGACAGGATCATCGCTCCCAACAATGCCAGCACCACCGTGAAGGCCATCGGGTGGAACATCTTGCCTTCCACGCCGCTGAGCGCAAAGATGGGCAGGTACACGATCATGATGATCAGCTGACCGAAGATCAGGGCCCGGCGGGCTTCCTTCGATGCATTGAACACTTCGTGGAAACGTTCGGTCCGGGTCAGCGGCCTGCCATGCAGGGACTGGGCATGCGCCAGGCGCCGCACGCAGTTCTCGACGATGACGACGGCGCCGTCGACGATGATGCCGAAATCGAGCGCGCCCAGGCTCATCAGGTTGGCACTGACCTTGTAGCTCACCATGCCGGTAAAGGTGAACAGCATGGACAGCGGGATGACCAGGGCCGTGATGACGGCCGCCCGCATATTGCCGAGGAAGAGGAACAGCACCGCAATCACCAGGATGGCGCCTTCCAGCAGGTTCTTCTTCACCGTGGCAATGGCCTTGTCCACCAGCGTGGTCCGGTCGTACACCGGTACTGCCTTGACGCCGGCCGGCAGGGTCTTGTTGATCGCGGCGATCTTCTTGTCGACGGCCTGGGAGACCGCGCGGCTGTTCTCGCCGATCAGCATGAAGACCGTGCCCAACACCACTTCCTGGCCGTTCTCGGTCGCCGCACCGGTGCGTAGTTCCTTGCCGATGGCGACATCGGCCACATCCCGGATGCGAATCGGGATGCCTTTATTGGCACCGATGACCACATCACCGATATCCTCGATCGAGCGGACCTGGCCCGGCGCGCGCACCAGGTACTGCTCGCCGCGGCGCTCGATGTAGCCGGCGCCGACATTCATGTTGTTCTTGTCGAGCGCCGCCACCAGCTCGGCCAGGGACAGGCCGTAGCTCGACAACCGCTCCAGGCTGGGTGCTACCACGTACTCCTTGGCGTATCCACCGATGGTGTTGATCTCGGTGACGCCCGGCACGGTGCGCAGCTGCGGCTTGATGACCCAGTCCTGGATCTCGCGCAGGTCGGTAGGCGTATAGGGCTTGCCATCCGGTTTTTTTGCGCCCTCGGTGGCTTCGACCGTCCACATGTAGATCTCGCCGAGGCCGGTGGAAATCGGGCCCATCGTCGGTGTCAGGCCGACCGGCAGGGATTCGCGCGCTTCCTGGATGCGCTGGTTGACCAGCTGCCGCGCAAAGTAGATATCGGTGCCATCCTTGAAGATGACGGTGACCTGGGACAGGCCATAGCGCGACAGCGAGCGGGTCTGTTCCAGCCCGGGCAAGCCCGCCATCGCGGTCTCGATCGGGAAGGTGATGCGCTGCTCCGCCTCGAGCGGCGAATAACCGGGCGCGGCCGTGTTGACCTGTACCTGGACGTTGGTGATATCGGGTACGGCATCGATCGGCAGGCGGGTGTAGTTGTACACGCCCAGCGCGGCCATGCCGAGCACGACCAGCAGCACCAGCCAGCGCTGCTCAATGGCAAAGCGAATGATACGTTCGAACATGCTGGTCTCCGGTATCAGTGCGCGTGTTCCGCGCCCGCCTTGCCGAGTTCGGCCTTGAGCAGGAACGAGTTGGTCGCGGCGTACTTCATGCCGGCGCGCATGCCCTCTCGGATCTCGGTCCGTTTGCCGTCCGAGTGCCCGAGCTTGACCGGTTGCGGCAAGAATCCGCCCGGCACCGCCACGAACACGACGGGCTCATCGCGCACCGTCTGGATCGCTTCCGTAGTCACGGTCACCGGTGCTTCGGCGACGCCAGCCGTCAGCGAAACGGTTACGAACAGGCCGGGACGCCAGCCCATCTTGGGATTGTTCAGGGTCACGCGCGCGCGCGCCGTGCGGGTCTGCTCGCCCAGCAAGGCGCCGACATAGGAAACCTTGCCTTGCGCCTTCTCCTCGAAGGCCGTCGAAGAGATCGTCACCTGTTCGCCAACGCGGACATTGCCAAGGTCCTTGGGGGAGATGACAAACTCGGCCCACACCGTGCTCAGGTCCGAGATGGTGAAAACATTGGCGTCTTCCTTCACGGCCTCGCCCAACGCCAGATGCTTTTCCACGATCACGCCGTCGAACGGCGCGCGCAGCTCGAACCGGTTCAGGCCCTTGGACGCAGCCGAAGCGCCGATGGCACTCAGCTTCTGGCCGGCGTTACGCACCGCGATCTCCGCTTCCTGCAGCGCGGTCCTGGCCTGCAGGTAGTCCTGCTCGGCGGAAATCCGCTCTTCCCAGAGCTTCTTCTCACGCTGGTAGGTGGTCTTGGCCAGTGCAAGACGCTGCTGGGCCGCGAGCAGTTCGCTGCGCTGCTCGGAGAGCTGCGTGCTCGCGATCACGGCCAGCACTTCGCCCTTCTTCACGGTCTGGCCCAGGGATGCCGGCACGGCCTCGGCCACGCCCGCCAGGCGCGGCACCACGTGGGCGGTGCGGTCCTCGTTGAAGCGGATCTCGCCCGGGAACTGCAGGGTCGAGGCAATCTGCGCCGGGCCGGCTGCCTGGATCGCGACGTTCGATGACTTGAGCTGGCTCTCGCTCAGGCGAACGACATCCTCGTCCTTGTTGAGTGCGACGGTCAGCTGAGCACCAGCGGCGCGTACCACGATATCGGCCTGGAAGACATGGGGCTCGCCGATGGCGGTGGTACTTTCCAGATAGCCGTCCTTGGCGACGAACGCCAACGCTTCGGTCTCGCCCGTGGGACGCTTGAGTGTGCCCGTCGCCGCAAGGTCTTTTGCAGCGATAGCCTTGTCCTTGCGCGTGCCCCACAGCCGGAGGCGAGCGTCGTCGCCATCTTCGGCGAGGAGGGTTTCAATGGTCAGGTCCTTCTCGGTCTGCAACTGGCCGCCGTGAGGCCCCTTCGGGCCGGCTTCATGATGCTCTTCGTCGGCATGGCCCTCGGCGTGGTCGTGTCCTGCCTCCTTGCCGCCGTCGTGGTGTTCCGCGTCCGCGTGGCCCTTGGCCTCCGCATGGTCGCCATGGCTGTGCCCATGTTCGTCCGCGCCACTGCCGGACTGGCCGCTCGTCAACAGTACGCCTCCGGTTGCCAGCGCACCAATGACGACGATTGCCGCGATGATGGACTTTTGCTTGGTAGTAATTGACATGCTGCGGTAGTCCCTTTAGCGACCGAGGATGCGGTCAATGTTCGTGGCGGCCTCGTAGGTGCGGGCCAGTACGCCGAGATAACGGATGCGGGCCTGGAACAGGGTGCGTTGGGCGTCCAGTACGTCCAGGAAGTTGAACTTGCCGGCTTCGAATCCCTTGGTGGCCGCGTCGTACGCCTGCTGGGCCCCGGGCAACACGGTCGTCTTCAGCGCCTGGGCGGAAGCCCGTGACACCGACAGCTGGTTTGAAGCCTGTTGCAGGGCGTTGTTCAGGCGGATCTGGCTGGCAAGGTACTCGTCCTGCGCCTTGTCGGCGCGGCGGATGGCCTCGTAGAGATTGCCCTGGTTCCGGTCAAACAGCGGCAACGGGATGGCGACGCCAAGTACGGCCATGTTCCGGTTGGCTTCGTTGTCACGCTTGGCGCCGACACTGAGCGTCAGGTCCGGGTATTGGCGGCTGCGCTCGACCCCGACCAGTGCCTGTCGTCGGTCCAGTTCCAGCCGGTTTGCCAGCAGGGCCGGCGACCTTTCGAGTTCCGCGCGCAGCAAGTCCGGCGCCGGTCGCGTCGGCAGGGCATCGAGGTCACCGACCGCCTCCGTGAATTGCGGGCTGGCGTTCCCCCACAAGGTGGCAAGCGCCTGCCGTGCCGTCTGCAGTTCCGCGGTGGCCTCGGCGACTTCCAGTTCGGCGTTGGCCTGTTCGACACGCGCCTTGGTCTCATCGACTGGCGAGATCTTGCCCGCGGCCACACGCCGGGCAGCGGCCTGGGCACCCTTGGCGGCGATGTCCGCCGAGCCGGTCGCGAGCTTGACCCGCTCCTGCGCAATCAGGACACCGAAGAAGGCCGCGATGACCGATGCGCGCAGGTCGGCGCGGAGACTGCTCAACTGCGCCTGGGCGACGTCCCGCCCGCGTTCGGCGGCCGCAATTCGGGCCGAGCGCTTGCCGCCGAGTTCTAGCGGAATGTTGACCTGTCCGGTCGTGGTGCGCGTCGCCTTGCGCGTGTCTTCCATGACCGCGGCGATTTCCGGGTTGGGAATCACCCGCGACTGCATGATCGCGCCTTCGTTTGCGTCGACCTCCTTGGCCGCCGCGGACAGTGAGAAGTTGCCAGCTGCCGCCAGGGCGAGGGCGGTCTCGAGCGTCAGCGGCCCAGCGTCATCGCGCTGCGCTGCAACGGCACCGGTGGTGGCAGGCAGGGCCTGGCCGAGGGTAAGAGTAGGGCTGAGCGCGCATGCCGCCAGCCCGAGCTGCAGGAAAAGTCTTCGCATCGAATTGCACCACGGAAAGTACCAGGGGAATTCGGCGAGACGAGGATCGTCAGGAAGAGATCGTCTCGCCGGTCAGGCGAGACGGGGCCATTGGGGGCGGTCCGGCGCCCTGGCGTTGTGCGAGGTGAAATGCGCCTGCACGACGACTGGCGCCATTTCGACACGCTGCAGGGATTCCAGGCCAGGATTGGCGGCCCAGGCGAACGGCACGGATGCCATGTGGCAGACGCCACAGTCACTATGTATACCCGTTTTGTTCTGCTTTTCGACCTGTTCAAGGTCCGACTGGCCCTGGTGCTGATGCTCGTGGTGCCCGAAGTGCCAGATGCCCGGCACCGTTGCCTCATGCTGGCAATACGCTGCCGCACCGGCCCAGGCAAACTGGAACGGCAAGACAAGCATGAGGAAGATCAGGAACAACCGGCGCATCGGGGGAGCGGGCTTGGAGACGACGCAAGTTTACCCGAAAACCGCCCCGTCGCTTGTGACGACTTCATTACGTGTGTGTCAGAAAATGACGGCGCACGCCGCTCTGCAGGAGGCAGCCTGCCCTGCGCTCCGCCCCTTGGCAACTGGATCGCCCGTAAGCAAGAATGGGAAAACTTACCGGTGCTGGTCTAGTCGGGGCCGCCGATTCTGTCCACGAATGGCCTACCGCAGCGCCCACAAGGTAGGTGCGGTTCTTGCGTCCTGTTGAAAGGGAATCTGCTTTTCGATGGATCATTATCGCTAGTGGCAACCCGGCCAAGATCCGACCTCGGAATACCCTCGCCCTGCGAGTGGCTCGCGCAAAGACGGCAGGTGATTATGCAGTATGCCGGGTCCGTGATTTTGAAAACAACCGGTGAACGCGCAGAGGAGTGCAGGATGGGCACGGGGCACAATCATAGTCACGCGACGCGCAACGAGCGCGCCTTAAAGGTGGCGCTCGGTCTGACGTCGGCGTTTCTATTGACGGAACTCATCGGGGGCGTACTGACCCAGAGCCTGGCACTCATTTCAGACGCTGCCCACATGTTCACTGATGCAGCGGCGCTCGCAATCGGGCTGGCTGCGATTCAGATCGCCAAGCGTCCGGCGGATGCGCGAAGGACCTTTGGATACTATCGCTTCGAAATTCTGGCTGCAGCATTTAACGCCGTCATGCTGCTTGGCGTAGCACTGTACATTTTGTATGAAGCGTATCGCCGCCTGAGCGATCCTCCGGAAGTGCAATCTTTGGGGATGCTTGCGATTGCCACGGTAGGTCTCGTGATCAATCTAATCAGTATGCGCATGCTTTCTGCCGGAAAGGAGCAGAGTCTGAATATCAAGGGCGCCTACCTTGAGGTTTGGAGCGACTTGCTTGGTTCCCTCGGCGTCATTGCCGGCGCTCTGATTATTTGGCTGACCGGATGGGGATGGGTCGATTCGGCGGTCGCAGTGCTCATCGGACTCTGGGTGCTGCCAAGGACCTGGGTGCTCTTGAAATCGAGTCTCAACATTCTATTGGAAGGGGTTCCGGAAGATATCGAACTCGATGAAGTAAAACAAGTGCTGCTTTCAGTTCAAGGGGTGCACAGCCTTCACGATCTGCATATCTGGGCGCTATCGAGCGGGAAAATCAGTCTAACCGTCCACCTGGTGATTCCACCCGAAACTGATGTGGAACGCAAGATTCTACCTACCGTACGCGAGCTCCTTGCCGAGCGATTCGACATCACCCATATCGCGATCCAATGCGAGCCGACACCCTGTCCTCAGGCGGAAGCCTCGTTCCATTTGGTGGCCGCATCGGACGAGCACGCTGATGCCTCAATCAACAGTAATCACAGTGACCTTGGGCGCCCGCGGGCGGGACAAGCGCATCGAGAACTTTAGCGCCATGGCGGATGCCGTGATCGCGACTTGCGTCCTATGCGACACTCGGTGCTTATTTGGTTTTTGCAAATCTTCAGTAATCGCTTCCATCACCCGCGCAGGCTCGCCCGCCGACGCAAACAGCGGCGCGCTTGCATTTGGGAGAGTGGGCGTCCGCTCTGGCCGGTGCGAAGCCCTGCGAGGCTTTCCCGTTCAGTCGTCGCGCCGAGCAGTCCTGCCAAGTTCAAACCACTTTGGCGACGGACTGCTCCACTTGCTGAATTGCCATGAGAACGACGATGGCTCCTACACCGAGTGCCGACGACAGCCAAAGTGCCTTGGCGTCGAACGCATCAAGGCAAATGCCGAACAGCCATGGCGCCAATGCCTGGGCGACGCGCGCGGGGACCATCAATACACCTTGGCGGTGCCCGTAGCCGCTGGGTCCGAAGATGACCAAAGGCAGTGTTCCTTTAGCGATGGTCAGGATACCGTTGCCAGCGCCATGCAATACGCCGAACAATGCGGCCGCGGGTGCGCCTACGAGTCCAAAGGCCAACGCACCGATAGGGTGTAATGCTGCCGCTATGCGCGCGGAGAGCAAGGGATGGATCTTTCTCAGAAGCCCGAACTCAAGGATTCTTGCCCCGACCTGCGCAGGACCGATCAAGGCACCGACCATCACGGCCGTTGCCACAGTCGCGCCCCCGGCCTGCAGGAGGCGTGGCAAGTGTGCAGCCATCGCGGTGCTGATGAACCAGGTCGCCGCGAACACGAAAGCCAACGCATACGAAGCGAACCGCTGCTTGTCGCGCTCTGCCACGCTTGAAGGATCGCGCTTCGCCGGCACAACCTTATCTTGCTTCGCATCTTCGGAGACAAGTCTCTGCGGCGTGCTGGCATTCAGCAACAAGCCGAGTGTCAGGTGTAATCCCGCCCACGCAAGACATGCCCCGCGCCATCCGATGTGGGCTTCCATGAAGGTCGACAAGGGCCAACCGACCGTACTGGCAAGGCCTGCAATCAGCGTAATACCGGTGATGGCGCCCCGAGAGCGGTTGCCGTATAGGACCACAAGCGTGGCGAATGCGGCTTCATATAGCCCTGCGCCCATCCCCACACCCAGGACCAGCCAGGCAACAAAAAGGCCCATTGCGCCCTGTGCGAAGCCGAGCCCAGTCAGGCCGAGCGCAAACACAATGCTGGTGGCAACCAGCACAGAGCGGCCGCCCGACCGATCGATCATTCTGCCTGCATACGATCCAATTACTGCCGACACGATAAGCGCGGCGCCAAATGCTGCAAACACCGTCGAGGTGGAGACGCCGAGATCCGTCGCCATTGGCGTCGCCAGCATGGCCGGCAGGTAGTAGGTGGATCCCCACGCGAGTGTCTGGGCGATTCCCAGCCTCGCAATCACGCCGGTGCTCGGCTCCATAGCCATTCCTTGGCTTGTTACTCGACTTCGCCGCTGTCGGTATCGCTGACCTGAGCCTCCTGCTCCTGACTCATCGCGGCCGCAACGAGCGTCGTGGCAGTCGCCGGCGCCGCCTCCTTGCGCTCGCTGTAGCGGTCTGTCAGGTAGTCGCTGCGATCGCGCACGAGCAGCGTGAACTTGTATAGCTCCTCCATGACGTCGACCACGCGGTCATAGTAGGAGGATGACCTCATGCGGCCGTTCGCGTCGAACTCCTGGTACGCCTTGGCGACCGACGACTGGTTGGGGATCGTCACCATGCGCATCCAGCGCCCCAGCACGCGCAGAGCATTGACGGCATTGAAAGATTGCGAGCCACCGCAAACCTGCATCACAGCAAGCGTGCGTCCCTGGGTCGGGCGAATCCCGCCCATCTCCAGTGGCAGCCAGTCGATCTGGTTCTTGAAGATCGCGGTCAGCGTGCCATGCCGCTCGGGACTGCACCACACCTGGCCTTCGGACCACTCCGAGAGCTTGCGCAGTTCGGCCACCTTGGGATGGTCGGCAGGGACGCTGTCGCAGATCGGCAGGCCATGCGGGTCAAACACGCGAGTCTGCGCACCGAAGTGCTGCAGGATCCGTTCGGCTTCCTTAACGAGCAGGCGACTGTACGAGGTCTCGCGCAGTGAGCCGTAGAGCAACAGGATGCGCGGTGGGTGGGCATTGACGTGTGCCGGCTCCAGTTTGTGCAGGTCCGGGGTGTCGAGCACAGCCGGGAGGATGTTGGGCAGATCACTTGTCATGGCACCCTCCGTCCTTGCTCGTCGATCACGACCTCGCCATCTTCCTTGGTGAATGCGGCTTGTTGTGGCGAGGGCAGGATGTCGAGTACGACTTCCGAGGGCCGGCACAGCCGCACGCCCAGCTCGGTGATAACAAAGGGCCGGTTGATCAGGATCGGCTGGGCAAGCATCGCATCGAGCAACTGGTCATCCGTCAGCGCCGGATCGGACAGGCCCAGTTCGGCGTAGGGCGTGCCTTTCTCGCGGATGGCCTGGCGCACCGTGAGGCCGGCAAGCCGGATCATCTGCTGCAGCGTCTGCCGGTCCGGCGGCGTATTCAGATATTCGATGACATTCGGCTCGACGCCCGCATTGCGAATCATGGCCAGCGCATTGCGTGACGTACCGCACGCAGGGTTGTGATAGATCGTTACCGACATGCCAACTCCTTAATGTGCCTTCGCCTCATACCAGTGCTGGGACCGGTTGACGATGCTGACGACCAGCAGCATGACCGGCACCTCGATGAGCACCCCTACGACCGTGGCCAGCGCCGCTCCCGACTGGAAGCCAAAGAGGCTGATCGCGGTGGCGACCGCGAGTTCGAAGAAATTGCTGGCGCCGATCAGGCTGGACGGACCCGCCACGCAATGGGCCACGCCAAACTTGCGGTTCAGCAGGTAGGCCAGCCCCGAGTTGAAGAAGACCTGGATCAGGATCGGCACCGCGAGCAGCGCGATCACCAGCGGCTGGTCGATAATGGCCTTGTCCTGGAATGCAAACAAGAGAATCAGCGTAAGAAGCAGCGCGGTGATGGAGTAGGGCCCCAGTCGCTGCACGACACGCTGGAAGTAGGCAACGCCGTGGCCCAGCAACATCTTGCGCAGCAGTTGCGAGATGATGACCGGCACGACGATGTACAGGGCCACCGACGTGAGCAGGGTGTGCCAAGGGACAGTGATCGACGACAGGCCCAGCAGCAGCGCCACCACCGGCGCGAAGGCAACGACCATGATGGCGTCGTTCAGGGCGACCTGGGACAGCGTGAAGTACGGATCGCCCTTGCAAAGCTGGCTCCAGACAAAGACCATGGCCGTGCATGGCGCGGCGGCCAGAAGTATGAGGCCGGCCACATAGCTGTCCAGCTGGTCGGCAGGCAACAGCGGCGCGAAAAGGTGGCGCACAAAGATCCAACCGAGCAGCGCCATGGAGAACGGCTTGACCGCCCAGTTGATGAACAGCGTCACGCCGATGCCTCGCCAGTGCGATTTCACCTGGCCCAGTGCGCCAAAGTCAATCTTGATCAGCATGGGGATGATCATCACCCAGATCAGGATGCCCACTGGCAGATTGACCTGTGCGTATTCCATCCGTCCGATCGCCTGGAAGACATCCGGCAGCATTTGCCCCAGTGCGATACCAGCGACAATGCACAGCGCGACCCAGACGGTCAGATAGCGCTCGAAAAAGCTGATGGCAGGTTTGGCAGCGGGCTGGCTGGTGGCTGCTACGTTTTGGCTACTCATGTTCAGTTCCCCGCCAGACGCTGCAGCGTCCCCTGCAACTCGGCGTTGCTCATGTCCTCGATCGGGAGCAGCAGCAGTTGCAGCATCCGGTAGGCGATCGCCTGCCGGGTCAGCTCGAATGCCTGGCGCTTCTTCTCATCGCCGCCTTCCGCATTGGACGGGTCAGGGTAGCCCCAGTGCACCTTCACCGGGCTACCCGGCCAGTACGGACATTCTTCCTCGGCCGCGCTGTCGCACACCGTGATGACAACGCGCATCTGCGGCGCATCGGGGTTGACGAATTCATCCCAGCTCTTGCTGCGGAAATCGCCGACCTCGACGCCGGCGTTTGCCAGCACCTCGATCGCGAACGGGTTGATACGTCCGCTCGGGGAGCTTCCGGCGCTGTAGGCACGCACATCCCGACCGAACTGCCTGGCCAGGTGATTGAGCATGCCTTCGCTCAGAACGCTACGGGCGGAGTTGTGGGTACAGAGGATCAGTACGTTGGTCGTCATGGGGGCAAAAACTAGTTCTATTGGGAGCGCTTCAGCGCGTGCCGATGTCCCGGATGGCCTTCTGAAGCGCGATGGCGTCAAGCTTCGGCAGGGGCAGGGACAGGAACAGTTCAATACGACGCTTGAGCGAAATGACTGCGTCGTTGATGGCCTGCTGCTTCTGGGCGTCGGTGCCCTCGCAGGCGGCCGGGTCGGGGACGCCCCAATGTGCTGTCATGGGCTGGCCAGGCCAGATCGGGCAGACTTCTCCCGCGGCCTTGTCGCAGACCGTGAAGACGAAATCGAGTGTTGGTGCGCCGTCTCGGGAGAACTCATCCCAGCTCTTGCTGCGAAACCCGTTGGTCTCCATGCCGTGGCGCGCCAGCGCTGCCAGTGCGAGGGGATTGACGACACCCGTGGGGTGACTACCAGCCGAGTAGGCGCAAAAGCGCCCCTGGCCCAAATGATTCATCAGACCTTCTGACAGAATCGAGCGGGCCGAATTGCCAGTGCAGATGAAGAGGACGTGGTAGGTTTTTTCGCTCATGACGCGCCCTCAGCAGCAAGACGGCGTGGCATTGACGGCGATGCCGATCGGCTTCCCCTTCGGAGCACGCGGCGCGCAACAGGCCGATTCCTGACCGTCCGCATCGGGCTTTCGGGATTCTGCGTACACGGGCACATCGCCGAGGGTGTGGAAGTGCTCCCACGCGATGCCCTGCGGGTCCGTCAGCCAGTACTTGTCGCTACGCGCATAGCAGCACGTGGTTTCGCCTTCGTCTTGCATCGCCATGTCCGCGGCTTGGGCCCGCTGCTTCAGCTCCGCGAGTTCTGCGGCGTCGTCAGTCTGGAAGCCCAGGTGGTCAACCCCGGTTTCTGCGCCGCGCGCCGAGATGGCAAAATTCACACGGGGGTCTTCAAGCATCCATTTCGCGTAGTCGTCCTTCACCACCGACGGTTCGGCCGCGAAGAGCGCTGAATAGTAGCGAATGCTCGCAGACAGGTCTGCGACGCTGACATGTACGTGGAAGCGTTTCATGATCGGGACTCGACGGAACAGGTGGACACAGGGGAGCACGGATTGCCGCTGCAGCAGTTCTCCGTGAGGTAACCCAGCAAGGCGTTCATGGTTTCGAAATGAGCCATGTAGATGATCGAGCGGCCGGCCTGCTGGCTGGACAGCAAGCCAGCGCGGTGCAGTTCCTTCAGGTGGAACGACAACGATGACGCCGGCATTTCCATCAGTTCGGCAATCCGGCCAGCCGGCAGCCCGGCGGGCCCGGCTTGCACGAGCATCCGGAAGACAGACAGGCGTATCGGATGCGCGAGCGCGGCAAGCGATTCAAGGGCGTGATTGGTTTCCATCATTCGAATATAGTCGAATGATGGAAACCAATCAAGTGAAGTTTATGTGATGCGTTGCCTCGAATCTATGTGTCCATTAGGCAGTATGCGACCGAGGACACGTCCCGCCAGATCGGTCTCCGCCATGGCGCTGGGTGTATGAATCCACAATCACTCATGCGCGCGCGCTGTCCGAACTCAGGAGCCTATTCCTATGTGCGGATGCACTCATTGTTAGTCGCCGCAGCACAGGCACTGTTCGTCCATCGGTCTACAACTGAAGAAAAAGCGCAGGAGGGCGAGATCATGTCCACACGTGATATTCACGTATTCCACGAAATTGCCGGCTGGGCGCTATACGTTGAAGGCCAACGCGACGCGATTAGCCACTATACAACCCAGCAGAAGGCCGTTGCCGCCGGGACGGCCAAAGCGCAACGTGAACACGTTGATATTTTCGTCCACCCATGCCATGAGAGAAGAGGCACGTGGATTCGCCACATCCACGATTTGCGCGATACCGATTAGTGATCCGGCGGGTGGGGCCGACCACCGGAAGGCTGACGTGCTTCCTCGGTGGGAATTTCCGATCCCGCAGTTC
>NZ_JALHRY010000025.1:0-42657 GCF_023952485.1 Cupriavidus mimosae | reverse complement strand
GCCTTGGCCGCATCGAGCGCGCCAACCTGCTTGAGCGCGAGAATCGCGGCAATGACCTGGAGGGTCTTGCCCAGTCCCATGTCATCCGCAATGACGCTCCCGAAGCCGATGCAAGCATTGCGAAAGAGCCAATTGAACCCGCGCTCCTGGTAGGGGCGCAGTTGTGCTTCCAGCCCGTCAGGCAACGAGCATGGCTCGATATCCTGCAATTTTCGGAGGATCGCTTCGGCGTTCTTGTCTCGCGCGATTGCCGCGCCATCAAGCTCTCCGGCGATGGCGATGCGTAAAAGTTCCGGAGCTGTCACCTTCGGGGGCGCAGCGAGGGCAGCGCTTAGGCTGGCGAGTTCCTTGGGATCCAGATAAACGTATTCGTCCTTGATCCGCAAGACACCACTCGCGCCTTGCACGAGCTGCTCGAACTCACGCTTGCCGAGAATGTGATCGCCGATTGCGATCTGCCAGTCAAACGAGAACAGGTCGTCAGCCCGGAACCAACTGACGGTACTCGGCGGTTGCCCGGCAATTCGCATGGAGAGCTTCGGCCGCAACAGCGCTTCCATTCCCTTCGGCAAAAGCGAGCGAATCCCCATCAGCCGCAGCACGGGCAGCGTGTCATTCAGCCATGACGGCAACTGCGCCGAGGACACGGCGATCGGCGTCCTGGCCTCCCTTTGTACGTAGTCGTTGATGGGAGGGCAGTGCTGGTCGAGCACAGAGATTGTCTGCAGAACCGCATAGCGGTGCTTGCCCCATTGATTGTCTGCGATGACGGTTGCCAAGGCTGTTGGTTCCCGGGTCGGGTGCTCTCTGTCCTGGACGTCAATGTCGACCGTGAAGCCCGCCCCGATATCGTCCACCCGCAGGACGGGCGAGAATCGCCGCTCGGCGAGATGGAAGGCGGAGAGGGAGGTTTGAATGGCGCCCGGGATAGCGCCCTCGCCGGGCCGGTCGAAGTGGGCGTAGTTGTCAGTGAAGAACAGCCCAAGGATCATGTCGCCGTTAGGCGAGCCAGCCCATGTGCGGACATAGTGCGTGAGCCATACGGAGCATAGGTGCAGGGCTCCTGCATACCGCTCCACCGTCTTCCGTGGGCGTGACTGGCCATCGACGGTAAGTAGGCGCGGTGGCAGTGCCACGGCGTGAACTACACCTTTCACCTGCTCGTCCGCGATCGCGGGCAACCATCGCACCCCTGCGACGTTATTGGTGTGGGCATAGATCTGGGGTGTGACCGCTCCCTTGCTAAGCAGGTGCAAGGTCACCAGCCGGAGTTGATAAAAGGCCGCCACCTCCGGCTGGTAGTCGGGTAGGTCGCTTGCCTCAATACGTGCTAATGCACCCAGGAAATCCGACGGCGCGGTGGCCCGAGTCACTCCGCTCATCGCTGCACCAAGTGTCGATGGCCACACCAGGCCTTGGCGGATATGTGGCTTGTCGTAGGGGAGAATCGGCGAGTAATCGTCCTCATCCCTCTCGCCGGCCAGGTTCTTAGCGGCAGTCTTGGCGACCCTAGCGAGACGGCTGCGGACCGCTTCCCGGAAATCCCCCTTGGAAAAGAGAAACTTGGATGCTCGGGCAGCAACCGACTCAGCGGTTCGAGCAGGTCAGGGATCGAAGAACAATCGATCGGTTTGAATTCGGTGACTTGCGCCTGCTCCTCCCGCTTTTCCCCTCGACGTACTGGCGCCGCCATAGGTAGCAGATCGGACAGCGTGGGCACTGGCCGGTTCACCTCGTTCTGGATGCTGAGCCGGCAATCATCGAGCGCACTGACCAGATCCAGCCCGCGAAGGCTGAACACCAAGAAAGGGTCTCGGTCAATCTCGGCGCTCAGGACGTAGATAACGGCCGCCAGGTGTTTGCAGGGGACCGCCCAATCCGGGCACGAGCAGGTCATCCGAAGATCGCGCCACCCGGTTGGGAAGACATTGATGCCTTCCTTTTGGCTGAGCCCGAGTACCGCCGGGTCCAGTTTCACGATTAAGCAACCGCCCGATGAGCGCCGGGTTGCCGGCAATGGCCTTAAAAAGGCTGTCCCGATCCGCGCGCTGAAAGGGCGGGATGTCGATTTTGACTTTGTATGGTTCGACGCGCGAGCCTTGGACGCGTGCGGTGACCGAACTACCGGACACCTCCATGGAGGTCACGGCGCCGTTTCGCACGTAGGCGCGGCCGCGCGGCAACCGGTTCTCGTGGTCAATATGCTGCAGGGCGTTTAGCCAGCGTTCGCCCCACCACGTGTTCCCGAATTTCGTTCTTGTTGCCACTAGATCTACCGGATGCACAATCGAGCACGACAAGTATGCCGACGGCGCCGCTACAAGCAAGCCTCCTCCATTTAGAAGTGTCTAAGGCGGCACGTTAAGATATACCAACTCCTTTTTCCGCCTAGGTGCGGAATCCCGCCGCCAGGTCGCCCAATAGATCCTCCACGACACGCTCTTCGGCGCAGACTGACTACGGAGCTTCATCATCGTGGTCAATTCCGGCTCCCAGGTTGCTAGGACAGGTTCGCCGGTGGCGGGGAAGTCCTTGTCGCGGGTCGCAGCAACCACGCGCTCGTATTCTGCGGCACCAAATCTCCAGGCGTTCGTGCCATACGCCCGCATGACGTGGTTACCTATACGAATGCCTTCCCAATCGTAGTCGCCGTGGTAGTGCAAGTCGGCGCCGCTACGCTTGAGGCTGGTGAGAAGATGCCGCTGCGCCGCAGCCGGCATGCCATCGGTGCAGACGAGCGGGGCACACGATGCACCAAGGGCGTTGGCCGCGATGGTAACGACCTCTGGGTTCTCGCAAACGAAAACGGCGATCCCCGCGACTTCCCATGTTTCGGGATTACGCACTAGCTGGCGTAGGGTCAGATAGCCGGGCTCGCCACGCATGAATCTGCTCCTGTCGGAGGGACGCATCGGGAGGTTCAGGCATAGCGCGGGCCGGGCCAGCTCGTTGACCAGTACGCCGGCGCGGGCCCAGGTATCGCGCGCGCGCTCCTCCGCCACCTCGTCGGCGGTGCGGGTCGTGTCGTCATTTTCGTCGTCGGGTGTTGTGGACGACTGGCGTAACACGGCGAGGACCAGGGACGCGATTGGCCTGTTGCGATCCAGTGCGTGGGCATCACCGTGGGTCTCGGCCGCCAACTGGGCAAGTGGCACGCCCTTCAGGGGTAGCCTCTGGAGGACCTCGGCCGCATGGCGACAGAGGATTCGCGCACGTTCCGGGCTTCGCGTTGACAAGCGCTTGATCAGTCCGCGCCCCAGGCTGGATTCCAAAAATCTTTGCAGGGGCGGGTCCTGGCAACTGTCGGCCACACCCTCCCACGCGAGCCTTTCGTCGGTGCGGGCCTTTTCCTTGTTGACGATTGGCCCATCCAACATTTCGAGCGCAATCCGCAGGCTTGGCGCGAGCCCGGCTCGGTGTAATGCCCAGTCGACGTCCTCGAGGCAAAAGGAAATGGAGTCGGCATGCCGGTACGGGCGCCCGAGAATCAGGCGGAGCGTCTCCATATGGGCAGGGGGGAGTCCCCTCAGATTGACTACGCCTGCAATGGGTGCTTCGGGGCGCTCGCGCTCGAAGACCCTGCGCAGGCGCGCCCGTAGCGACGCCCGGTCATCGCCACCGAGAAGGTTGTGAAGGCGAGGAGAGGGCGCATCAGTCATTGCAACGTCGTGGGATTGCTACGCCCGGTAACCTGTCGCCGTTGTTTTCCATCCCACTTCCAACGCGAGACAAAGACCGCATCCACGCCGGGCGCCCGTTGCAGTTCGCAGATCGATACGCCTGGGAACGCTGGATAGCATGCCCATTCACGTTCGCTGGTGATCATGAAATCCAGATCGAACATCTGGATCAGCTTGGCGCAGTCCCCACGCGCGTGGTCGTCAATGCCGGCGAACGCCTCATCCAGCAAGATCAATCGCGGGGCGAGTTGGCCCGCGCTCTGGTTGTAGAAATTGGCCACGGCCGCAATCATCGGCACAGTCAGGCCCAGTGCCCGTTCTCCACTGGATGCCGGGTCGGAAATCGACTTCCATCCGCCGTTTTGAGAGCGCTGAACGCGGAAGCGGTGCCAGAGACGATAGTCCAGTGCTCTTGCGAGCCGGTCTGCCGATTTTTGGCCATAGGAGTCCGGGTTCTCGTTCTCCGCTTTGATGCGCTGGAGGAACCAATCCCCGATCTCCTTGCGCTCGTCTTCTGTTAGGAGTTCTGCGCTTTTTTGGAGGAGGATTGTACGCAGGCGCTCGAAGTTCGCCGTTGAGCCGGCGTTGTCCTTGGTCGGCTCCCACTGAAGCTTGAACTTGACTCCCGTCGCGGTCGGATACTTGTCCAGTTCCCTGTTGATCTCATGCACCTGCTTTTCGGCGGTCCTAAGCAGCCGATGAATCTCGATGGCGATGTCCTGCTTGAGATGCTGCTCAAGGATCTCTTGCTCGCGCACACTCAGCAGGTTTTCGCGCCTCACAATCTCCTCATCCAGAAGGATAAGCAGAGCGTGCGGCTGTTCCTCCTTCCCTTGGAAGACAATCCTTACCGAAATGCCTGAATCAGACTGGGTGCCGTGGGCCTCATGACCGAGTGCATTGAGCGCATGATCCAATTCGCGAAACTCGGTATTGATGACGCTTTGTGAACGCCTCCACGCCTCGTCGGTGTCTTCGAGGTTGCTCAATTCCTGCTCGGCCTTGCGCGCGAGGCCCAAGGCTGCATCGACCGCCCATGGCCGCGTGAGATCGGGAATGTCGATGGCAGGGAGCGCTGCAGGAATCAGACCGGCCTCCGCAACTTGCTTGAATGCATCGATGGCCCGAAACCGATTGTCTGCCGCCTCCTTCACCTGGGTCTCAGCGGATGTGAGCGCCTCGTTCGCAGCACCTTCCTCTTTTGCCGCCGCAACTTGTTTGGCATTTGCCGCGTTATAGGCGTCAGTAGCAATGCTGAGAGCATGCCTCGCCGCGGTAATCAACTCTTCGTATTGATCAACACGCATGCCTATCGTTTCCCGCAGAACCGCAAGTTGGGCTTCCGCGCGTGTGTCGTCAATCTGGCATTGCGCGAGGATCGCCTCCTGTTTGGCGAATTCCTGGCGACAATCGTCTTCATGGCGTGAGGCAGTTTCATAATCCCGCCACGCCTGTCGGATCCCGTACACTAGGTGGTCAAGCCCATGGAATTTCGGATCCAACTCGGTCAAGGAATCCTCGACGGCCGTGAGACCCGACGGCTCGACGGGGAGGCCCATGTCCGTCGCGGCTTCCAGCCGCCTATTAACGGCTTGCTGCAACCTACGTTCGGCTTCTTGGCAGTCGGTATCTGCACGTGAAAACTCCGCCTTTGCGCTGTTCAGGCTCTCCGTGGCGCTCTTCACCGCCAGATGTGCGCGGCGTAGCCCGACATCGCTGGGGATGTCCTCGAGCTCTTTCCTGACTTGCTCCTGTTCCTGGACAGCCGTATTGATCTGTTCGCGCAGCGAAGTTCGTTCGGCACCAAGCTCCTTTTCAGCCTCATCGATGAGGGAAAGACGCGCTGCCCGTGCCTGGGCTCTTGCCGCCGTGCCGATATAGGCAGGCGCGGGTTTCGTCCATGCGCCCGCCAGCGACGCAAGGCGGTACCGCCCGCTGGGCGAGAGCCACGCCTCACCACCGGGATCGTTGTCTGAACAGGCGATTCCGGCGAGTAACCGCTCGACGACGGCCGTCGGCACGTCGCATTCCGGCGGGATGCTCGGTGCGAGAAGGGTCTTCAATGGCGATTGTGCGACCGACGACCGTTGACTCCAGTTGGCGTCCAGAGGCAAAACCTTGCCTTCGGCGTCCGTGATCGCGCCGTTAGGGCTGACCCACGCGTCAAGTAGTCCTGAGCCCTCCAGCGCTGCCTCGATTCCGGCGCGTTGTTCCGGCCGTACCTTCGGCTTGAAATCAACAAGCTTCCAGAAAGGTGCGCCAGGTCGGCCTGAGCGAGCCTCATAGTCACGGGTGTATTGTGGGGGAGGAGGGATATCAACGCCGGCGACCAACTTTTCTCGCTCGCCCTGCAAGTCGGCAGCCAAGCGTTCGTTCGCCAGCCACTTGAGCTTGATTTCCGCCTCTTCCTTGGCAATCTGTTCGACAGCTTCTTGCTGTCCCGACAAGAGCGCAGTCAGGCAGGGATTCTTTTCCTCTAGCCGCTGAATCCACTCCGCCAGTCTTTCCATGTTGCCATCAACGTCCACCTTAATCCGACGCAGCCCTACAAAATGGCGTTGCCACGCATCGAGGAGGTCGTCCGAGGCAGCGTCCAGTTCATTGTCGGCCTGTGAGAGGCGCTCTTCCGCGGCTTTCTTCGCGCTCTCCTTGTCGTGGCGGAGATCTCGAAACATCTCGAATTTGTTCTGCGCGGTGTTCACGACGCCATGCATTCGGCGCATCTCCGAAATCTGGCTGCGCCGCACGCCGGTTTCGGCAAAGAGCGCGGTCTTCGCAGCAAGGATCGCGGCGTCATCGGCCCCCACCAGATCCGTCGCTTCACTGCTGATGAGTCGGTTGTTCGCAATCGCTCGGCTCACGCCGGCAAGACCCGCAATGCGTGTGACGTCGTGCCGGATGTCGGCAATCTGGTGCCCCATCTTGTCAAAATGGTCTTTTCGCTCGCCTGCAACCGTGTGGGAGGCGTCTAGCTTGCGGCGTCGTTCGTCGAGTTCGGTTGCGGCTTCGTCCTTTGCCTTCCGGCGCTCTGCCGCATCCTCCGCAGCCATCGCCATCCGATAGGAATCCTTGTTGGCTGGATCATCTCGTAGGACGTTCACGCGAGTTTGCTGTCGTTCCTTCTCTGAATTGGTGGTGGTGAGTTCAATCTCCACGCGGGCCTGGGCTGCGATCGCGGCGCTCACCCGGTCAGTGGCGGCGTGGCGGGTAGAACTTGCCGTCTGGAAGTCCACATGGGCCTGACGAAGGAGTCTTCCTTTGCGCCGGGTCTGCATGCCGGCGTAGGTACGATAATGGCGCTCGAACTTTGCCACGGACCTCCGCAGCTCATTGAATTTCTCAAGTTCGTCGTGGTGCTCATCAAGCAATACCAGTGCCTCAGATACGTCGTTGACGAGGTTGGCTGGTAGAGGCGTAAGGGATTGGGTGAGGGCATTGGAGAGCAACTGCTCATCGGGGCGTTTGCTCAGTTGCGGTTGGCGCAACTGAATCAGCGTATTCATCAAGGCGTCGTACCGCGTCGTGCCCACCCCGAACAGACGCTCATCGACCGCGTCGCGGTAGCTTTGCGTCGTATCAAATACGCGCCCCCGGTAAGCCAGCACCTCTCGCAGCCCGTCTTTGGTGAGTGCACGATTGCCGTTGCCAATGAGGGAGAGGTCATCGTTGACCCTCCCAGCGACGCCGGCATCGATCATGAAGAACCAATGGTCCACATTGGGCCGGCGACTGTCCGCAGACAATCCGGCTCCCAACGTGACGTACTCGGGTTCATCGCCGTCACGTAACCTCCCGAATTCCATCCAGACATACCCAATGCGGCGGTCGATGCTCCCTTGGAGCAGGTTCCACAGCATCTTTTTCCCGGGGTCCGCGTCAGGCTCCATCCGGCTGGGCATCAGAAAGCCATCGAACAGGAACGGCATGGTCAGCGATAAGACCTTCGACTTGCCGGCACCATTGCGTCCGCGAAGGTTCAGCTTGCCATCATAGAAAGCGAACTCTTCATTGTCGTATAGGTAAATGTCAATGAGACCGATTCGCATCGGTTGCCAGCGGGACATCGTCGGCGTAGGGATCTCATCGTCGTGCCGGGGATCAGTGTGGTCGGTATCTTTCATCGATAGGCTCGCGTTCTGGCGGGTTTGCTGACTTTAGGTGTCCCAAGGGCGAATCTGGCAATGGCCGGAAGCGGGAAGACTCGCTCCCCGTCTTTCCCCACCAACTTCAGTTTCTCAAGCCGTTCGAGGGCTTCCTCGGCGAGCCATCGTTCAGCGCCGGGCTCACGCGCCTCCTTGCGCCAATGTGAGCCGTGTGTGGGGATGCAACTCCGTACGAAGTCTTCGATGTCCGTTATTGCCGAATAAGCAGCCAGTTCGTACGTGTCGCGCCTTGCCCGAATGTGTTTCTGGGAAAGGTACTCGGCAACAAGCAGGGTGATATGGCCAATCGTGCCGTCACCGCCCATTTTCAGATCTGTCATCTGACAGCGTTCATCGACGAGTGCGACGCCCTCCATGCGTTGCTCGGCGGACATCTCGATGGCATCGCACAATCGGGCCGCCATCAGGCCGCGTTGGGTGGCGAGGTAACTGTGGGTTTCCTTGTCAAGGTCAGCAAAGTAGATCACCGGGTCGTCGAGCAACCGCCGTGAAAGGTGATGGCGCATCGCCGTGCGACGCGCGTCCTCGTTGTCGAAGACTGTTTCCTTCGCGAGCCACTCCACACGCTCATCGGTCGAAATGGCGTCCCGAATGCCCGTCGACGGACCGCGCACCGCGGTAATGACTTCGTTCAGCAGCCAACGGTTAATGTCGTACAGCACCTCGGTGGACTGCTCGGCGACGTATTTGTCTTCGTCGCCGTCTACACGCTGGAGTACGCCTAGGGTCAGCAGGGTCCTGAGAACCGTGACCAGGTCCTGCCGCTCGGAACGGGAGGTTAGTTTCAGGACGAATCCGCGGGCGGTAAGCGCTTCGTCGGATGCTGCCAGGGTCAGCTTCTCGCCTAGATGTTGAAGCATGATCTGCGCTTGCGACCCATTCAAAATCGCGCAGACCAAGCAAAAAATCGCATAGCGCCGGCGGTCAAAGTCGGGAATCCCTCGAGTCCCGTCTTGGAAATCTGCGGGTATCTTGCGCAGTCTCGCGCCATTCGGTGACACCCTCAGATCCCAGCCTGTTTCGCGGCGCAAGAACTCCTGCAAACTCTTGGCGTGCCGTCGCACCAGCCCGAATTCGTCATGATCCGGGGACATCAACGGCGTCATCAGGATAGCGCGCATGGCGAGTCGCATTTCCTCGCGCTCATAGGCATGTGGCTTCGCGGCGATTTCAGAGGGGGCGGGCGCGTCGGCGCCAGACACGTTGTCTTCCTCGGTCATGACCAGGCAGGTGTTATGGTGATTAGGTGGTCTCGGCCGGCGAGCGTACCGCTTGGTGTTGAAATCTCAGCGTGAGTGTCCGCACCTAGCGGTTCAAGCCGCACGAGCAGTGATCCATCGCCGGTCAGGATGTCGGTGGGAGCGTCGGGGCCGATTTGGTGGTCGAGCGCCTCGCCTAGCAGTGCGAGGAAGAGGGCGAATTCGTTGGTATTCAGGGCGCCAAGCTCAGACAGCCGCATTGGTAGCGCCGTGGCAAAACGGCGCCTCGCTTCCGCAACCTGATTCGACTCGTCTTCCATCAACTGCTGGATGCGCCGCCGATCGGCGGAACGATCCTTGACACCTGGCAACTGACCGCGCTGTGGGCCGTCGCCCAACTGATACAGACGGGGGCAGATCCGGAGCGCCGGTCCCTCAGCCCACGGGGTGCTGGGCGGGACATATTCCTCTTGTGCCGTGTCCAGCGGTAGGTGTCGGGCCGGGTTCAAACCGAAAGCCACCCGCGCAAGTCGATGTGCGTCTGTCTCGCTATCGCATGAGAGAAACCATGCTGCTAGTGTGCGCAGGTCGGTGGAGCGGTCGCTGCGCCCGGTGCGGCGATCATTAATCTCCTTGATCGCGATGGCAAGCTGACGGATCGCTGACCGAGCCTTCTGGCGGAGCAGGTCGGCAGTCGATGGGTCATTGTTGGAATTGACAAACCATCCACGCAGGCCAGTCCATCGGTCCTTCCATTGCCGCCGGATGGCGAGGACTGCGTCAGTAGATTCCCACGTGCGACGGGCGGCGTCTTGCTCAGCGTCTTGCTCGGCGTCGGGTGCGGCGTCTGGCGCCAGGCGCTCTGCAACCGCGAAGAGCATGCTCTCTATATGGCTATCAAGTGCCTGGATGAGATCGGAAATGGTGTCACCGCGGCGCGCGAGGTCGCTCACGAACCGCTCGAGGTAGTCGATCAGTTGCTTCTTGTAACGCTCGACGTTGTTGACCTCGACGTCGCTCGGGTTAAGGTGCCGATCCACGCCAGCCATGAAGGCGGCGGCGTTCTCCGTCATCGTGGCAAACACACCCGTCAACTCTCGCAATGTCGATCGTACTTTGTCTGCATCCAGCTCCTTGCTACTAGTGAGGGCGACAAGGGCGCGCAAAAGTTGTTCGATATCCGCGAGAGCCACCGTCTGAAGCTCCGCGCGTTGTCGAAGGACTTCGTCGTAGCGCTGCAAGGCCGCCTCGACGGCCTCGCCGGGCTTTGAGAGGCGGTAGATCTTGTAGTTGCGCTTGAAATCTGCGATGGAGGACCAGCGCGCCATGTCCTGCTGGGCCTCGAGGTTTCCCCAGCGCACCAGCGCGTCTAGGTGCTGGGTGAGCTGATCGATGTCCGGACGGGCAATACCGGCCGGCAGGGCGATCTCGGTGAGAACCTCGTCGGGACGAAGTTGGAGGCGATACTGTGCCTTCGCCTTCGCGAACACATCCATAATCGCGCGGTAGATCGTCGCATGGTCCGCGCTGACATGGCTAAAGAGTTGGCCTCTTCTGGCATCCGCGAACGCGGACCTGGTCCCGTGCGCATCGAAGCGAAATGGAGATGCACCGTTTTCAGATGGGCCCGCGGTGGCCGGAGGCTCGACGTCCGATTGCGCCCCAGACGCGCCGGCCACGCTTGCCATATCAGCCATGGGGTTACGTGCGCCGCATTGGAGTAACAGAGAAGAGCGCGGCACGTTTGCTGTCGACGCGCCTTTCGAGCTTAGTCGCCCGCCGCGGCTGGCTCAACCTTTGTGCAGGCTGGAAATGTTCGTGTCCGCACCGATGGGTGACGTTTCGGGGGGAGCGGTGCGTGAAATGATGGTTCGTTAGGTTTGACAGCGCAGCACGGGGCGGCATTCAATCTCGCTGGATCGGGGCGCCAAGCGAGGTGCCGAGGCAGCGGCGTAAATGGCAAAAAGTGGGCGCCTTGAGTTGGAAGGTCGCCGGCAAGCGAAAAAAAAAGCGCTTACGTAGGTATGCCTTTGTTTTCGTTGCATGTGGTGCCCGCCGATGGGCTTGCAAGCGCCGAGCAGACTCAGCGCGCAGCGGCGCACGACCTGGACGCGGGTGCAGGCAGAGTTGGGCGCGGCGCAGCGCCGGCCGAACGGGCCGAGGCCGAAGCGCCCTGGCGCGCCAGCTGCTGGCAGAATCGCGGGTGGCGCCCCCAGGCCCGGCGTCGACTGAGCAGGAGGCGCCAGGCAGGCGAAAAACTGGACGAAGAGCAGGCACGCCTACGGCCGCCTCCAAACCGGATGACGGCAGCGACAGTAGTCTCCGACATAGTTGCCTGCCAACTTCCTGACCCCCGCCATCCATATGGAGGATGTCAAGGCGACGCCAGCCTTTTTACGATCAATACAGCGGCGGCATGCGCGAGCATCGCTGTCACGTTTTTGATGACATAAAGGTGACACCGTCGCGGTCCGTTGCTACCCGAATGAAATTAAGTGCGATGCGGTGAAGCGGCTCCTACATGCCGGAGCGGTGTCAGTAGGCATTCACATTGATTCAGAAGCCCATGAACAACTTCAACTTCTTGCATGGCCACGACCCCGCGCCCCGCCCGAGGGATGAGTTGCTGTATGAATTTGTCGCTGCTGAACTGGCAAACTCAATGATCAAGCAAGGCTTGTGGGCCAAGGCGCTGTCTGACAGCAATTGGAACCAGCCCTCGGCAAAGGCGCTATATGTAAAGATGCGCGTCGCTCAGCTAAGGGGCGAAATCCTAGCCGAATCCCGGCAGCGAATGGCCGCCTTAAGCGATCCGGTGAGAGAAGCAAGAGAGTTTGGCCTCACTGAAGAGGAAGTTGAATATCTCGGGAAGCCAATAAAGGCAGTCCGCCACGTTGAAAAATTCCGCATCACCAAGGACAAACTCGCCGAAGCCATTGGTCGAGGAAAAATTCGCGCCGTACTCTGTAACGAGGTCTTGTGGGTCCAAGACCGTGCAATTGGCTAAGCGTTCTTTAGTGTGGTTGAAGGGAATCTGGCGTCTTGCTGCGTAAGCGGCCTGCTCCAAACGTGACCGCGTGGGCCGAAAGCATCCGGATGCCGTAATGGCGTGCGCCTTTGGACCTACATAAAGAAATTCGGAGGTATGGATGCTGCCTCCTCATCATGTAGCAACTGGGGGGCACGCGTATTGATGGCCCGCCTCGCCGATTTCTTGAGCCACTCACTGCTTCGTCGGCGTGAAGAGGGCCTGCGACCAAGAAACGCCCTTATGCGCTGCAGCGCATAAGGGCGTTTCTTGGTCAGGGGCCATGCTGGCCAGGAGGCTGACCATGCCCGCCTGTCGAGGGAAGTAACCAGCAAAGGCGCCGCCGGCTATAAACTCCAGGGCCACCAGACGGGCAAAAATCGGCAAGAGGTTTGCGTCCGACTGCGGCTTCGGTGCGCCAACTATGGCGATGTTCAACGCCTGAACCCGGCCGTCCTTCCCTTTGCCGAACTCGAGGCTCCCGCGGTCGCCAAGCTTAGGCGTCACGGTGCGTGTCTGTAGCGCCGTGACGTGGAAGAAGACGTCTTCGTGTCCGCGCGGACGTCGATAAACCCGAAACCCTTGTCTGTATGCCATGTCTTGACCCGACCCGCTTTTTTCATGATTCTCGTCTGTATTGTTGAGGTCCAAGTTTAAGGGATGAGAGGAGCGGGTTACGTGGACTCAGCAGCAGCCGAACGCCGACTGCTCTGCCACCCGTAGTCGGTGGGGTGTTGGTCTGATGCAACCCACCTTGTATGTCAAATCGGGTAGATTTGCCCGTGAGCGGAATGCCGCGGTAATGACGTTAAGAACAGCAACAGGTAGAGACATGGGTCGTAGGAGAAGGGAGCCGTCGCATAGCGAGGTGTTGATGGATGCGCCATGGTGGCCATGGTGAGCAGGGAATCAAAGCTTTTTCACGAGAAAGGTCACTGTCCAATGATGGAAGGTGTTGCAGCTTTAACGACAGCCATGAGCATCCCCCGTGTCAGATTAGGCCGAGTGCGCTTCCGGGAATGGAGGCCCCCGGGTCCATCTCGGTAATCTGGCGCCTCCCCGAAAGCCTTCAGCGACAAGGCTCTCTGACCAGTCACACCCAACATCCCCCCTGCAATTCGGATCGCACCATCTCTATGGAGGCAAGAAATGCCCTATCCTCGCTTGTGCGCATCGCGGTTGTTATCTATGCTTCTCAATAAAAATAAAGGGCATCTAATGTCGCCTATCCAAATGCATACTGCAGCAATCTGGGTAATTTTCATGCTGTCAAGTTGCGCCTCCGTGGAGGTCACTACGAAAGAGGTGCCAGTCGACACAAACACACCTCCGCCATTGCTTCGAGAAAAGACCCCGCCCCCCTATATTGGTCTGGCCTTGTCAGGTGGTGGCAATAGATCTGCACTGTATTCCTCATATGTTATAGACCTCCTTTCGGCGCTGCCGGTCCGAGCCATGGCTCCCACCCGCCAGTACAGCTTCATGGATACCGTGCAGTATATATCCAGCGTATCTGGAGGCGGCTTTGCTGCTTCCTACTATTCGACAAAGAGGGATGCCTCACTCAACGGGCCTGATTGGAACGCAACTAAGCAATCGTTCTATAGCCAATTTCACTCGAAAATGAATGAGAATTGGGAGGCTGCCATCGGGTGGAGATTATTCGCCACCATCTTTACAAGAACACCGATCGAACTGCTCGAGCGGAGCCTCGAGAGTGATTTCTTGAAGGGGGAAACATTTGGCTCATTGGCGCAGAAGGAGGCCTCCGGAAGGTCGCCCGTAATGATTTTCAATGCTACTCATTACGATACAGGTCGAAAATTCGTGATGAGTACCTTGCCGACCGCGACTTTCAAGCTACGCACTGATAAACTTATAATAGACATTCTTGAGTTGAAAGAGAGAAAAGCAAAGTTATCGCTTCTCGACCAGTCTTCGCTATCCGCCCGTATGTTTTCGAATATCGAGCGCTCGACCTATGCAGAGAGCTTCCATGAGGCCACTCCTGAACTCCTCAATACGTTGGTACCCGAGGGCTTTGACGCTATTCAGGGGCCGGGGTCCGCTTCCCTAGATTACGAGGATATGCCGCTGTCATTGGCAGTAGCGTCATCCGGTGCCTTCCCAGGGCTAGGTCCTTTACCATTAACAGTAAAAGCGCCGAATGGAAACGTTCTCGATTACACATACGTCCACCTGATTGACGGAGGAGTGACCGATAATAGCGGCGTAGAATCTCTGGCGCAAATATTTCTTCGTGATCTTATAAGCCCGTATACGAACAAGGTAAGTGGCACGGAAAAATCTCCGATCACGGAAAACATGGACTACGCGCTAATCATCAAAGTCGATGCGTCGCTCCCATTCAGGGAAAGTAGTCCTGCCTTCAAGAACAGGACAACGCCGCTTTGGACCATCCTAGCTGATCCCGGTCAACCCAGTGATATTCAAGAGGAAAGAACGAACTTTTATCGAAAAAGTCTTTGGCATTTTGCGGGGGGTAATACAAACATGGTAGCTGGAACACCTGACAATCCCATCAGCAGAATGAAAATCATCGAGTTCCGGCACACGGACCTTAGCGATGCCGACCAAGTAGGCGCGCTAGCGCTAGAAGGAGCTCCGAGGCGGATTAAAGATCGAATTCAACCGAAAGGGTGTCGCGTTCCATTAAGTCGCGAGGATGCGCAAAGGCGGCTCTCGGAAGTTTCTACAAGATATCATCTTTCCGATGAGTGTGATGTATCTTGGCTCCGAATCTCTGCTTGCTCATCGGTATTAAAGCACGCCCCGAATATCCAGCGCTTTTACCAACTCGCCGACGGAAAAGCTTCAGAATATGCTCTTGATAATTTGTATGAACGAACACGAATGCTTTGCCCGGAAATGTTCAGCGAATCATAGATGGCATCATTATTTCCGCAAGTGAGTAGGGTTACTGAAGCATTTTACATATACTTGTATTTTTTAAACAAAAAGAAACGACACAATAATATGAACTTTCGTGGCACGTATGCAGCTTTTCTGGGCCTTTGCATTGCTATTCTGCCAGGCTGTGCGACGCATAACACGGGTGAGAGCGGGTTGGCGGTCTTTAACCCAAATCCATCTCGCGACGTGAAAGCCCGGCAACCATTTTCGGTAGCGTACCACATGAACTCCAACAAGAGCCTTGAGACAGAAATTATTCCAGCGCTGAACGATTACCTCGGTGACATTCTGACTGCAGGAAACCTGGTTGACCAGCAGCAGAGTTATGTGTCTACAGCAACGTTTTTAGGCGCTTTGGCCGCAACATTTGGAGCGATATACGAAAAGACGGCGTTAATACTCACAGGTGTGGGGGTCAGCGGCGCGGGTTACGCTGTCGACAAACAGTACAATCTTACGGCCCAGTCTGTCGCATATGATCATGCCGTGACCAATCTCATGTGCGTGATAAATGCTGCAAACGGCGTCTCGGATAATGATATACAAAACACAATTGCCTATGCTGGAAAGGATGACGATAGGCTTGCCGGTGTAAATGCCAAAAATTCCATACTCATACAGGCCAATGCGGTAACGGCCCGCCTTCGGACTGCACTCAAGGCAGCGCCTAGATCAAATCCATCAGAGAATGATCTGGTTGCATATATGAACAAATTAAAGGCTAGTGAAGGAAAGCCGCAGCCGAACATGAATGGAGCCGCCGTTCAAAGTTTGATCCAAGATGAACAAGCTAAAGGTAGGAGCGCTAGTGAAGCCCAGCAACTGATTTTCGATAGATATTCGGTATCCATTACACGGGTACTACAGTTGAATGCGAATCTCGCTAAATGTCAAAATACCATGCTTTGATTGTGTGAGTGGCGTGAATTCTGTTCCTGCATCAGGTGAATGCCTGCGCCGGTCCTTCGGCCCAACCCACTCAAGATGGGCCAAGAACGATTGCAATTTGCGCCAAAAACGCTTGGCAGGTGACGAGGTGTGAATGGCCGTTGCCCTGCTTGCGCCATCTGTTTTGCGCAAGCAGGGCAACGAGGATCGCTTCTCAAGCCTCCCTTGGCGCTGACATCACGCCAGCAGCCACCCACACCCGCGTCCCGGCGGGAAGGCCCAGCATCACAGATCCCCTCCCACCAAGCTCGCTAGCAGAAGCCGTAGAACAACACACTCAGGCTTGCCATCGAAACACACGCGCGCGCCACGACATGCGATGACAAGCCCGGTCGATCGGCTCCGCCGCCGGCGGCGACGTCATGTGCACGGGCAGGATTAAATCGGCCGGAGCCAACGCGGATGTCGCGGCTGGCTCCTGATCCCGCCACAACTTCGACACGAGATTTGCGTTCAGGCCATGCGCGCGGGCAACTTCTGACAGCGAGCGTGTCGGGTCTCGTGCTTCTGCCACGACCTGCGTGTGGAACTCTTTTGTGCAGTTCGTGGAGCCATACCGGCGACCCCGCGCCTTGATTTCTATTTCATCTTGTCCTACCAGATTCTGATGGGAATTAGACCGCGTCTTCGGACTCTCATGAACATACGGTGCTGGTGCAACGCTTACGACTTTGGTTAAGCGTAGAGAACAGGCCGAGCAAGCTCTTTCCAAGAGATATTCCATCGTTGATGCCGTTACGCACGTGCGCCACCGGCAAATCGACACGAACGAACATCGCCAACTCAGAATCCGCCGTTTCAGGCTTGGATTGCCAGGGTGGCGAAAGACCGCGAGGTTGAAAATGCGCCAGCGATGGACTACTACTATCGACACCCACACCCACGCTTACGTAGGGCGCTACGCCAGTGGCCATGAACCAAAGGACAGCGACGGAGGAGGAACCTATGCATGAAGGTTCAGGCAGCTGGGGCTTCGCACGGCCGCTCCGCTTAATTGTTTGCATCGCAATCCTCTCATCTGCCAATGTCGCTTATGCTCGAATGCCGATGGTCGAGCCGCCCGGTCAGCCCATCAATGACGACCTCTTGGATGGGTTTTTGCGTCAAGGTGGGTGGAGCCAAACTGCGGATGATGATCCTAGTGCCAGGCAACTTGAGGCAAGTTACATTAAGGGCATTGTTGACGCATACGTGGCGAAGCCATCCGATCCTAAAGCGATCAATGACTTGGGGTTAGTCGGTCTGGCGCTGGCGGTGGCGGAATGGGGAGTAGAGCCTGCTGATGGACTACCGGACGACCCTGCCGGAAAGAACTGGGGGGGCGTCATTGGCGCAGACGGAAAACGTTTAATGAGCTATTCGAAGGGCGCGATTGGTGTTTCCCATGCTGACAGCGATTCTCTCGCTGATTTCTTCTCCTTCATCAAGAAAGATAGAGGAGATTCCCTGCCACAGGCGACGCGGTTCTATCAGCTTCAAGGCATCAATTTCGACCGGCTTTACGCGGACGGCGGCCATTGCAACAGGCCTTCGACCGTAATTGTTATTGATCTGAACGGAAAGCCATTTGGATACGTCGAGCATGGATATGCTGGGGATCGCTATTGTGGAATATACAGAAAGTACAAAACCAACGAAGAAGACTGGAGAATTTTTCGGCACAATATGCGCCTCGTCCTTAGAACCAGGGAGGGGCAGGCTTATCTCATCAATGCATGGTTGAAGGAATATTGGTGGCCCTCTTACCGGAAGGTCGCCGGGCAACCTAATGGAAAAATCGAGGACGTTATTATCAATTCACGGATTCGCAACTCATCTCCTGTCACGGCAAACTGCACGCTGGGAAAGGCAAGGAGTAGCGGCGATGCCATCTCAGCCCAACTAAATGCGTATGCATCGAAGGACTGTCATGGGAAGCCGGATCACAAGCGACGTTGGCCGTATATGATGCGCGCGGTCGTAGTCTACAGATTTTATGCTAATCATCAGTTAGCTGAGCAGACACGGCAAAAATAACCACCATGTTTCGCGTGGCGCATTTGATTTCGACCATAACGTCTGAGATATTGGGCGTCAATGAGCTGTCGAATACCAGAGCGAACCCCCGTTGTTCCAGCGATGGGGGCTGACACCCAGACACTTATATCTGCGTTCAGTCGTACGTAATTGACATCCGCGGGAGGATTTTTCCAACCCCTGCCACTATTATGCCAAGCCGTCCGCCTTCAACGGACAAGACACCGCTGTTGCAATCTCCAGTGGTGATCACACTGTCTGGCTCCCAACGGTTTGACCACGTTCGCCGTTGTTGTGCAGCCTAAACTCAAGTCGCCACTGGCTCGTGATTCGCCTGGCAGCCCTGCGCCATTCCCCGCTGAGCTTGGATGCAACTGGCGCTGCCTACAACCGCCTCGCCCGTGGACACTTTGGTGCTTGTGCTCGTGCTCTGGGTTGCCGGCTTCTGGCTCTGTACCGCAGTCTCCGACCAGCAGTGAGCATTACTAGTCGGATAAACATATCGGACGCAGTCTGAAACCAGTCCTATTAAACATCGAATGGCTTTCATTAGCACATTTTTGTTGGGCCCTTCTTATCTCGCTTGCCGTCAACTACCTCTCTGCCTGGCGGCACGCAGTGCGCAGCTAGTTTCTGGGCGCAGCGCTTTCTTTCTTCGCTCCGATTGGGCATTGATGCTTGTATCGGAGGGGTTGGCCCGAGGAAGAATGGGCGGCCACATCATAAGGCACATTCCACAATGGAGATGAAGGACTGGCTATTCCTTTGTTTGATGCGTCCATGCGAATCCAATTGAATTGTGACCTTTCCAATTGAGTTGTGTTCATTACCCCCAATCGTTGCTATTTCGCTATCCGAAGCTTCTACGACGATGGCCGAGTGCGAAGCATACTTTTCGTGTGCGGCGGCGTAATCGAAGTCGAAGTGCTCGCCAGGTTGATTATTTTGGATAATGTCGCCAACTTTCGGAGCGTACTGTTCAATTCTTCGCCCCCAAAAAAATCCCGTCCCATCCTGGGCATTCTTGATTGCCCGGAAACAAAACTGAGAATGTCGACGCGCGAACACAAACCCCACGGGTGCCACCGCCGCGTCCTCCGAGGCTCGCTTTACGCACCAACTCACGAATACCGCCGACCAATACACATCCGTTCCTAGAAACGTTTTGCCGAGATCCTCCCAGTACTGACGGATTTGCTCGGCAAGGATTGGATTATCCTCGTTCATCTCGTGATACTTCTGGTGTTGTCCCTTCGCTATCGCAATGAGGCATTCTTGAAAGAGGGTCGGCATGAAGGCTCCTGCACGGAAAGGTAGTATTTGGTATAGACGATTTTAATCGCGGAGGGCAACCTCATTGGTGAAAAAAACGGGGAAAACAGGGCGTGAACCAGAGACGCGCGCTAAAAGCCGGCAAACCGCTTCATGACCGTTCCGCGCCTCAACAAATGACCTCGTCATCGCCAGTCAGGATGCGTTGGTGCTATTTGCGACGCCGGCTCGCGAGCCCAGTCGCCTTGGAGGCAACCCCGGATTGCCGGGTTCCCAGCGCGGCCGATGGGGGTGGTTCGATGAACCGCATACAGCAACCTCCAACCAACCTGACACACTGACTTGCTCGGTTTAAAGCTAAGGAAGCTCTTTTTATCGTCGGTATAGCCAAGTTTTATGCGCATGCCGGGCACGAACGCAACGCGCGATCGGCGGAAAATCGATACGTCGGCGGCGGACGTGCAATCCAAACAGCGTCGATGAATGCGCTTGCACGTAGCTCCGATCAGCTTCGAAGATTAAACGGAGACATATTTTGGGTTGACGTCATGAGCGCTTACGAGCAACTGTCGCCTATTGCCACTAATCGGTGGCAGATGAAGGTTCCCCAACGGGAAAGATCGAAATTGCGAGGGTCGTCGTGTCCGCCGCCAATGTTACGATCTATTGCGACGTGAAACGCGGGCACTAACCACTCCCCTGCGCGGACGCTGGCATTGATATAAGCAAGTGCCAATCGGTCATACTGTGCGTCGGTAAACCCGGGAGATTGGGAAATTCTGTCGTTTATACATTTCCCTTTGTCATTTAGAGGTGATTGACCTGGCTTTAACTCTACCGAACGGACCTGAACACTCTCAACGTGCAGAAAAATCCCCTTAGATCTTTCGCCCACAACCTTGTTCTCAAGTCTCGTCGCACGCCAAGGAACCGAGAAATCTCGTTCTTGGGGGCGCACCGTCTTTCCGTCCCGCGTGATGAACATGTGCGCTTGTTTGTAATCTTTCCAGCGTTCTACACGATTCCATGGCGCCGTCGGCAAATCAGCGCTCGCTAGACGTTTGATGTTTGCACAGACGTTGTCGCTTGTGTCGTGAAGAACGAAATATCGTGCAGAAGGTCGGCCGTTTGCGTTAGACCGGGATAGGGGCTTGTCTAGCAGACCTCCTATCCGGACATCAAAATCATAGCGAGTTTTATTGTCGCCTATATTGTTTTGAAGTGTTATACCCGCCGGCGCGTCAGGATAGAAGCGCTTCGCAAGAGACGAGAAAACATTGAGCCGTGACTCCGTTTCATAAAATGTCTCATCCAGATACGCATTGGTCTTGATATTTTCTTCGGCCAATTTTATTCGAATGGACGCGGCGTCTTCCCGACTCTTATGTAGTAAGTGCTGGTAATCTTGTAGCTTATGAAACTTAGCTCGCAAGTCAGACAGCTGCGCGCTTACTGCAGCGTATTGATCCAACGCCCTTTTATCCGATAGATACCTAAGTTTGGCGTCCACCGACTGGTTAAGTTGGTGAATCTCCAACTCAAGATTCCTTTTCTCCGTCTCCAACCTCATTCGTTCCTGGCCGAGTCGGGCTATGCGATTTGTCAGCAATTGCGAGTGAAACGCTTCCACTTCCTGCAGATGCTTCAAAGTTTCGTCGCGAAATGCTCTTTGGAGTTCGCCATACATAGCGAGCACCTTCTCGCGCGGAATATCTGCGCGTGCTTCGAGGCTCTTCTGAACGTTAGAAAGAGCGTTTTCCACGACAGCTCTCTTGTTTTTTAGCGCACGGAGACGGCCCGTCAAATCGTTTGCTTCTTTCTCGATTTGATAGTAATCCTCCGCGACGGCGAACTGCGCTAGATCGCTCTCAAACCTTGCAATTTGCTCTTCAAGATGTTTTGCTTGCAGCGACGCATCCTTGCTACCGGTGTAGTATTCTCGAATGAAAGGATCGTTCTTGAAGTTTCTCTCAAAAAGTTCCAGCTCAGACTGTCGAGTGCGAAGTGAGTACTTGTTTTCAACCAAAGAGATATCTATCCCAAGCAGGAACAAATTCCGTAGCAAGACCGTATATGGCTCTCGATCTGATGAGGTAATTTTTGGATCGTTATAGTCAGCTTTGGATCGCCGAATGAAGCGCGGCAGTAGTGAACGGAAACTAAGTTGCGACCCACCCCAATCAGGAAAATGAAAGCAAAGCTTCCCTAGTAGTTCGTTGAAGGCCTTGACTTTCAATATTTGCCCGTTCAGGGAAATGGTGCCTTGCTTGTCGGTGCTACGCGATGAAGAATAAGCGGTTTGTCCAATCTCAAAGCGCAGCGTAAATTCCCAACTGGGAAGATGTTGGCGAAAGCTCGTATTTGTACTGGAGCCCAAACAAAAATGAATGATTTCGATCAGTAGGGACTTTCCAACGCCGTTATAGGATCGACTGTCGTCCTCGCCATGCAATTGATCTTTCCGCGAGCCAATGACGAGCGACACGCCCGTCCGATTGAACTTGACGGTCTTAAAGGTGGTTCTATTCGATGTAAGCTCGATTAGGCGCATAAGGCCGCTTCCGGGCGGTGGCGATGCAGTTCACCAGCGTCATTCATCTGAATAAGTCCGAGCGCAAACAAAGCATCGAGAGCCAGCACCATGTTGTCGAACGTCTGGAAGGCTGGATAGCATGAGGCTTGTCGCTGAAAAGCGCGCCACAGATTGTCGACTGTGATCGGTTGAGAGACGTTTTCCATGACGAAAGCCCCGAGACCGAGCAGGGACTCCGCAAAAGAAATGTGCTTGTCAGGAAGCAACATTGTTCGGTTCCTCGAAAATGTCACAGGCTTCAAAGTACTTCGCCATGAGAACCAAAGCAGCGTCGCGCCGCAGTCGATCTGCAGCGGGATTGTTGGTTTGAGGCGCAACTCGATTCAAGATAAACGCGAATCGCAGGTCACCGAGCGTAACGCCTGATTCACCTTGGTCATCCTTGACTGCAACAATGCTCTCCGCATAGAACCCAGCCAGAAAGTCACGCAGTGCTTGCTTGGTGAAATCGCTGTTTCGACTCAAATAGTCATCGATCTGCCATGTCTCGCGTTGCTTTGCTCGCAGCCAATCGCCGTTCTCGGCGAGTCCGTTGAATTCGATTTTTTCTTCGAAATCCGGTGCAATTTTTTTGCCTGTCGGAGCGCTCTGGGGCGGAGAGTTTTGAATATGCTGGATGACTTCTCCCAGGACGGTGTAGTCAAGGCCCTCCAACGAATCCCACGTCGGTAAACCGCCTACAATCATGCAGATTTGATCTTCAGGCAAGCAAATAAACTCTTGCTCCAAATGCTTGCTGAGAAAGGCTTCGCAGGCGTTAAGGCTATGGTCCGTTTTGATCGTGGCCAGAGTTTTCTCGATGTCGAAGACGGTGCCGCGATATTTATCGTTGAACACAAATACGTACTCGCGTGGGACGCAGAATGTGCCCCAGTACGGCAGCAGCTTGTCTTTGAAGTCTTCCGCTGCCTTCGCGATCGCAGCGCTCTTGCTGGCGGTAGGGTTTTCGGGCGCGAAGACTTGAAAGTACCTGCCAACAGCCTTTTCGTAGCCGTCGTTTCCGCGGTCTCGCTGGTTGCCGTACGGCTTGATTTTCAAAAATCCAGGTCGCGAATACTCCATGACCCGTCCGAACAAATGTTCGAATGCGAAGCCATCAGATCGGTGCACTTGGAGCTGGAAAAGCGTGCGGGCGAGATGCTTACGCTCGTTTGTCATCATCAACGTCCGTCTTGAATTCCTTGTTGTTTGGAGAATTCTAACATCGCAGGCTCGAACATCTTCAGTCGCCTCGGCCGCCAACCTGGCGGCCGAGGCGACGCTAAGCAGTCAAGCCCGAGAGCGCTCAAAGTCGTGAGCTAAACGTGGTACACGAGTCACTTAAGCCGGTTTCCGCCACTTGCTTTGCCTTTCTTCGTCGCCGCGGGCTGCGGATATGATACCTGTATAAATATACAGCAGCGGAGCTTGATGGAGCTTTCGCTATCGAGGGCTCGAGGCTACCCGCACACTGGCCACTATCCTATCCAGCTATAGCGCCTGTACCGGCCAGGCGGCCCGACCGTCACGCCGGCGCGCTCGTATAACGCGCGAGGCAAGCCCGCCGCCAAGTCCGCTAGCAGCGCCTAGTGCACATGGAGGGGCAGGTCGTTCAAGTCCTGGCCAAGGGTCGCGCGGAGCTGAAAATCGGGGGCTCTGCCGGCCATTGGAATGAGTTCGCCCTTTGTCTCTCCGGGTGATTGCCGTCATTTTTTGCTTGAAATTGGATCTCTCCAACTATCGCGAATTAAATCACGGCATCACGCGAGGCGCTGCGCTCCGCTCGCTAAATGAGCGGGTATGTATCTTTCAGTCTCGTTCCGGCTTTGAGAGGCACGACTCTTCCCTCTGCCCAGCAATTTTCACCTTCATTGCCTCGATTGCCCGAGGACTCGCTCCAATTAATTCCCGTCCATTCATGCTCCATATAGACGTCGCCAACCCGTCATGTATAGCGACCCTCTCCTTGCTAACCTCTAGAGCAAATCCCGTTGTTAGCGTTTTTCCATCTGCTACCAGTTCAATGCATCGCACACGGCCACTCTGTACGGGACATCCTTCAGCCATCGCGGCCCGCTCTTCGGCGACTTGACGCATGGCAGCGAAATCTCCAAGGGCGGCTGGAACAACCAGTCCTAATGCCAACAGAAAGATGGGGCCAAACATCAGCATTGGGAACATCGTGGCACAGACCACGATGAAAGCAATAATCTTGGCGTTGCTCCCAAATACCCGGGTTGCGCCATTCCGAAGCGCTTTGCTCTTGCTGCTCAAATAGTCAAGTGCGAGAACAAGCAGCGCTATGCCAGTCCCAAATGACATTAGGATAACCATGTACGTCCATTCCTTGCCGAAGGCTACCAGACCGTTGGTTAGCACACTAAGCGTAGCGGCAATGCCGAAATAGATGTAGTCGAGTCTATCAACGCGAAACATCTTCCAGTCGATTCCGTATACGCCCAACCGAGTATCGTGATACACGACCCCGATGTAATACGTCACGGTAGACAGAATCAAGATAAGGATGGACAGCCCAGCGGGGGTACGCCAAATAGCGGTTTTCGACGCGGTCGTCGGGGACGCACCGGTCGGCCTCGGTTGCTTCGCCCACGAAGTACTTGGGGCTTCCTATTAGCAGGATTGTGTTTCACGGTAATGCATTGGGAAGTTATTCACAGACAAACTAACGGCAGACTGCAGGGAAACTGAATAAACCGGTGTAGCGCCATCATAAAAACGCGGCTGCCAGATGGAATGGCGGAAAAACCTTGGATGTCCGGCGTCTCGCGAAACCTATGTCACGTGTCATGCTGAACAAGACGCTTCCTCATGTCGCCAAGTCGTTTTGGCTTATCCCCTATACAGCGACATCGGGTGATCCCAGTTGGGGCGCAGGGCTCGGGATGGCCTGGATCCGACCGGCGTCGGTTTGCACAATATTGTTCCTGCTGGTCGCCCGCCAGGTGGCCGTTTCCGAGGCGCCGGGAACAATTTTATGCCAAGGAATTTTGCTGAAGATTGTTCCTCCGGCCGACGTTTTGAGTAATTTTGTTCCTTTGCCAACGGCTCGATCCGTTGCTGGCGGCGCACTACGGCTTGCGGAGCCGGGAACGGTTGCCGTCAGGGGGTGCCGCGCGATCACGGTGCCAAGTCGGGGCCACGCGGACGGGGTGGGAGGGGGCTACCGCCATGCTCTGGCCGCCTCGCAGTCGCGCCCATTAGCCGGGCCCATGGGGCCAGGCACAAAATTCTGCAAAATCCGGGAACAATATTCTGCAAACCGACGCTGGCGGTTCCGCTTGCTTCACAAGCAGAGCCAATTTGACATAACGCCAGATCGGCGTTTTTTTGCTGTGGGCTGGAGTGTTATGTTTGGTTGAGAGGCCAGCCGGCTGCGGTCGCAGCCAGTCGCTCAGTCCGCCGTCGGCGCTCTGTCCCTGGAGGCAGGCGCCAAGTCGAAATGGCCGCGGCATACATGGCATTGCACGCCCAAACCTCTTCCCCGTGCTTATAGAAGACGACCCATTTGCCGTCGCTGACGCAATGCGCGCCGGGGAAGACTTCGGCATGGCCGTTCGGACTGTCCAGCGGAAAGGGCGCGTGCGGCGTGGCCCAGTAATTGCCACGCGGTAGGGGCGCGATCGTCTTTGGCATGCAGGCCCGATGTGGTGTCACGGGCGGCGCGGTCCCGCCTTCGTATGGCGAAATGGGGCCGCTTGTCAATCCTGCAACGGGCGTAGCATCACGCCGCGACATCCTGGTGTAGTCTCGCCACCCAACTACTCCTGCTATCCGGCAATTTCCATGACGCGACATCTTCAATTCTTGGCCCGGGCCTTCTGCGTCGGTGTCATCATTGTGATCGTCGCCATTGTCTCCCGGCAAGTCTATCTGCGCAGCGCCGCAGAGGCTGACGTAGCCGATGCGGATGAGGAACCCGCAACAATGATGTTGATTCGCTGCGAGACGATGCACGATCGTCTGCAGAATGAGCACAGTTTGGCTGTAGAGGCTGACTCGCGGCCGCGTGCTCGTTGTCGAGAGTCCTGAGCTGGCGAACGCTCTCCAATACTGGGACGCTGGTGGGCTCGGATAGTTTCGTGATCGTGAAACTATGAAAGAGGGGAAGGGGTACCGAGTGGTGCAATTGAATTGGATGCGAAGAGATTGGCGTATTTTGAAACGCAAGCCATGGGGACTTTTGATGCTACCGGCCATCTGCAGAATAATGAGCCAATAGGGACTAATGACGCCTCGCGCCCGGCACATCGTCCATTCGGTGCGCACGCGAACTGACGAGCTCCTAGAGTCGACCCCAAAATGGCCAGATAACCGGGGTAGGCCGCCATGCGAGCAAGTGCCGTGCGACGTCATCTGGAGCGCCTCGGCATCGCTTGCCGCGGGGTCACTACCCATCCAGAGCTCGCTGGTGTGGTCGTCAATAATCAAGACCTGCACGTCTGCATATTCCCTGACGGATGGATGCGTCTTGGGGAGTGGGTCGCACCAGGTCGCTTTCGTTTTGCCCCAGCGACTCGGTCGGTAGACGTGCTGGCCTGGCAGATTCGCCAACGGCTCGTCGCCAGGCCATGACTCTGTAGTTCTGCCGCTTCGGTTTTCTGGGCTGAGCGCAGGGCAGCGCCTCGGCCGCCAGATCAATCGTCTCTTGCCGTTTAGGGTTGTTCGATGCCTGCCGTCATCCGCAGGAATGTGAGTGTGCCACCGCGCGTTGCTGGCAGGCGTCGAACAAGCCTAAACGGACACGGCCCCCGCGAGCAAATCGCCGGCTGGCCACCGGTCGCTCGACTTTGGGCGGCGACGACCAGCCAGCCTCACCCGACTCGCCCGAGCAATTCGGGCGGCCCGCCACTCGAAAGACAAGGTACATGCAGCTATAAACTGCGAGAAAGCGCTTTGCCCTTATCTCCCGTGGCACTTCTTGAACTTCTTGCCGCTGCCGCAAGGGCACGGGTCGTTGCGACCGGGCTGGTCGCCCTTCACCACGGCCTCCACGCGCGGGCCCAGGCTCTTCCAGATCTGGCGCAGGTCGTAGACAGCCCAGATCGCCTCGCCGAAGGTTTCCACGCGCGCCAGGCTGGTGCTGGGCGGGCCATCCTCACTGTACATGCAGACCTCGGGTTGGCCGGTGTCGTCCTCGGTCAGAGCGACGATGCCGTCGAGCGCGTCGTCCAGCCACTGAGCAGCCTCCTTGTCGCGCGGGGTGGCCCATTCCTCGGGCCAGTTCTCCACCACGAACATGAACCCCAGCGCCCACACCTGGCCAAACGACGGGATTTCCCGCCCGTCCATCTCGGCACGCTCTTCCTGGGGCAGGCTCAAGATGGCGCCGCGCATGTCCATGGCCTCGGGCTGGAAGGTGCGTTCGTCCTCCAGCGTCTCCACGGGCTGGTCGAGCTGGTGCTCCACCTCGTTCCATCGGCGCTGCCACAGCTCCATGAAGCGGGCCTGCTGGGCCGCATCATGGAACGCGGGTAGCAACGGCAACGGGCTGCCCTCGGCCACGTCGAGCGCCGCGCCGTCGCCCAGCAGCATGGGCAGGTAGTCGGAAGCGGGGATGCAGCGGCGCGTGCAGACCAGGGCCGTGAGAAAGCCGTCGCAGAACTCCCATTGCGGGATTTCCTCAGCGCGCTGGCGCAGGTCGTCCAGCAGATCGTCAAGCTCCTGGAGTTCGTCGGGCGTCAGGGCGGTGGCTTCGGTCATAGGGTGGGTTCTCGCGGTGCGGGGCGGGGATGCGCTGGACGCATCGCTGCGAAGTATAGCGCCGCCCCATTGCAGAAGTGCGGCGTACAACTTGCAAGACCGTGACGTTCGGTACCGCGCGCCAAGCCGGGTGCACCCCCGCGACCGTTCGCCGGAGCGGCGGCCGCTCCCGAGTGGCTCCTTTTGGCCGGGTACGGTCCGACGCCGAGCAAAACTGAGCGGCTTCCTGGGCCGGCCCGCGTAGGGCAGAGGACGACCCTTCAGCGACATCCGCGATCCTGAACTCGTCGCCTCAAAGCAGTCAGTCGGACCCGTGCAGACCCGCCCGAAGGGGGCTCCGCAGGAGGAACACATAGGCAGACGACCGTTTGGTTGATTGAGCGTTAGCATCCAGCCGTCGCACTTTGACGCTGGCGATCAGTCGCTCGGAGGCTTGATCTCGTCGGTAGCCTCACACGTGTCATAGAACATTCCCTAAGACAGATGTTTGTGGAGGAAGGCGGCGACATTCTTTACCGCATAGTCGATCTGCGCCGGTTGATCGTAATAGTCGAAATGGGTGCCGTCCCCCCACGCCAATTCCTTCACTGCCCCCAGGAGCGAGTAGAACTTCTTGGCCTGCTCAGGGAAGGCGCATCCGTCGGAGTGAACCATAATCGTCGGAACTTTGATGGCCGACGCCTTGCTCACCGGATCGAAATCCAACCACGGCCCGTGCGACATCACGGCGAACTCGTTCTTCCACTCTGGAACGCCGCCGCGCGCCTTGTTGAAGTAGTAGTCGTAATTTCCCTTCGGGTTGTAATTCAGGGCGCTCGGATCATCCACGCTGTAGGTCGGCACCGTCACCTGCTCGCCGCTCCGCTCGAATCTCAGCTTCGCCTCCGCTCCCGCCGCGCGACGCCGCGCAATTTCCGCCGCGCCGACAAGACGTTCGTTTAACTCGGGGTCTGGAAGGAATGCAGCGACCGTCGCAAACGCCTTGACGCGCTCATCGGCAGCGACGAGGTAAGCGCCGTTTCCGCCTGATGTGCACACTCCGACCATCCCGATAGCCTTCGTATAAGGCAAGGCAGTTAGATACGAGACGGCGGCTTTCAGATCGCTCAATTTTGCGGCGGGAGACTCCAATTGCCGAGGCTGCCCTTCGCTTTCGCCATAGTGACTGTAGTCGATCACAAGCGCCACGAACCCGTTCTCCGCGAGCGTGCGCCCGTAAGCGCCCGCCATCTGCTCTTTAACCGAACTTAGAGAGCCCGCCACGACGACCGCCGGGTAGCGGCCGCTCTCGTTCAAGTTCTCGGGCTCGAACAGGTTTCCCGCCAGCGTCAAGCCATCTCGCTTGAAACTCACTTTACGCATCATCATGCTTCCTTCCAAGTTGTGTGGATTCCGTCGGGCCGGCGACGTGCAGCCCGCGACGAGTCCGGCGACGCCTAGGGCCGCGACCGCGAGAAAATCGCGTCGGGTTGGTACATTCATCTTCGTTCCTTCTTCAATTGGGTCGAAAAACGGCGGGGCGCTCGTTAGAAATCAGCCCGTCGCGATGGCGCGCCAGAATGCTGAGAAGCCGTCGGCGCAAGCGGTTTTGGCGAGCTTGGGCTCCGCGGCGATCGAATCGATAGTGGCCTCGGCCATCGCAACCATCAGCGCGCCGACGAATGCCGGGGGCTGCTTGCGCAGCGCCCCCAGCGACCTGGCCTTTATCAATAGGCCGCTGACGACTTGGAAGCTTTCCGCGGCCGACGCCCGCGTTGTGGGGGTGATTCGGTCGGAGACTTTGAGCTTCGCCATCGCTTGGCGCTGCGCTGGATGCGCCAGCCCCCAGCTCACGTAGGCGGACCAAAACTGCCCAAGACTTTCGCGCAAATCCTTAGAGCCCGGCGGTTCCGAATAAGCCAGTCGCAGCTGGCTTTTGAGGTCCAGATACAGCTGATTGGCCAGCTCGTCCTTGCTCCCAAAGTAGATGAAGATGGTCCCCTCGGCCACGCCGGCTGCCCTCGCGATGCGAGCTGTGGAGGCGGATAGTCCTTCCTCTGCGATCAGCCGAGTGGCCGCCTCGAGGATCGTTTGGCGCTTGTCTGCACTGAGAGGGCGGGCCATAAAGAGCAATGAGTGAGTGAACGCTCATTCTATCGAACGGAGGACATTCGTCAACCGACGGACCGACCGACAGGGTTGTAGGTCAGTGCCGGGGAGTCGACAGTCGCCAAGGGCAGCTAATGGCCGGCTACTGCCATTGCACTTGACGTCGTCACATGCTTGATGCGGGCGGAGGGAGGCTCGGCCGGCGTTGCGGCGGCAGGGCAATAAGGTCCGATAACGAACTGCTTATCGGGCCGAAGGGTGATACAGGCGAATATCCCGAAAACTGCTGGACTTACTGTTTGGGGCCCGCGGGCACCTTTGTCGCTCGGGTCCTTGCTGACGGTACCCGAGCGTGATCGAACAGCTGTGTTAGGAGCCGGATTTTAGGGCTTACTTGTCGCCATAATGAAGCCGACAAGCGATAATGGTCAGTTCATCGTCGTTGGCGAAATACACCAAGCGGTTGCTGTCGTCGATTCGCCGCGACCAGTAGCCCGACAGGTTGCCTTTCAGCGGCTCGGGCTTGCCGAGCCCGTCGAACGGTTCGCGTTGGGCGTCCTGGATTAGGGCGTTGATGCGCTTGAGCGTTTTCCTGTCTTGGCCCTGCCAATAGACATAGTCTTCCCAGGCATCTGGCATAAAGGTCAACCGGCGCGTCATTCAGCGTCCGGGTCGATCAGGTCGTGCTTCTCGGCCATGCCAGCGCGATGCTGCTGAATAGAACGCAGCAGGCGCGCGGCGTTAGCCGGCGAGCTAAGCAAATGCATCGTTTCCATCCAACTGTCGTACTGGTCTTGCGACATGATGACCACGTTCGGCGCGTCGCGGCGTGTGATGAGCACAGCGTCGTGGTCGTCGATGGCCTGGTCCATGACTGCCTTTAGGTTGCTGCGGGCGTCGGAGAAATGGATGGTACGCATACCGACCTCCTTAGATTACTAGTACTATAACTTGTACAAGTATAGCAAATCTACGTGCTGAAGGGGCTGACGCCTGGCGTGCAAGAGGCACTTGGCCAGAAACGTCATAGCGTCGGAAGGAGCGCAATGCATCGAACTCGCCACATAAGGTGCAATATGGTAGGTGAGCTTTGATAATTATGGTGCACATTTCGCCAAAAGCGCGTCCTGCGAATGGAACGGTCTGCGCAGGCCTTCACCGCTTGCTGCGTGCAATCTTTAAACATAAGGCACGAAGAGCGAAATTTTGCTGATTACCGGGGCGTTATGTTTGGAGGTGAAGAGCAGGGTGTCTGCCGGCGGCACCCGCATCTCAGCCGGTGGTCGGCGTGCAGGCGTTGGATACGGCAGAAAAATCGAAATGCGCAGCGGCATACAGGGCATTGCACGCCCAGACTTCCTCGCCGTTCTTGTAGAAAGTGACCCACTTGCCGTCGCTGATTGGGAGGATGTCAATGTACGGACTATCATCACGTTTGCTGATTTCTGGCCCCTGCTACTAGGCCGGAAGTGTTCTGAAGAATTGCCCAGGTTGCCTATGCCCATAATTTCTCTCACTGAAGCGCTGAACAATCTCACGGTAGACAATCTGAAATCGCTGATGCGCTGGCTTCCGGAAGCCTCACGCATCGGAAAGAAGAGTGGGCTGGTTGAAGAGATCCTGCGCAACCTTGCCGGCGACAGGCTGCAAGCGCTGTGGGAGGGGCTGGACAAGACTCAACGTCTGGCGGTAGCAGAGGCCACCTATGCGGAGGATGGCTGCTTTAATGCCACGCGGTTTCGAGCCAAGTATGGGCGTTTGCCGAATTTTTCGGTCCGGGACGAGCGGCGCCGACACGAGCACCATGGGCCGCCCACGGCGTTGTGCCTGTTTTTGTACTATCAGAATGGATGGCGCTACGTGCCAGCCGATCTGAACGAGCGGCTCATGGCATTCGTGCCGGCGCCAGAGCCTGTCCGGCTGGACACGGTCGATTCGCTTCCCGGCATATACGGTGAAAGCCCATTGTCGGTGCGGCTGTGTGAGCGCGATGCCCTGGCGGATCTACCGCTGCTACTGCGTCTGGTGGATCAGGGAAAGCTTAAGGTCAGCGAGAAGACAGCGCTGCCGGGCACGGCGACGTTGCAATTGTTGTGCGGGCAACTGTCCGGTAGCGACTACTACGCCGAGCCCGTGCCGGGACCCACCGATCAGGAGATAGGGCCGATCAAGGCATTTTCTTGGCCGATGCTGCTTCAGGCAGCGGGGCTTGTGCAGCGTAACGGGAGCAAGCTGGTGCTAAGCAAGGCTGGACTGACAGCCCTGACGACGCCAACGGCTGACGTGCTTGTCAAAATCTGGCGGAAATGGCTGAAAGCGACGTCGCTGGATGAATTTAGCCGAATAGATGTCATCAAGGGGCAAAAAGCCAAGGGCGGTGCGATGGCTGCAGTGGCGCCGCGCCGCGCGGCGATCGCAGAGATGCTGCAGCGTTGTCCGGCCGGGAAGTGGATCAGCATCGACGCGTTTTCCCGTTTCATGGTGGCAACTGGGCATACTTTCGACGTGGCCCGCGACCCTTGGAGTCTTTACATTTGTGAGCCGGATTACGGCAGCCTGGGGCACAGCGGCTACCATGACTGGGACATTCTTCAGTTGCGGTATATGCTCTGCTTCCTGTTCGAGTATGTGGCGCCACTTGGCATCATTGATATCGCATACACCGAACCGGCGGGGGCTCGGCCTAATTTTCACGATATGTGGGGAACGGACGAACTCCAATTCCTCAGTCGCTACGATGGCCTGGCCTATTTTCGCGTGACCTCGTTGGGCGCCTATTGCCTTGGCGCCAGCGGCCACTACACGCCGGCGCCGGTCCAGTCTAGCGTAAGGCTATCCGTCATGCCCGGCATGCAGGTCAAGGTCATCGCGGGCCGTCTGTCGGCAGAAGAGTCTCTGGTTCTGGACATGTGGGCAACCGAAGAGGCGGACAGACTCTGGCGGCTCGACCTTCAGAAGGCCATCGTAGCGGTCGAGAGGGGGCATGACATCGCCGAACTTCGCGAATTCCTGCAGGCCCGGGACGACCAGCCGGTACCAGACACGGTGGAATCCTTCATCAAGCGGGCTGGCAAGCAGGGCAAGGCGCTGAAAGTTGCGGGGACCACGCTGCTGATTGATTGCAATGACGCGCAAATGGCAGCCATGCTGGCCACTCGCAAGGAGACCGCCCATCTGTGTCTGCGCGCCGGTGATAAGCATGTGGTAGTGCGGCTCGAGGACGAAGATAAGTTCCGGACACATATTCGCGCGTTGGGCTATGGGATGACGGCCTGAGGTTTGCGCCGGTCGGTGGTGCCATGCCAGGGGCGAGCGCTATGCGACGCGAAGATAGATGGGTGACGGCCCGGCCGCAGACGCAGGCCGTGGTGCTGGCGGGTGGCTCGATGCCGAGCGGGTCCCGGTGAGGTTCCGTCCCCCATCGTATTTGGGCCAAGTCCAACTGCGGTACCCATTCCGGCTCGTAAGGCACCTACCGGGTCGCCAGGGCGCAGCCCAGCACTGGGTGCGCCGGCGCCAGGCGTAATGGAATCCCTGAAACAGGTCGCGCGGCGGCGCAGTGCAGGGCGGGGTGGTATCGTACGATTTTGTTCGCTGTGTCGATGGTACGCAGGTGCAATGCGAGAGTGTTAAGGGGGACATCAGCCGCGATGGTGGATTCGGGGTATCCGCAGTTCTTTCGTCCGTTGACGCTGAAGAGGCGAAAGCTGATCGCTGCCTGCATCCGCGCATTCTATGCGCGGCTTTATGGCTCCCATGCCGACTACCGCTCCATCCTTGGGCGCGAGGACTTGCGTGACCTCTTTGTCCAGACGATGCAGTCCGCCACGCTGCCGGCCGATCCTGCCGGTGAAGATGGCGACGACGGATTCGCCGCCGGTGACCTGGCCGACGACCAGAAGCTGGCAAGCGCCATCGTGCGCCTCCTTGTTGCGGACGGCTGGCTGGAAACCGCCGAGGATCGCGTCCGACTGGTTACCGCCTATCGCTTCACCCGCGCCGGCAAGATCTTCGCTCAGGCGCTGACGCTGGCCGACCGCCCACGCGAACGGACCCGTCAGCGCAACATGCGCTCCTGCAAGAATGCACTGAGTGCCTTCATCGAGCGCCGCGATGTGGAGGACCTGCTCGACGCCTACGAGTATGCCGATCGGGTCATTGCCGACCTCTCCGAAGATATCGAGCTCTTTTACGACCTGGCTCGCAAGATATTGCTCGATGCGCATGTGCAGGGCAATTGGGATGGGTTTATCGAGTTCGTAGAGCGACGTTTTCGTGATGAGTTCTCGCCCCGCCTAGTCTATGACAATGCCGAGCGCCACCGGCTGGACATCGGGGCGCTAATCGAACGTCTTAACGATTTGAGCGCGGCCGAGATGCAGGCCATTGACGATGACTTGGCCAACCACGCGGCATGGGCCGCGCAGGCCGCGCCGGACGGGGCGATCTTGAGATGGATGCTTGATCGGATCGACGAGATGGTGACCGCGGCCTGCCGGACGAAACAGCCGGAATTGTTCCGGGCCATGGAAAGCTATGTCCGCCGCCATGTGGTCTTGTTGTCGCAGAGTCTGTTCATGGGGGCATCAGGCAGCGGGGCGGCATTGTCCACCCTGATCCGCCGCCTGGGGGAGATGCCGGAGCGGGATCAGGGCGCGTGGCTGGAGCGGCAGGGAGCGGCGCTCGCACCGGTAAGCGTGGCGCTGTATGATCCGGCCGCGGTGCAGCCGAGAAAGACCGCCGAGCGTAACCGGGCACAGGCCGTGAGCATCGTTCCGGAAATCACACGAGAAGAGCGTTTGCGTCAGTTCGTGCGGCAAGCGCAGGAGCGGGCCTTCTCCTTGTCGCATCACGATGTCGTGGATTACTTGCTCGGTTCCATGCGTGGTACGGGCGCGCTGCGCCTATCCGAGTTGCCGGTCGACGATGCTATCCAGGCGTTATCGTTGTTGCGGGCAGTCGAGGCAGCACGGGACCATGAGGGACTGGACGTGGAGCGGCTAGATGCCGAGCCGCTGGACAATGCCATCATGTCGGGCACTGACTATGCAATCAGGAGGCGCCACATCGGCCATGGATGAAATTACGATTGGGCAACTGGTGGAAGCGGAACTGAAGGCGGGGGGCGTCCGGCCGGAGGCGTTCGGGCAGATCCTTGGCCGCCTGTTCGGGCTGTCCATCTTGCACCGGGAGGACAGCGCCATCGAGCGTCAGCTCTACGACGACGCCGTGCGTATCGAAGGCCTGCTCAATGCGTACTTCGATGTGGGCGGGTTCCGGCTGCTGCACGAGCGACATCAGAGTTATTTTCGGCTTTACCCGCCGGGGGCGCGCGTGCCGGGACTGCCCGCCGAGGACGATGCTATCGCGGTGGACGCCGTGCGGGCGAAGCTCTCCGCCGATTTCGTGGCATGCTGCCTGGTGCTGCGCTTGCTGTACAACGAAAGCCTGCGCCAAGGCTCGATCAACGAGCGCAACGAAGCGCTTGTCACCGTGGAATACCTGAATGCCACGCTGACTGCGCAGGCGCGCCGCTCACTGCCGGCCAAGACTGCGCGGGAGAAGCTCTTCGCCGACCTGAAGCGTGCCCGTCTGATCGATTACCGGGCGGATTCCGAGGTGGAAGATGCTGACGCTCTGGTCGCCATTCGTGGGACGATCCTGCAGTTCGTGGCGGATTCCGCCATTGATGCCCTGCTGACCGAAACACGGACGCCCGTGTCGGCCGTCACGTCGCCGGAGCCCGACGATGAGGCTTGAGAAGCTCATCCTGGTCAACTGGGGCTTCGTGGTGTCCCGGGAATACCCCTTTGGCCACACCACCTTGCTGTCGGGTTCGACCGGCGTTGGGAAGTCCTCTTTCCAGGACGCGATCCAGCTGGTCATGACCGGCGGCAAGCAGCACATCAACGTGTTCAACTCGGCGCAGGACGAGAGCGGCGCCTCGCGCGCGGGCGGCAAGGTGAGGCGGACGCTGGCGTCTTACGCGGTAGGCATGCGCGACAACCTCTGCGTCCGGCCGTATGGATCGCACACCTATGTCGTCGCCGTCTTCGCGCCCGATGAGTGGGAGTCCGCCGAACCATTCACCGCCGTGGTGGCCGTCGAAGCTGCCGTGTCTGGTACGCGCGAGCAAGGTCGCAGCGTCGACGTGGCGCGCAAGCTCTACTTTGTGCTACCAGGCAGCCGCGTAATGGAGGCGGATTTCATCGAGTCGCGCAAGGGCAATTCCATTACCGCGGTGAAGGTCGAGGATATCTACCATCGGCTGCGCCAGCGCTATCCGCGCGTCCTGCCGTTCGAGAACAGCATCGAAGATTATCTGTGCAAGCTCTATGCTGAGTTTCGCGGTGGTGGCAAGACGCTGGTCGGGCCGCGCGAGGCCGAAGCGGCGGCGCGGGCTTTCGTCCAGTCCATTGCTCGCAAGACCGTCGGCTCGGTGGACGAGTTGATCCGGGAGCAGGTGCTGGCCGAGCCTGATTTTTCCGATCAGATCGGGCATATCGCTTCGCTCATGCAAAACGTGCAACGTCTGCGCAAGATCGCCACCGAATTACTGGCGTGCCGGGAGCGGCTGGGCGTGCTGAAGGCACACGCGGATGCGTTCCTTGCCGCGTTCGAAGAGGCCATGGAGGCCGAACTGGGCGAAGTACTGCGCCGACAGCGGGATGTCGAGGAGGAGATCCAAAGGCTGGAGGCCTGCCGGCGTCTTGCCTTAGCCGATGTCGAGAAGCAGCAGGCGCTTGCCGACCGGCATGCACAGGCGCTGAAGCGCGCCACGGAATTGCATGGCACTGCCAAGGGTCGGCTCAACGGCAATCCGGTGGCGCAGGATCGTGAGCGGCTCAGCCGCGAGATAGCCGTGGCCACCGATGGGCGATCCCGTATCGCGCTGGACGTTCTGGCCGCCCTAGCGGGCTTGCGCGGCGTGCTCGACGAACTGGCTGCCCTGGCCAAACTGCCTGCAGGACCGGCCTCCGCCTACGCATCCCATGTGGAGCGGCTGGTTGTCGATGCCACGGCGATCGATGGCGCGGACGGCCAAGCCGCCGCGCGTGAGTTGGCGGCGATGCTGACAGGCGCGCAGATCGAACCCGCGAGCCTGCGGCGCGACCGGTTCGCCAAGCTGGATGCCGCCCTGGCTCCCATTGCGCAGCGACTGCACGGCGCCGACGGCCTGTATGGGGCAGTGGTACAGGAGCAGGCGCGGGAGTCGGATCGCGCTGCCGCCCTGCAAGGAGAAATCGACGACCTGAAGCGGCGCCGGCAAGGGCTGGAAGATGGCCACTTTGACTTGCCGGCGCATGTGGAGGTCGCAGTCCGATATCTCGAGGCCCAGATGCCGGGCGCCCGTCCCAGGGTACTTTGCAACCTTGTCCAGCCGCGGGAGGGCTCACGCTGGCAGAACGCTATCGAAGGGCTTTTGGGCGGCAACCGCTTCGTGATCCTGGTGGACGCGCAATACGAGGCGAGCGCCATCCGGGCGCTGCGACACGAGCTGGTGGCGACTAGACAAGGACGAGAGGCTTCCGTGGTGCAGGGCGAACTGGCCAAGCGGCGGGCGGAAAACCAGGCGCTGTCGCCCGACGCCGTGCTGCAGGAATTGGTGATCGCCGATGAGACCGCGCGCGCCTATCTGGTTGCAAGTTACGGCCGTTATGTCAAGGTAGCGGATGCGCAGGCGCTGCGCGGCGCGCCACAGGCACTGACCGTGGACGGCATGGCCAGTGGGGGGTTCAAGATGTTTTCGTCATGGGTGGACGACGGCGAACTGGCCTTCGGTGCCGAGGCCCGGCGCAAGCGCGTGGTGAGGCTCGTCCGGCAGATCGACGAAAAGTCGCAGGAAAGGGACGCACATCGCGCAGGCGCTGCGGAGTTGGCCGCGTGGGGTGCGCGTCTGCTCGCCCTGCAGCTTGTGCCTGTCGCGCCAATGCTGGACAAGCTGGGTGAGACGCAGCGCGAACTGAATAGTCTCGCGGCGCAGCTCGCCAGCCTAGATGACGCCGATCTCATCGTGCTGGAGCGGCGCGTGGCGCGTGCGGAGCAGCTATTGGAGGGCCACCACCGCCTATCCAATACCGCATCACGCTTAGCAGGCGAAGCGGAGGGGAGGGCGCGTGGCTTCGAAGCGAACATCGGTGACGCTGAAGCTAAGCTTGTTGAGTGCAAAGATGCCGTGCGCCAGATAAACGCCCGCGTGGCTGAACTGATCCGGCTCAATCCGCATTTCGATCCAGTCCGGCTGGAGCAGCGCGCTCGGGAAGCGGCCAAGGAGCAGACCGCCGCGTCCTTTGATGGGCGGCGGCGCCAGCAAGCCGGGATCTACCGCCAGGAGCGCGAGGCATTCGAGCGGAAACTGGAGGCCCATAATCTCTTGTCATCCTCGTTCGATGAGCGGGTCGACTTTCAGCCTTGCCAGTCAACCCAGGGGGAGTACGAGTGGCAAGCCTATGGCGGCGTACCTGCCGCCCGGCGACAGATCTCGGCCATGTTAGAACGGCTCGACCAAGTGCGCATTCTCAACAACACCAGCGAGCTGCGGGACGCCGAGAAGAGCTTCAACAACACCTTCAGCACGCATTTCGCGCTGGCCGTACGCACCGCGGTGGAGCAGGGCATCGATCCGCTCAAGCGGCTCAATGAGAAGCTCAAGCGACTGGCATTCGGCGAAGACCGTTTTGAGATCGAATACGGGCAGATGGTCAAGGAGTACAAAAAGTACTTCGACCTGTTCCAAGAACTGAACCGGCTGGCCGAGACACAAACGCCGGTGGATTTGTTCTCGGCCGCCGAAGGCGTCCTTTCTGCCGAAAGCGTCGTGGCGCTGGACGACATCAAGCTGCTATTGCTCGACACCAACCGCGACCACGCATTGCGGCGACTGAAGGACATAGCGGACTACCGCAACTATCGCCAATATGACATCCGCAAATATTCGGAGGACGGGCGCGAGGCGTCCTTGGCAAGAATGGCGACGTTCTCGGGAGGCGAGCTGATGACGCCAGCCTATCTGGTGCGGGCCGCGGTGCTGGCCCAGGCATTTCGGCAGTTCGAGAAGACGCCGAGCCTGAAGCTCATGATGATCGACGAGGCCTTCGACAAGATGGACGAAGGCCGCACCGCTGCTGTGATGCGCTATCTCAATGAGAACCTTGGCTTGCAACTGGTGGTTGCCATGCCGTCCCGCGCGTCCGGTCCCCTGCTCGAGTTGTTCAGCTTCGAGCATCGTTTTTCTCTGATGAAGGTTGAGGGCCTGGCAGGCGAACTCGATAAGATTACCGAGGTGGACAGCTCCCTCTTGAAGGCCGACCGACTACATGCCCTATGGACTGAACGTCGGGAGGCGGTGCGCCGTGAAGCGGCATGGCAGTTCGACTTGCAAGAGGCGCGCAAGCAGTTGATCTCGGACATGGGGGCATGAGCGCCGACGACATTCCGGGGCGCCGGCCGGACGCGCTCACCGCGTTGCTGAATGCACTGGTGGACCGTATCGAGGCAAAGCCGTTTGCCGAGAGACGCCGCGATATCGGCTTCCCGTTGAGTGCCGGGACGTGGCCGGAGTTTTTCTCGATCGACCTTCACGGCGAACGCATGTTCGTATGGCGCGCCCTGGAAGCGCTGCAGGCGCAACCCGGATTTGCACTGATGCTAGACCAGCGTCGTGGCCAGCGGGATCTTGATATCTGGGAGCGCTCACCGAAGCTCGTCATCGCAGCTCAAGCGGAAGCGTTTCTTCGCGACGAGACGGGGCGCCAGCCCAATGCCGTGGTCGCCTGGATGGCTCAGTGGCGGAAGGCTGTGCCAGCGCGCGTCAACAACGCGGCGCTGTGCGAGCGGCTGCTGTCCCGCCCGATCCTCATCCTTCCGCGTTCACCGGAGCAGGTGCTAGAGCGTTTCGCGGGCATCCCGGCGCTTGCGAGCGAGAGCCTCATGCTCCATGAGGTAGCAAGCCGGCAGTTCTGGGGCCTGTCTAAAGTTCTCAACGGCCAGCAGGAGGCCATTGCCCTGTTGCTTGACACGGAAGTTTGCCCCTTTCCAGACAAGCCGGTGCAACTGCTGGTAGCTGCGCGTACAGCCGATCCTGCCGCCCCGGTCCTGTTTGTGGAGAATGCCGCAACGTTCGAGTCGATGGCGGCGGGGAGGCTGAGCGCCGCCGAGGGTTTTGTCCTGATATTCGCATCCGGATACAAGGCGAGCGCGAGGAGGCTGCGCCAGCCGGGTGGCAGCTCAGTCTACTTTGCCCCGAGCGTGTTTGAGCGGAATGCGGCATTGGGGCGTAGCTTTCTTGCATGGCTGCATGGCACCGACGACACGCGCCCAGTTCATTTCTGGGGCGACCTGGATTTTGCCGGGATGGATATTCTTAAGGAGTTGCGCGTGGTATTTCCAGACGCGCAAGCGTGGAAAGCTGGCTACGAGGCGCTGCTTGCACGCCTGCTCGCGGAGGAGTCCCACGCGGCGGATGAAGCAAGGAAGTCGGGCCAGACCGATCCGGGCTTTACCGGCTGCCCTTATGCGGATGAAGTGCTGCTGCCAGCACTACGCAGGCACGGCCGATTTGTCGACCAGGAAAGTCTGTAGCGTCTCGACGCGCCAGACAACTACGCGAAAACCTGCCGATGAATGCATGCCTTTGGGACAAAGCTTGGTATTGACCGCCGCATTTTCCATGCTCCGGCACGCTAGTAGAAGCACAATGAATTTGTGCCGGTTCGCGTGGTGACACGTTGCAATCCCGTGGCCGAGCAGGCAGGTTGCCTGCCGTATGCTTTTTTCGCATTTAGTTCTCGACTCTCTCTTTTGCGTTACCTGATAACGTACGCGCGCAGCGCCAGAGTTTAGACATTATGCCGGGTATGTCTCGCGGCACTGGCGGTGGTATCGCCGATCTGCTCGCCGGCGAGAAGTCTTCGTCATCGGCGGGGCAGGGCGGTGCGGCACGTCACGGATCTCCGCATACTGTTCATCATCTCTTCGAGACCCTCAACAGGCTTTCAGATCCGAGAGACGGTATCGACCGATTCCGAGTGCAACCGCCGCTCGACCGTCGGTGCCCGCTCGGCAAGCCGAGCCGGGGGCTTTATCGTGGGCCCCTAAAGCGGGATGGTATCGTTGCCGTGGCGGACGCGATCCAGACGGAACAGATTCCGTAGCAGAACATCTTAGGCCTCCTTGGGGAGTACTTGACGACCGCTTCGCCTTACCAGACCGTGAAGCCACCATCGACAGCGATGGCCTGGCCAGTGACAAAGCTTGCGCCGGGCGAGCAGAGCCACATCACGGCGCTGGCAATGTCGGCCGGCTCGCCCAGCCTTTGCATGGGCGTTGCGAGCGTCAGTTGGGCCATGTCTTGCTGGTTCTCTGGGCGGTCGGTGATAGCCGTGTGCGCAATGCCGCCGGGGCAAATGGCGTTGACGCGGATGCCGCGGCTGGCGTAGTCCACCGCAACTGACCGGGTCAGTCCGAGCACCCCGGCCTTTGAGGCGGAGTAAGCCGACAGTCCGGGTCCGCTGACGAGCCCCATGATGGAGGACGTATTGACGATGACCCCTGCGCCGTACTCCAGCATCTGTGCACACTGGTATTTCATGCACAGCCAGACGCCCTTCAGGTTGACGGCAATGGTCTTGTCCCACTCGTCCTCGGAGAAATCGCAGATCGGCGCGCCGCGCGGAGCGATGCCGGCGTTGTTGAAAGCAAAGTCAAGACGGCCCAGGGATCGGATGGTCTGATCTATCGCCCCGGCGACGTCCGCACCTTGCGCAACGTCTGCGCGGACAAAGATGGCCTTGGCCCCGGCTTTTTCGATGTCATGCGCGGTTTCCTCAGCGGCAACCGTGGCGGTATCTAGCAGTGCGACGTCAGCGCCGGACCTGGCGAAGCTCAGCGCAGTCTGGCGACCGATGCCAGTAGCCGCGCCGGTGACAAACGCAACCTTACCTTCGAATGACTGCATCTGGTGGCATCCTCGCATGGTTTCAATTTGCATGGCGCACCAGAAGGCTGTGATAGCTGGCCAGTGGCGCGCAGACGAGGATACGGGGGCGCGAGCCGCTAGCCAACGTCAATTCGGACTAGTCGCAAGCGACATGAGTGTGGAAATCTTGGGGAAGGGGCTGCACGAGGTAAGCCCGCGGCGCCGTGCGGGGCCGGGGAGAACCACTGAAACGGGCCAGTTTCTCTCCAAGCTTCGGCGGAGTAGTTCTGCTGATGTTTGCTCCGGAAACCGGATGGACTGTCGTCGCGCCTCCTCGCCGACGGCACCGGCAGGCGAGGACAAATAACTGCGCATGGTCGCATACAAGGGTTACGTCGCTGCGTCCCAGTTTCACCAGTCCGAGACGGGTTAGCCATCTCAGTATCCTGTCCGTTGCTCCGGTCAGTATGACTTGCAGATCGCGCCACAGTCGAAGGTTTGTTCGGAAATCCATGTACTCCCGTGATCTTCGCAGCATTACCCGCGAGCATGCGCGCGGGCCAGAGGCACCCACCCACGATGACGTGTTAGCCATGGTTGGGGTGCTGGCGCCTTTCTGCCTATGGCTTCAGCACAGACGGCCGCGCCTCTTTCACCTGCACGAAACGGAGCGCTGTCCGCGGCCATCGACAGGCCTGCGCCGCACATTCTTCGGACGCTGCCCGTGACCTCGCGCGAATAGCGGAAAAGGGCAGTGACGGATTCCGTGAGTGCTTCCCTCGCCAGGCGGGCGAATTTAGCAACTAAAGGAAATGTCCCCATCATCTTTTAGCAGGGCCGGACCCGATCGTTCAGCGTGTAGCCTATAAAAGGTGAGAGCCTTGATGAAAGCTTAAAGGCAGCTATAGCCGTCCGCGGCACGGATCAGGCCACTCAGCGCAACCGAGGGCGACGTCATGAGCAGATTGTTCGCAGCAGCGGAGTGCCTGCGCAGGGTTATCGGCGGAGCAGCCTTGACATCTGCTGTTCCCTCCCTGATCGCTGCTGCCCTGGTCCTGGTCGTACTGCAGGGGTGCTCGACTACCCCGGCACGCTTGCCGGCAGTCCCCGCTGACGTAA
>NZ_JALHRY010000024.1:0-49019 GCF_023952485.1 Cupriavidus mimosae | reverse complement strand
TAGGCGCCCCCGACAACGCGGTTAGACGGGAGCCACCGACCTAAAGCGGGCTTGGTCCATCCGCCCTCGAACGCCTACTTCCGGTACTCCAGTTCCGGATACCAATCCCCCCTTCCCTCCGGGGTAGTATCCAGCAACGTCCACAACGCATCCAGATCCGGCGCCCCGCGCGGATCCTGCCCCGGATCGCACGTCAGCGCATACATCTCGCTACTCCAGAAATGCCGGACCTTGCCGTCGCGCCGCGAAAAGACCGTATATCCCGGCTCATCCGCATCCTCCGCACTCACGTAATCGCGAGTGAAATCGCCATCCACATCCGCATAGACCTTCAGCTGTGTCCACCTCCGCGCCCGCTTGGCAGCGACCAGGCGATCGATCGGCGAGCGCGCCACCATTGCCAGCGCCGTGCGCTGCTCGATATCCGCAACCTTGTGGTCCCAGCCGGCCATGATGGACGTGCACATTGGACAAGGCCGCTCCCGCTGCGGCCCGAACATGTAGCTGTAGACCACCAGCGTATCCTTGCCGGCGAACAGGTCTTCGAGCGTGACCGGCCCGTGCTCGCCCTGGAAGGTATAGCGCTTCGTCACTTCGCCGCCGGGCGGCAAGGCGCGGCGCTGTGCGGCCACGCGATCGATGTGCCGCCGCAATTCGATTTCTTCCGCCAGCAAGGCGTTGCGCGCCTCGCGGTACGCGGCGCTTTCATTCGGAAAGTGGACGGGATTCTGCCGGGCCAGTTCGGTCGACGGAACCAGCTTTGCCGTGGTGTTCATGTCAGTCCTCCTGGAAGATCGCGTGCCAGGCGCGGCTCGCGCCATGCGGCGATTGCCGCTTCACACGCCTGTCCTGTTTCGTTCCCGCGCGGCGCGAATCGTTCCAATGCGTAGCTGCACGCCGCCCTCGCTCCGCGCTCCACTCAGCACAAACGGCGGTTCACACTCGCGTGTGAACCGCCGTCTCGCTCTGCGTAATGCCGATTTAACCTTGCCGAGACCTGGCCGCGCGCGCAGCCTGCTCGCGCAGCCGCTCTTCCTGCTCGCGGAGTTCCGGCGTCAGCTCCTCGCCAAAGTCTTCAAGCTCGAACATTGGCCGGATCTCGATGTCGGATTCTCCTTCCATGGGATTGGGACAGCGCTTGACCCATTCCACCGCTTCGTCCATCGACTTGACCTGCCACAGCCAGAACCCGGCGACGAGCTCCTCCGGCCGCGCAAAGGGTCCGTCGGTCACGGTGCGCTGGCTGCCCGCGAAACGCACGCGCTTGCCTTTTGCGCTGGGCTGCAGGCCCTCGCCCGCCAGCATGATGCCGGCCTTGACCAGTTCTTCGTTGAAGTTGCCCATCGCCGCCAGCAGCTCGGTGCCGGGCATCTTGCCGGCTTCCGACTCGCTGGTTGCCTTGACGATCACCATTACACGCATCGACATGCCTCCTCAGGTACGTGTGTGGCGACATGCGCGCCGGGTGGCGCGCTCCATACATCCGCCAGGGGGCGTGTCGCACACCGGTCCAGCATAGACGCTATGGGGCCGAACCTATTGCTGCATCGACCACGACGACTGCCGGCGCAGGTCTTCCTGTCCCGGCTGCCGGGGCGGCTTGCCGAGGTCATCGTCGTGCCGGGGCGGAAGCTGCTCTTCGCTCTTGCGCGAGGGATCGGCCGGCGGCACCTCGGGTACGTGCGGCCCTTCCTCTGGCCGTGGAATTTGATGTGCCATGATGCCCTCCTGCTTGCAGAGTACGACACCCTTGACGATGCAACCGCCATGCCAAGCGGCGCGGCGCGGTTTTGTGCGCCCCGGCGATCCCGCACGCCGCGCCGTGCTGCGCTCGCGCATCCGCCGCGCAATCTCGGCGCGCAAATCTGCCTGACTTTGTAATGCGGCATGCGGGTGCGCTGTCGATGGACCGCGCTCGCGCCACGTCCAGCTTGGCGCAGAGGCAGTCACGCCAGCAGCCATCGCCCGGCACGAAAGGTGCACCGCCCTCCCGTGGCGCGCCGGGTTCGCCCGGTGCGCCACGGATACTTCAATGCGGAGGCGCACCATGGAACAGACGGAAACGACAAGCACGCCCACCAGCACATCGGGCCTGCGCCAGCAGGAGACGCGCATGTCCTCGGTATCGGGTTCGGAGACGCGCAGCGGCGCGCCGTGGGGGGATACGTCGGCACCATCGTCGGCATCGCAGGACCTGGCGCGCGAGCTCGACCGGCTGATCGATCGCTTGCCCACGTTGTCCGGCGAGAACCTCGAAAAGGCCAAGGCGGAGTTCGTCGAACTCGCCGCCAGGTCGGGCAGCGCGGCGACGGAACTCGCGGCAAAGTCCAGGGACGTTGCCCGGCGTGTGAGCGGACGCGTCAAGAGCGAATGGGACACGAGCCTGGAACGTACCGAAACCTTTGTACATGCCAACCCGGTGCGCGCGCTCGGGATTGCGCTTGGCCTCGGGGTGGTGCTGGGCGCGCGCTTGTTCGGCGGCTCACGCCGGCACGACGGCATGTAAACCAGCTTTTGCCGACGCGGGGCACGGGGCGGCGGCAAGGCAGCCGCCCCGGCATGCCCCAATGCCGGCCGGGCAACGCCCCCGGCCTTACGTGCGTCAGCCAACCGACGCCAGACTTGCCGGCATCGGCCACGCCGCATCCCTGCCTATACTCAGCCCGTTGATCCAGATTCACCGCTCCTTGGAGCGAGGGATGAACGTCTTTGACAGCAGCATCATTCACTTCCTGAACCAGTTCTCCTTCCGCTGGCCCGTCTTCGACCACGGGGTGATGGCTTTCACCCAGTTTTACATGCTGCGCGGCTTGCCCATGGTTGCGTTGCTGTGGTGGGTCTGGTTCCGCGACGGCACGGACAAGCAACGCGATCGCGAGATCGTGACCGCGACCGTGGTCGCCGCCTTTTGCGCACTGTTGCTGGGCCGCTTGCTGGCGAACTGGCTGCCTTTTCGCGTGCGGCCCATGGCCAATCCGGATGTCGGCCTGCGCTTCCTGCTGGCCTCGGACGATGGCATGCGCACCTGGAGCTCATTCCCCAGCGATCACGCGATGATGTGGTGCGCGGTAGCCACCGGCGTGATGGTCGCCGCCCGCTGGCTTGGCCTGCTGGCGCTGGCGTATGCCGTGCTGCTGATCTCCATGGCCCGCATCTTTGTCGGCCTCCATTACCCGACCGACGTGATCGCGGGCGCGCTGCTGGGCATGCTGAGCTGCCTGCTGCTGACCCGGCCGCCATTGCGCGCGCGGATTGCGGCACCCTTCCTGTTCCTGTCCGACCGATACCGGGGCTTGTTCCATGTCGGCATGTTCCTGCTCAGCTTCGGACTGATCACCAATTTCGACGAGGTCCGCACCGTCGCCTCGTCGCTGATGAAGGTCACCTGAGCCCGTTGCGCGGCACCGCGGTGCCGAACTGCTTGCGGTAGGCCGACGGCGACACCGCCAGCGCCTGGGTGAAGTGCTGGCGCAGGGAAACGGCCGACCCGAACCCGACCAGTTCGGCCACCAGGTCGACGCCGCTGTCGGTCGTCTCCAGCAAGCGCCGCGCCGCCGTCAGCCGGTGGTTCAGCACCCACTGCGTCACGGTGGTGCCGGTCTTCTCCTTGAAGCGCCGCGTGAAATTGCGCCGGCTCATGCCGGCTTTCGCGGCCAGCGTGTCGAGTGTCAGCGACTCGGCCAGGTGCGCGATGGCCCAGTCCAGCGTCAGGCTGAGCCGGTCGGCGCCGTCCGCCTGCGGCAGCGGATGCTCGATGTATTGCGCCTGGCCGCCGTGCCGGTGCGGCGCCACCACCATGCGGCGCGCCATCCGGTTGGCCACCTCGGCACCATGGTCGCGCCGCACCAGGTGCAGGCAGCAGTCCAGCGCGGCGGCGGTGCCGGCCGAGGTCAGGATCACGCCATCGTCGATATAGAGCGAATCGCGGTCGAGCCGTACCCGCGGATAGCGCTGCGCGAACTCGTCGGCCCAGGCCCAGTGCGTGGCCGCGGTGCGGCCGTCCAGCAGCCCGGCCTCGGCCACCACGAAGGTGCCCAGGCACAAGCCGGCGATGCGCGCCCCGCGCGCGCTGGCGCGCCGCAGCGCATCGAGCAACGCTTGCGGCGCACGCTCGCCCGGGTCCCGCCACGCCGGCATGATCACGGTATCGGCCTGCTCCAGCACCGACAGGTCGTGTTCCACCTCGATGCGGAATCCCGACATGGTCGAAATCAACCCCGGCTTCTCGCCGCAGATCAGCAGCTGGTAGCGCGGCACGCCGAGGCGGTCGAGGTCGTCGCCAAAGACGATGCAGGGCACGGACAGGTGGAAGGGACTGATGCCTTCGAAGGCAATCACCGCGACGGTGTGCATCGCAATTCGCTGGGTTGGGGGCGGTTCGGGGGCGGTCCGGTGGCTGAAACGGCATGGCCACGTCGGCATGGTTTGGCCCGATTCTATCGGATGTTGTCCATCGGGCCACTTCCGTCGCTGCCGGCGACGCCGGAAACTACGCGTCATGCCGCGCCTGCGGCCAGCACAGCGGCCGCAACTGGCGCCGCCCACCTAACTTCCCTGTCGACAAGGACCATCATGCACCACCCGACCCTACGCACCATCGCCGGCGCACCGGCGCGCACCGCCCTTGAAGCCGCCAGCACCGCCGTGCTGGTCATCGATTTCCAGAACGAGTATTTCAGCGGCAAGCTGCCGATCCCGGACGGCCCGGCTGCCCTTGGCAACGCGCGGCGCCTGGTCGACCACGCGGATGCCGCTGGCATGCCCGTGTTCCACATCCAGCATGTCACGCCGGCGGGCAGCCCGGTCTTTGCCGAACACGGCGCCACCGTGGCGTTCCACGGCGACCTGCAGCCGGCGCCGCACCACACCGTGGTGCAGAAGACTTCGGTCAGCGCCTTCCCGACCACCGACCTGGACCAGCGTCTCAAGGCGGCCGGCATCAAGACCCTGATCGTCACCGGGCTGATGACCCACGCCTGCGTCACCGGCGCGGCGCGCGACGCGGTGCCGCTGGGATACGGCGTGATCGTGGCGGCCGACGCCTGCGCCACGCGCGACCTCGAAACCGCGGCCGGCACGGTGTCGCACCAGGACCTGCACCGCGCCGCGCTGGCCGCGCTCGACGACGCCTTCGGCGATATCCTCAGCACCGAGCAGGTGCTGAAGCTGCCGCTGGCCTGAGCGACTGCGGCCGGCCCGCAATACCGGGCCGGCCACACGGTCCCAATCAGAACCGGTGCCGCATCCCCAGCGCCACCGCGGTCATGCTGCGATGGCCGCTGCCGAGGAAATAGCCGTTGGCAAAGCTCACCGCCGAGGTATCGAAGTTGATGCCGGCATGCTGCACGTACGCCGTGGTCAGGTAGACGTCGGTGCGCCGCGACAGGCTGTAGTCGGCGATCAAGCTGACCTGCCAGGGGTTCTTCACATTGCGGCCGGCAAGCGCCTTGACGTCGTCGTAGTAGAACGCCAGCGTCAGGTCCAGCGCCGACGTAGCGCGGTAGTTCACGCCGGCCCAGTAGTAATCGTCGCGCACGATGGTGGCGCCGTTGGCCGCCTTGTTGAGGCCCCAGCGATAGCCGCCCATCAGCTTGACCGGCCCGGCGCGATAGCTGAGCGCGGCGCCGGCCTTGCGGAAGTTGCCGACGGCGCCGCCGGTCCCGAGCGTCGGATTGAAGCGGTTGAACGCCAGCGCCGCGCCGAAGCCGCCGGCGAAGTAGTTCAGGCCGGCACCATAGCCGGTGTCCCGGCGCGATTGCCCGGCGTTTTCGCCGGCGCCGAGCACGCCATTGCCGAACGAATAATTGCCGACCGCGGTTACCGCGCCGAAGGTGCCCGTGTACTTGACCGTGTTGTCCGAGCGGAAATCCAGGCCCAGCTGTGCCGCGATCGGCTCGTACTGGGTGGAATAGCCGCTGGGCGAGAAGTTGGAAAAGGCGTCGAAGATGGCCGTGTACTGGCGCCCGAAGGTAAGGCGGCCGGCACGCTCGCTCAGCAGTCCGACAAAGGCCTGGCGGCCGAACAGCCGGCCGGATTGCGTCTGCCGGCCGTCGTCGATGCCGAAGCCGTTCTCCAGCACGAACAAGGCCTTCAGCGCGCCGCCCAGGTCCTCGGTGCCGCGCAAGCCCCAGCGCGAGCCCGACAGGCCGCCGGAGCCCAGCGCCACGCGGCTGTGGCCCGGCCCGGGAAAGCCCGCCTGCGTCGGCAACGTGGCCGACAGGTGGTTGACGTATTCGATATTGGCATCCGCCACGCCATACAGCGTCACGCTGGCGTGCGCGCCAGTCCCCGGCATGGCCAGCATGGCCAGCGCCGTTGGCAGCATCAGCGGGTAAAGCGTCGTCTTCATGTCTCGCTCCTTCGTTCTGTTTGGTCATCGCCACGGCAGAAGCGCCGTGGCTGGATGGCGGAGGTCAACCGGCGTGCGCAGCCGGCCGCGCCGCAGGCGCGCAGGTTCCCCGCGCACGGCCTGGCGGCGTGCGGGGAAACTTGGTGCCGGGGGAATTTGCCGGGCAGGCCCGGCGAGGATCAGCGGCTGGCCGCGCGCAGCAGGGCGTGCGCCGCCGCCACCATGGCCTCGGAGGACTCCAGCGCGCGCGCCGGATCGTCGCGCTTGCGCACGGCGGCGGCGCTGGTCGCGCGCGCGGCGCCGTCGGGGCTGGCCGAGAACTTCACCACGGTCAGCTCGCGGGCAGGATTGATGTAGATCTTCTGGCCGAAGCGGCCGCCGGCCTCGATGCTGCCGTCGCCGTCGTTGCGCTGGAACCAGTAGTTGCGGTAGCCGTAGCCATCGCGACCCGCGGTGGTATTGCCGCGCGCAAAGCGGGACTGGTTGCTGGCCGGCTGCAGCGCGATCCGCACCGCCTTGGGCGAGATGCCGAGCGAGGCATCGCCGGCCGCGGCGCGGCGCACGGCCTCGGCAAAGCGGGCGGCATCGCGCAGCGTCGAGTTCATGCCGCCGCTGGCCATCTCGGTGCCCTGGCGGTCCACCTGGGTGTAGGCGTCGTCATCGGCGAAGCGCGACCACAGCCGCTCGGCGACGAGTTCCGCCCAGCGCTTGCCGGTGATGCGGCGCAGCGCCCACGCCACCGCTTCGGGCGAGCCGTTCTGGTAATACCAGACGCCGCCGTCCGGGCCTTCGCCCGCGGTGCCGGTGGCGTGCACGACCTTGAGGAAGTCATAGATGGTGTCGGGCGCATCGGCCTTGCGCGGCACGATGCCCACCGCGCCGAACAGTCCCAGATCAGGCGGCAGTGCCTGCGGATAACCGACCGGCACCTCCATGTCCAGGTTCTGCTGCACCGTAGCCTCGCCGAACGGGTTGCCGGCCAGCTCGGGAACGTACTGCGCCAGCCGCGCCTGCGGATCGAGCTTGCCCTCTTCGACCAGCATCGCTGCCAGCAACCCGGTCACGGACTTGGTCATCGACGCCCAGATATGCGGCTGGTGCGGGCCAAAGCCGGCCAGGTAGCGCTCATACACGATCCGGCCCTGGTGCAGCACGATAAAGCCATCGGTATGCGTATCGCGCAGGTAGTCCGCCACCTGCACCGTCTGGCCGGCAACGCTAAAGCGGACGGCGTCCAGCTCCGGCGCCGCCTGGCCTGGCAGCGCCAGCGGCTGGCTCGCATGGCGGATGCCGACGGTGGGCGACATCTCGCGCGCATGCCGGAAGGCCCAGCGCATATAGGGCGGGCGCAGGCCGGTGCCGCGACTGACCTGCCTGTCCGGCGGCGGCGGAAAGCCCTGCATCACTTCGCTCTCGGCCACTGCCGCGGTCTGCTCCGCGCCCTGCGCCAGCGCCACGCCGGCCGGCGCCGCCATCAACGCCACCAGCGGCACCACCGTCCACCACCCCCGACTGCGTCGGAACCCCGTCCCGCGCGACTTCGCTTGTGCCTGCATGCTGTCTCCTTGGCTGTCGAGGCGGCTGCACATGCGCTGCGCCGCCTTCTTCGATGCGTTGCCAGCCTGCCGGAGCAGGCCGCGGGCGCCATGTTGCAGGCCAGCGGCCATGACCACAATCCTCTGTTCGGAATAGAGCCATAACCCTTGGGAATGTCGGCGCGGGCGCAGCCTCAGACGGCCAGGCGCGCTTGCGGCCGCTCCCGCCTGACCACGCCCAGCGAGAACATCGACAGCCCGGCAATCAGTGCCGGCACGCCGATCCACGCGAACAGCGCGGGCATGCCCAGGCCCATCGACAGCATGGTTGCGCCGCCGACCGAGCCCACCACCGAGCCCATCCGGCCCACGCCGTTGGCCCAGCTGACGCCGGTGGCGCGGCAGTCGGTCGGATAGAAACTGGCCGACAGCGCATTGGCGCCCACCTGCGAGCCCGAGACGCAGAAGCCAGCGACGAACACCGCCACGCCGGCGGCAACGGGCTCGGCGGCAACGCTGCCCACCGCGGCAATGCCCAGCGCTGCCAGCGCGTAACTGGTGGCCAGCACATGGTGCGGGTTGAACCGGTCCATCAACCACCCCAGCGCGATCGCGCCGACCGTGCCGCCCACCTGGAACATGGTCGTCACCAGCGCCGCGGTGCGCAGCGAATGGCCGGTGCCGCGCAGCAGCGTCGGCAGCCAGCTCGACAGCAGGTAGATCACCAGCAGGCTCATGAAGAACGTCAGCCAGAACAGCAGCGTGCCGCGCAGCAGCTCGGGCCGGAACAGGTGCCGCACCGGCGAGCTGGCGGCGCGCTGCTCGCTGACGGCAAAGGTGGCGCCGCGCAGGTCTTCATGCGGAGCGATCTTCTGCAACGTGGCAACGATGCGCTCGCGCGACTTGCCGGTCATCACCAGGTAGCGCACCGATTCCGGCAGCAGCCATACCAGCGCCACCGCCAGCAGCAGCGGCAGCACGCCGCCCGCCACCAGCACCGAGCGCCAGCCGAAGGCGTCGATCAGCCCGGCCGAGGCCAGCCCGCCCAGGGCCGAGCCCAGCGTGAAGCCGCAGAACATGGTCGTGACCAGGAACGAGCGCCGCTGCTCCGGGCAGAACTCCGAGGTCAGCGTGATGGCATTGGGCATGGCCCCGCCCAGCCCCAGGCCGGTGACGAAGCGCAGCAGCACCAGCGTCCAAAGGTCCGGCGACCACGCCGACGCCAGGCTGGCCGCGCCGAAGCACAGCACCGACAGCACCAGCACGCTCTTGCGGCCAAACCGGTCCGCCAGCGGACCGAACAGGAAGGCGCCGGCCATCAGGCCGCCCAGCCCGGCGCCGAACAGCGGCGCCAGCTGGGCCGGCGTCAGCTGCCATTGCGCGCGGATGGCGGGCGCGATAAAACCGATCGCGGCGGTATCGAAGCCGTCGACGGCAACGATCAGGAAGCACAGTACGACGATGGTCACCTGGAACGCCGAGAGCGGCTGGCGGTCGATGAACGCGGTGACGTTGAGCGGTTGGCTGGCAGGCATGGTGTCTCCTCCTTGTTGCCAGATTCAGGGCGCGAGTGGGCCGGCGGCTTCGTCGGCCGCCAGCTCGCTGTCAGGAATTACAGCGCGAGGTTTTCAGCGCGGAAAGAAAGGCGCGTTCGGTGATCTACAGCCAGGGCGTGGGGCTCAGGCACTTGTCGGCACGCCAGCCATGCAGCCATTGCAGGGCATCGTAAAACTGCGCCTGCGTGCGGCCGGTCCACAGGCTGTTGCGCACCAGGCGGTCGACTCCCTGCGCGTGGTAGACGCGGCCCATGTCGCGCGCGGCATAGAGCACGCGCGCGGTGCGCGGGATGCGGGCCTGCTCGTACAGCTTGAAGGCGGCCGCGTAGTCGCCAGCCGCGGCTTTCACCGCCGCGCCCAGCGTCACGGCATCCTCCAGCGCCTGGCAGGCGCCCTGCGCCACGTACTGGGTCATGGGGTGCGCGGCATCGCCAAGCAGCGTGGCGCGACCAAAGCTCCAGCGCTCGACCGGGTCGCGGTCGGCGGTGGCCCAGCGCTTCCATGAGGTCGGGCGGTCCAGCATCTGGTGCGGCAGCGGGTGGATGCCGTCGAAGTACGACAGCACTTCTTCCTTGCTGCCGTCGCGCACGCCCCAGGTTTCCTGTTCGCGGCTGTGGAAGGTCACCACCAGGTTGTACTGCTGGCCGCCGCGCAGCGGGTAATGCACCAGGTGGCAGTGCGGGCCGGCCCACACCACGGGTGCGTTGACCTGCAGGTCCCGCGGCATGTCGGCCACGTCGACCACCGCGCGGTAGACCACGTGCCCGGTCACGCGCGCGTCATCGCCGATCAGCGCCTGTCGGATCGCGGACTTGACGCCGTCGCAGCCGATCACCGCATCGCCGCGGTGATGCTCGCCGTGCTGGTCGAGCACGGTCACGCCGTAGTCGTCCTGCAGCAGTTGCTCCACGCGGGTGCTGGTGCGGAAGGTGATCAGCGGGTGGTCCTGCACCGCCTCCAGGATCGACAGATGGATATCGGCGCGATGGATCACCGCATACGGGTTGCCGAAGCGCTCGCGGTACGCCTGCCCGACATCGACCTGCGCGATCACGCTGGTGTCGATGGCGTCGCGCAGGCTGAGGTAGTCGGTAAAGACGGCGCGGCCGCGCGCGGCCTCGCCCACGCCCAGTGCGTCGAGCGCGGCAAACGCATTGGCGGCCAGCTGGATGCCGGCGCCGATCTCGCCGATCTGCCCGGCCTGCTCCAGCAGTTCGATGCGGATACCCTGGCGTGCCAGCGCCAGCGCCGCGGCCAGGCCGCCGATGCCGCCGCCGATGATCAGGACCTTGCCGGTCGTGTTGTGGGTGTTGCTCATTGCTGTCTCCTGCCTGCGCCGCTGGCGTCAGGCGATGTAGTCCGGCTGGCGCGCGGGCGCGGCCTGGGCGAAGGCGGGATGGGCGCTGGCGTGGGCGTAGACGGCCATTGCGCTCTCGTAGCGGCCGAGGTCGCAACCCATGCGCAGCGCGTTGGCCACCTGCGGCACCAGCGTGACGTCGGCCAGCGTCGGGGCATTGCCAAAGCACCACTTGCCATGGCCATGGCGCGCCAGCAGCCGTTCGACGCCGGCCATGCCCTCGTCGACCCAGTGGCGGTACCAGGCGTCTTTCTGCTCGGGCGTGACCTTCAGCGTGTCCTGCAGGTAGCGCAGCACGCGCAGGTTGTTGACCGGGTGGATGTCGCAGCCGACCAGCATCGACAGCTCCAGCACGCGCGCGCGCTGCTCAGGGTCCTGAGGCAGCAGGCGCGGCTCGGGATGGCGCGCATCCAGGTAGTCGATGATCGCGAACGACTGCCCCAGCGTGAAATCGCCATCGACCAGCGCGGGCACGGAGGCGGACGGGTTGATGCCATCGACATACTCGGCGTGGCGATGCTGGCCGGTGCGGATATTGACGCCGAGGTAGTCGTACGGCAAACCCTTGAGAGCCAGCGCGATGCGAACCCGGTACGAGGTGGAACTGTTGAAGAAGCTGTAGAGCTGCATGATCGGGCTTGCCTGGTTCAGACCACGCGCACGGTCAGTTCGCCCAGGCCGTCGACGCCGGTGACCATGGTGTCGCCGGCCTTGACCGCGCCCACGCCCTCGGGCGTGCCGGTGAAGATGACGTCGCCCGGTTCCAGGCGAAAGAACTGCGACAGGCAGGCCACGGTCTCAGCCACGGACCAGATCAGGTGTGACACGTCGCTGCGCTGCCGGGTTTCGCCATTGACCGTCAGCCAGATGCCGGCCCGCTGCGGGTGGCCGATAGCGCTGGCGCGGTGGATCGGGCCGACCGGCGCCGAGGCGTCGAAGGCCTTGCCGATTTCCCACGGGCGGCCCATCTCGCGCATCTTCATCTGCAGGTCGCGGCGCGTCATGTCGAGACCGACGGCGTAGCCCCACACGTGCTCCAGCGCCTGACCGACAGGAATATCCGAACCGCCCTTGCCGATCACGGCGACCAGCTCTGCCTCGTAGTGATAGTTCTGCGTTTGCGCGGGGTACGGCAGCTCCAGCGTGCTGCCCGCCTGCACCGGGACGATGGCGTCGGCGGGCTTGCAGAAGAAGAACGGCGGTTCGCGCTCGGGATCGAAGCCCATTTCGCGGGCGTGGGCGGCGTAGTTGCGGCCGACGCAATAGACGCGGCGCACGGCGAACTGGTCATCGCTGCCGGCAACGGGAATGGCAACGGTGGCGGGAGGCGTGAAGACGTAGGACATGGTGAGGCTTCCAGTGATTTGGCAGGTAAGCGCCGGCCCGGCAGTACCGGATGGCACCGCCGGGCAGCGGCTTGGTCGGGGTTGCGGGCTCAGGTGCGCGCTTCGCGCAGCAGGTTCAGCGCGGACAGCACCGGCCGGTCGGAATAGCTGAACAGCACGGCATCTTCCAGCGCGCCCAGCTGCACCGGCGCCCACGACGGCGCCACGAATACGTCGCGCGGCTCGAACTGGAACTGCGCATCGCCGATGCGCACCGTGCCGCGCCCCTCCACCACGCTGTACACGGTGGCGTCGGTGCTGCGGTAGGTCTTGCCCTGGAACCCCGCCGGCAGGTACTGCATGAAGCTGGCGATGGTCGGCATCGGCCAGCCGCCGGTGGCCGGGTTGACGTAGCGCAGCTTGACGCCGTCCCACGGATCGAGCTCGCCGTTGCGGTAGAGCTGGTCCAGCGCCTCGCGCGAACGGGCATATGGGTAGCTGAACACCGGCGAAGTGGGATCGGTCACGCGGTGCCGCACCGGCACCATGTTGTGGCCGAAGCGGGCAAAGCTGTCGCCCTCGGCGCGGGTCACGGGCTGCTGCGATTCGGGATAGTTCTCGGCAAAGCCGGCGTCGAACTGCTGCACCATGGGGATGTCGAGACCGTCCAGCCACACCACCGGCTCGCCGCCCTCCTCGACCGACGGGTTGCCATGGTCGTGCCAGGTCCACGACGGCGTGATGATGAAATCGCCGGGATGCATGGTGGCGCGCTCGCCGTTGACGGCGGTCCACGCGCCCTTGCCTTCGACGATAAAGCGCAGCGCCGACTGCGTATGGCGGTGGCTGGGCGCGATCTCGCCCGGCAGGATCAGCTGCAGGCCGGCGTACAGCGTCGAGGTGATGCTGGACTTGCCGGGGATGCCGGGGTTCTCCAGCACCAGCACGCGGCGCACCGCTTCCTCGGTGCTGATGACGCCGCCGGCCTGCATCACCAGCGGACGGATCTGCGCGTACTTCCAGATGGCGGGAACGATCTGCGGCCGCGGCTGCGGCGGCACCAGGGCGTGCAGCGACTCCCACAACGGGGTCATGTGGCTGCGGCCGATTTCTTCGTAGTAGGCCTGGCGGGCCGGGTCTGGGGTGTGTTCGGACATGCTGTCTCCATAACTTTGTACAAAGCGTTCGGGAGCGCTTTGGATGGGTGCCTGCATCGCTGCGCACCGTCTGTGTTGTCGTTATACGCCCCGGCCTATAAGATCTGAAATGAAGTTTTCATCTTATCGATACGATTTACCGTATAGGTCACGCCCCATGGATTGGACCCAGAGACTGCGCCTGCGCAACCTGCAGATGCTGCTGAGCCTGGCCGAGACCGGCAATATGAGCCAGTCCGCCGCCATGCTGAACACCACCCAGCCCGGCCTTTCCAAGTGGCTGAAGGACCTCGAGGACGATATCGGCCTGCCGCTGTTCGAGCGCCAGGCGCGCGGCCTGCGGCCCACGCCCTACGGCGAGTCGCTGATCGAGCACGCGCGCCGGATCGAGGCCCAGCTCGATACCGCCCGCGACGACCTGCAGGCCATGCGCGACGGCGGCAGCGGCATCGTGGTGGTGGGCACCTCGGGGGCATCGGCCGCAGATACCGTGCCGCTGGCCGCGCTGCAGCTGATGCAGCGCATGCCGCGCGCCAGCGTGCGGCTGCTGGAAACCACCATGGACCGGCTCATGACCCAGCTCGCGCGCAGCGAGCTCGATATCGTGGTGGGCCGCTCGGCGCCAGAGCTGCAGGATGCGCAGATGCGCACCGAATCGCTCTACATGGAGCCGATCCACTTCGTCGCGCGGCCCCGGCACCCGCTGCTGCAGGGCGGCAAAGTGGCGTGGGACGACCTGTACCGCCACCGCTGGGTGGTATGGCCGCGCGGCACGCCGATCCGCAATGCGCTGGAAGGCGCGCTCGCCAGCGCCGGACGCGCGCTGCCGGCGGACTGCGTGGAGAGCAATTCCACCGTGCTCAACCTGACCCTGTTCAACAACAGCGACATGATCGGGCTGGCCTCGCACCGTACCGCGCGCCGGCTGGAAGAACTGGGGGCGCTGCGCATCGTGCCGCTGCGGCTGGCCGGGTTCGGCTCGGTCTCGATGTACTGGCGCGCGGATGGCGAATCCCGTGCCGCGGTGGCGGCGATGCTGGCATGCCTGCGGCTGGCGGCCGGCGTGGCCCAGGCTCCCGCTGCCGCCCACGCCTAGCGCGCCGCATAATGTCGTCAACCGCCACTTCCGGTGCCTGACATGCACCTTACCGACACCCGCGTCAGCGACCTGCTGCGCCATCCGCTGCGCTTTGCCTGGCACACGCTGCGGCAGTTCCGCGCCAACCAGGGCCTGCTGCTGGCCGGCGCGGTGGCCTATTACGCGCTGCTGTCGATCGTGCCGCTGCTGATCCTGATGGTGATCGCGCTGTCGCACGTGATCGAGCCCGCGTTGCTGCTGTCGACGCTGGCGCGCTATCTCGAATGGATCGTGCCCGGCCAGGCGCGCGCCCTGGTCAGCGAGCTGGCCGGCTTCCTGCGCAACCGCGGCACCATCGGCTGGGTGCTGCTGGGCACCATGCTGTTCTTCAGCTCGCTCGCCTTCACCGTGCTGGAGAACGCCATGTCGGTCATCTTCGAGCACCGCGTGGCGATCCGGCGCCGCCATTTTTTGGTCTCGGCGCTGCTGCCCTATTGCTATATCGCCGTGCTCAGCATCGGCCTGCTGCTGGTCACCGTGGTCTCGGGCGCGCTGCTGGCGATCGGCGAACGGCACGTCGAAGTGCTGGGCCACGACTGGTCGCTGGACCGCCTTTCCACCGGCCTGCTCTACCTGCTCGGCTTTATCGGCGAGGTCCTGATGCTGACCTCGATCTACCTGGTGATGCCGGTCGGCCGGCTATCGCTGCGCCACGCGCTTACCGGCGCGGTGATCGCCGCGGTGCTGTGGGAGATCTCGCGTCACGTGCTGGTGTGGTACTTCACCACGCTGTCGCAGGTTGGCCGCGTCTATGGCTCGCTGACCACGGCGATCGTGGTGCTGCTCAGCCTGGAAATCGCCGCGACCCTGCTGCTGCTCGGTGCGCAGGTGATCGCGGAATTCGAGCGCGGCGCCTGGCACAAGCTGCCGGGGCGCGCGGGCAGGACGGAGGAATTTCATACCTGAGGCCAAGGACGCGGCCGTACGGGCTCAGGCCAGCGCCGCTTCCATGCAGGCGCGCAGGCGCGCCTCCGCTTGTGCGTCGAAGGCACCGATGAAGACCAGCGCCGAGTCCTGGAAGCCGGCGCTCTGCGCCGGCCGCAGCCGCATCCTGCCGCCGACAAGGTGTACCTCATGCAGCCGGGCCTCGGCGTCGAGCCAGACCAGCCCCTTGGCCCGCAGCAGGCGCACCGGCAAGCTGGCCAGCGCCTGCCGCAGGCGCGCCTTGTCGAAGCGGCGCGGGGTCTGGAAGGCAACGCTGCGGATGCCGGCATGTCCGCCATCCGCGGCGCCGCGCTGCCAGCCCGATCCGTCCAGCCGCGCCGCGCTGCGGGATGCGGGCAGCGCGCCTGCATCGAGAAACACCGACAGCGGCAGTTCGCCCGAGCACGCCGTCAGCACGGTCGCGTGCGGCGCCAGGCCGGCTGCCGTGGCCGCGGCGCGCGCTACGGCTTCGGCCCCGGCCAGGTCGGCCTTGGTCAGCGCCACCACCGACGCGCCCATGACCTGCCGCCGCACCATGTCGCTGACCAGCGGATCGCACAGGCTGTCGTGCACGCCGGTCGCATCCACCGCGACCAGCACCGCATTGAGCCGGAACGCCGGGTCCAGCAGCCCGACCTGCGCGATGCGCTGCGGGTCGGAGACACCGCTGGCCTCGATCAGCAGCAGCTCCGGCCGCCGCGCCCGCGCGGCGATGGCCACCAGCGCCTCGGCCAGCCGGCCGCCGATCGAACAGCAGATGCAGCCGTTCTCCAGCTCGATCACATCGTCGCTGCGCGCGCGCACCAGCGCGGCATCGATATTGACCGCGCCGAAATCATTGACCAGCACCGCGATGCGGCACCCGTGCGCATTGGCGAGCAGGCGGTTGAGCAAGGTGGTCTTGCCGGCGCCAAGGTAGCCGCCCACCACCACCAGCGGAATCGGCGCGCGCGCGTTCATCGTGGCGGCGCCGGGAATACCCGCCCGCCCAGCACCGTGCCCCAGACCCGGACATCCTTCAGGCGTGCGGGCGCCATGGCAGTGGGGTCGTCCTCCAGCACGGCAAAGTCGGCCAGCTTGCCGGGCGCGATGCTGCCGATGCGGTGCTCCAGCTTCAGCGTATGGGCCGCGCCCATGGTGATGGCGTAGAGCGCGTCGGCCAGCGTCAGCCGTTCGGCTTCGCCCAGCACGCGACCGGAAGCGGTCTGCCGCTGCATCGCGCACCATGCCGTGAACAGCGGGTTCAGCGGCGTGATCGGCGCATCGGAATGGATCGCGAACGGGATCCCCAGCCGCCGCGCCGTGCCGGCCGGGTTCATGCGCGCCGCCCGCGCCGGCCCCACGGTCTGCTCGACGTGCGCATCGCCCCAGTAGTACAGGTGGTTGGAGAAGAAGTTGATGCACAGGCCCAGCCGCGCCGCGCGCGCCAGTTGCGTGGCGTCGGCCAGCTGGCAATGCTGCAGCGTATGGCGATGGTCCGCGCGCGGGTGGCGTGACAGCATGGCTTCGAGCACGTCCAGCACCACTTCGGTGGCCTCGTCGCCATTGGTGTGGATATGCAGCGGCAGGCCGGCCAGGTGGAACGGCGTGAAGGCGTCGGGCAACTGCTGCGGCGGGATCAGCCACAGGCCGTTGGGCTGGCCGCCGGCATAGCCCGGCGCGCGCAGGCGCGCGGTAAAGCCCTGGATCGAGCCGTCGACGATGAACTTGACCGGGCCGAAGTGCAGCTTGTCGGTGCCCGCGGCCGCGGCGGCCTGCACGCGGGCCCGCCCGCCCTGCGCATTGCGTTGCGGCGCGAACGCCGGGACGATGCGCAGCGGGAAATCCGCTTCAGCCGTGACCGCGCGCAGCGTCTCCAGCCCCCGCGGCGACAGGTCGTTGACCAGGTCAGTGGCCGTGGTCACCCCCGCCAGTTGCGCCACGCGGCCGAAGCGGCGCACCGCCCCGGCGTTCTCGGCCGCGGCCAGCGACAAGCCGCTGCCCAGCACGCGCTGGACCGGGAACATCGCCGCGAACTCCTGCAGCTCGCCGGTGGGCTGGCCCTGCGGGTCCTTGTGCACGCCGTCGATATCGGTGTCCGCGTCGATGCCGGCCTGCGCCAGCATCGCCGAATTCACGTTCATCAGATGCACGCTGGCATGCATCACCACGATCGGGCGTGTCGCCGACACGCGGTCCAGCTCGCGCACCGACAGCCGGCTGGCGCCGAAATAGATCGGGTCGAAGCCCCACGCCAGCAGCGGCGCATCGGCGTCGCGCATCTGGCTGGACGCGCTGGCGAGGCGATCGATCACCTGTTCCAGCGTACGCAGGCCCCGCCACAGCCGGCCTTCCGGATCGCGGCGGTCGAAGTAGCCGACGTAGACCGCGTCCCACATCGCGCCCTCCATCAGGTGGCAGTGGCCCTCGACCAGGCCCGGCATCAGCACCTTGTCGCGGAAGGTGTCGACCTGCGCCGCATCGGGCCAGGCGGCCATCTCGGCGCTGCCGCCGACGGCAAGGATCTTGCCGGCGCGCACCGCGACATGGGTTGCTTCGGGCCGGTCCGTCTCCATCGTCAGGATCTTGCGCGCGACAAATATCTGCGTGCGCACGGTGTCGTATGGTGTCATCGATAGAACAGGTTCAGGTCTTCAGGCCGCCTGCACGCGGTCCAGGCGGGGGGCGTATTGCACCAGCGCGGTCACCAGCAGATTCACGCCCAGGCTGATCAGGCCGAGGTTGAAGCCGCCGAAGTCGGCCTGCTGCACGTACAGCGCGATCGCCAGCAACTGTCCGGTGACGATGCCCAGCGCAATCGCCAGCGGCCGCACCTTGAGCGAGAACAGGATCACCATCACGCCGGGGAAGAACTGCGTCACGCCGTAGTAGGTGGTGTTGATCAGCGTCAGCATCAGGTTGGGCGTGGCCAGCGTCATGGCGATGGACAGCACCAGGTAGATCACGATCACCACCTTGGCGCCCTGCTTCTGGCGCGGCTCGGGCAGGCCCGGCAGCAGGTTGCGCGTGACGATGGGGCCGATCGCCAGGCAGATGCCGGCCAGCACCAGCAGGCCCGACAGCGCCGCGCCCGCCGCGACCAGGCCCAGCAGCCAGCCCGGCAGCAGCCGCACCGCCGCGGCGAAGAACGCCTCGTTGGGCGACGCCAGCTGCAGGTTCTGGCTGATGGCGTAGTACGAAGCCAGCACCAGGAACGGGTACATCAACATGTACAGCGGCATCGCCACCTGCGTGCGCCGAATGGTGTTGGCGCTCTTGGCCGTGAAGAAATTCTGCACCGCGAACGGCATCACGTAGAAGCCCAGCGCCTGGAACAGCATGGTGCTCATCGAGAAGCGCAGCTGGGTCTCGCTCATCTGGTTGCTGACCTGCAGGCTGGCGGCGTGGAACACGTCGCCGACACCGGCCTTCCAGCCCACCGCAACCCCGGTGGCGACGATTGCCACCACCATCAGGATGTCCTTGAGGATGGCGATATAGGCCGAGGCGCGCACGCCGGAAATGGCGATGTAGGTGAACGCCAGCGCCGCGGAAATCATCACCAGATACATCGGGTCGAAGTCCCAGCCCAGGCCCTTGAGCGCCGCCACCAGCCCGGTGAACTGCAACTGGCCCCACGGCAGCAGGAACAGGATCGACGAGCCGGCCACGATCAGCTCCAGCGCGCGGTTGCCATAGTGGCCCTTGAACAGGTCAGGCAGCGTGATCGCGTTGTAGCGCGCGCCGGCCTGCCAGATCTTCGGGCCCAGGAAGTAGCCGAGCGGATAGGCCAGCAGGATATAGCCGAGGAACCACACGCCATAGGTCGGCCCCTTGGCATAGATGCCGCCGGGAAAGCCCACCATGGTGCCGATGCTGTAGATCTCGCCGGCGGCCAGGAAGAACACCAGGAACGCGCCGAACTGCCGCGACGCGACGAAGAAGTCATGCATGCTCTGCGCGCCGTGGCCCTTGCCGGAGCGGATGGCGAGATAGAGCGAGAACACGATGAAGCCCAGGAATACCGCTGTGGTCATGGCCGGCTCCCCGCGTCAGGCTTCGGGCGCCGCGTCGGCGCCGTGGCGGTCGAACAGCAGCCAGCACGCCAGCATGCAGCCCGAGGTCAGCACGAACCACGCAAAGATCCAGGCGTAGATAAAGGGCACGCCGAGCACGAAGCGCTCCACCGATGCCACCCACGGCAGCATCCCGATCACGCCGATATACGGCAGGCCTAGGCCGATCAACAGCTTGAGCATGTCTGTCTCCGATGTCCGATGGACGTTGTTGCGGTCTCCCGTGCGGGCGCCGCTTTTTTGTTCCGCTCATCATAGGAAGCGCCAAGGTATGATTCAAATGCAAATGTTGAACCGCTCCCATAACCAATGCGCATGGTTTTCCGCATGGACACCCAGAAACTTCTGCATCTGCTCGCGGTGGTCGAGCACGGCACCTTTTCCGAAGCGGCCCGCGCCGTGCACCTGACCCAGCCGGCGCTGAGCCGCAGCATCCGCGCGCTCGAAGACGAGCTGAAGGCGCCGCTGTTCGACCGCGGCGCGCGCCGCGCCACGCTGACCGTGTTTGGCGAGCTGGTGGCCGAGCGCGCGCGCCGCATGCGGCTGGAAGAGCGCCAGCTGCGGCGCGACCTGGAGCTGCTGCGCGGCGGCGAGGAAGGCTCGCTCGCGATCGGCGTGGCGCCGGCGCCGGCGGCGTTGTTGCTGACGCCGTTCCTGATCCACATGGCGCAGGCCCACCCGCGCATCAAGGTCCGCACCGAGACCGGCGCCACCAGCGCATTGCTCGAGGCCCTGCGCAACGAGACCATCGACGCCATCGTCGGCGACGCCTACGTACTGCGCGCGGCCGACGACGTCGAGGTGGAGCCGCTCGGCGAACTGCCCGCGGGGCTGGTATGCCGCGCCGGGCACCCGATCCTGCGCAAGCGCCGCATCGATATCGACACCATCCGCGCCTACCCCGTCGCCACCACCACGCTCAGCACCGTGGTCAGCCGGCAGCTGGCGGAATTGTGGGGGCCCGACGCCGCGCCGGAGCGGCTCTTCACCCTGCATTGCGACAACCTCGACATGCTGCGCAGCGTGACGCTGGCGAGCGATACGCTGCTGTTCGGCGTGCTCTCGATCACGCGGCAGGAGCGCGCCGCCGGCCAGATGGCCGAAGTGCCGATGCCGCCCGATGCGCGCCGCTGCGGGCGCTACGGCATGGCGCGCATGGCGGCGCGCTCGCTGTCGCCGGCGCTGGAGGTGCTGTACCGGTTCACGCGCGAGCACTGGAAGGCGCTGTCGTCCGAAGCCGGCGGCGGCAACCGGCGCCGCTGAGCAGCGGCTGCGGTATGCTCCCCCTGATCCATTGCCCGCCATCGCCCTTGCCCCGCATGACCGAAGCCACGCCCGACCGCCCCCGCCGCATCACCATCCACGACGTCGCCCGCGCCGCCGGGGTCTCGCTGACCACGGTGTCGCATGCGCTGAACGACCGCGGCGTGCTGGACCCGGCCACGCGCGCCCGCGTCAAGCGCGTGGCCGCGGAGCTGGGCTACCGGCCCAGTGTGCGCGCGCAGCGGCTGCAGTCGGGGCGCGCCAACTGCATCGCGCTGCTGTCGTCGATGCCGTTCGCGGTGGCGGGCGGCACCTCGCGGCTGGGCTTCATGATGGAGGTGGCGGCGATCGCCGCCGAAGCGGCGATGGGGCGCGGGCTGGGCGTGGTGCTGGTGCCGCCGCTCGAAGGCGCCGGCGGGCTGCTCGATACGCTCGATATCGACGGTGCCATCGTGATCGAGCCGATTGCCGGCGACCCGCATATCGCGCGGCTGCGCGAGCGCGGCGTCAGCATCGTCTCGATCGGGCGCGAGCCGCTGACCGAGACCCCGGTGCCCTGCGTGGACCTGCAGTCGGCCGCGACCGCGCGCCTGCTGCTGGAACATCTGCACGGCCATGGGCGGCGCCAGATCGGCCTGATGATCGGCGCGGCGCCGCGGCAATCGTATGTGGAAACGGAACGCGCCTACCGCGAGTTCACGCAGGCGCTGGGGCTGCCCTGCCATGTCGTCAAGGCGGCCGAGGAACATGGCGAAGCCGCCGGCGCCGAGGCCTGCGCGCAACTGCTGGCGCAGATGCCTGGCCTGGATGCGCTGTGCGCGCCGGTGGATGCCTTCGCGGTCGGCGCCATGACGCACCTGCAAGGGCTGGGCAGGCGCGTGCCCGACGACGTGCTGGTGGTGACGCGCTACGACGGCATCCGCGCGCGCAGCGCGCAGCCGCCGCTGACCGCGGTCAACCTGCACCTGGAGCGGGTGGCGTCGCTGGCGGTGGAACTGCTGTTCGCGCACCTGTCGGGCGAGCGCGGCCGCACGGTCATCACCGGACCCAAGCCCGAACTGGTGGTCAGAGCGTCGTCGATGCCGGGGGCTTGACGGACTTTCGGGAAGCGATGTGCCGGACTTCGTAGATGCGCCGGCCCTCTCCCCCGCCCCTCTCCCGCAAGCGGGAGAGGGGCGCAAACAAGCGAGAGAGAAAGACCCTTGGGCTCGCACGCGACAACGCCATGCGAGCGCAGCGATGCACTCGGTGCCCGAGCAGCAGACCTGAGATTGGGAGTGCGCGCAGCGCAGCCGAAGGCGTCCCACCAATAGCGCCAGCAGCAGGCTGCCTACACCCTGCTGGGATCGTTCAATAGTGGGTGATCGTAGGCACCGTCCCTGACTCACGTAGCGTTAGCAGGTTCGAACGGGCACCCACGACAAACGGAAATCACCACCGCCTGAACCGCCAACGCCGCGGAATTGATTGCCAGCCGCATAGGCGACGCGTTTCTTGCATAGGCGACGCGTTTCTTGCCACGCCCGCCAAGCACGACACCTCACTCAACACCCCCCTTAACCCTCACCCCCTAACCAACACCACCACCCCCGACACCAACGCAAATCCCAACACCCCCACCCTCAACATCCTTTGATTAATCCGCCGATGCACCAGATGGCTGGCCACCATCCCCACGCCCAGCACCGGCAGCAGCCCCGCGGCATAGAACACCTGCTCCATGCCGAGCCGGCCGCCCAGCGCCAGCACCACCAGCGAAATCACCTCGCCCACCAGGAAGCACAGCGCCACGGTGGCGCGCAGCGTCGCCACCGGCGCGTGCTGGTAGGCCAGCGCCAGCGGCGGGCCGCCGACGCCGGTGGCGGTCTCGGTCACGCCGGTGATCAGGCCGGTGGAGGCAAAGGTCAGCCGCCCCGGCGTGAACGCCGGCGCCAGCAACGACACCACCGCCGCGGCAATGGTGCTGCCGCCGACCAGCGCGTTGAGCCACGCCATCGGCATCGCCACCAGCACCCACAGGCCGCCGAAGGTGCCGGCCACGCGTCCGGCGCTGATCCAGCCGGCCCCGCGCATATCGATGGCGTGGCGCTCGCGCCAGGCCACGTAAGCGTTGAGCGGCAGCATCGCCAGCAGCAGCGCGCCCGGCAGCATCGCCGGCGCGGCCAGCGCCAGCACCGGCACCACGATCAGCGCGAAGCCCATGCCTGTGGCGCCCTGGATCAGCGCGCCGGTAAAGACCGCCACGCCGACGCTGAACAGGGTCAGGTCCATGCTCATGCCGCCTCCGTGCCGGCATGGCGCGCGCGATGCACGTCGGCGGCGTCATGCAGCTTGCGGATCGGCGCGCCGGCAACGGTGTGCCCGGCCATGGCATGGATGTCGCGCATCAGCGCGCGCGCGTCCCAGTCGGTGGGCCAGCCCTGCCACAGGCGCAGGTTGCCGTCGACGAAGACCGCGCGGATCTGGTCGCGGTTGGCCAGGCGCACCAGCTCCCACGTCAGGTCCCACGACGGCGTCAGTTCCGGCACGTCCAGGTCGACCAGCAGGAAGTCGGCGCGCTTGCCGGCGGCGATCTCGCCGGTGAGCGCGCCCAGCCCGGCCACATCGGCCGCGTCGTGCGTGGCCATGTCGACCCAGCGCCAGCCCGCGCCGCAGGACGAGTCGCCCACGCCGATGCCGAAGGCAAAGCGCTGCGCGGCCTCGGCATAGTCCAGCAGGCGGAAGCCGTCGCTGCGGGTGCCGTCGGTGCCCAGGCCGAGGCGCACGCCGAAGGTGGCCATGGTCTCGGCGGGCGCCACCGCGTTGCCCTTCCAGGCGCTGGCGACGGGGTTGTAGGCCACGGCGGCGCCGCTGTCGGCCAGTAGCCGGATCTCCTGCGGCGTCACCAGCGTGGCGTGCGCGAGCAAGGCCGCCGGGCCGAGCGCGCCGATCGCCGCGAGGTGCTCGATCGGCCGGCGCCCGCACGCGTTGAGCGAGCGCTCCACCGCCACCAGATGCTCGTTGGCATGGGTCTGGAAGATGCGGCCGGACTCGGCGCACAGCTGGTAGACGTGATGCAGCATCGCGTCCGAGGCCACCTCGGGGATCGAGATCGCCAGCGACGGCGCCACCAGCGCATCGCCGGCGTAGCGGTCCAGGTGCGCGGCGGCGCGGCGCAGGATGGGCGCGGCGTCGAGCGTTTCGGCGCCGGGCTTGTCGTTGCAGATCAGGCCCAGCACGCAGCGCACGCCGGCATCGGTGACCGCGCGCGCGACCGCGTCGAGCCCGGCGTCGCTGCGCGTGCCGGCGTCGACCACGGTGGTAAAGCCGCCACGCAGCGCTTCCAGCGCCGCCAGCTTGGACGACAGGTACAGGTGCTCCGCCTTCAGGCTGCCCTCCAGCGGCACCCACACGCGCCGGAAGATCTCCGACGGCTCGCCGAACACCAGCGACTTGCCGAACGACTGCGTCAGATGGTGATGGGTGTCGATCATGCCCGGCATCAGCAGCGTGCGCGGCAGCGGCAAGGTCTCCAGGTGCGGAAAGCGCGCGGCGACGTCTTCGGCGGGGCCGACCGCGGTGAAGCGGCCGCCCTCCACCACCACCGCGTGGCCGCGCACCGCGCCCTGGCGCAGCAGGGTCCACTCGGGCAACAGGATGCGCGGGCGCTGGAAGTTTTCCGGCGCCAGCGCCGGGTTGAGGTCGCCGGGCCAGGCCGGCGTCGAGGCATAAGGTTCAGTCATTGCAATGCAGGAAGCGGGGTCAATGCGTCGCGGCGGCATCGTCGCGCGCGATCGCGCCCGTGCCAGCCGTCGCGGTCCGCAGACCCGTATGGAAAAACAGGAAGTTGAGCAGCGCCGCGGTGATGGCGCCCATCGCCACGCCATTGCCCACCAGGATGCGCAGGTTGGCCGGCAGGCCGCCATAGATGCCAGGCACCAGGATCGGCAGCAGGCCCACGGCCAGTGCCACCGCCACCACGTACATGTTGGCGTGGTCGCGCAGGTCTACCTTGCGCAGCATGTCGATGCCCATGGTGCCGACGATGCAGAACACCACCAGCCCGGTGCCGCCGACCACGGCCTCGGGAATCGCGCTGATCAGCGCCGACACCGGCACCAGCAGCCCGAACGCGACCAGGATCGCGCCCGACATCGCCGTGACAAAGTGCGAGCGCACGCCGGTGGCCCGCACGATGCCGATGTTCTCGCCGCTGGTGATGATCAGCGAGGTGCCGAACATCCCGCCCAGCAGCGAGGTCAGCGCGTCGGCGCGGATGGTGCGCGGCACGTCGCGCTGCTGTTCCACCGGCCGGCCCACGGCATCGCTGATCGCCAGGGTCTGGCCGGTGGCCTCGACCATCGAGATCACGGCGAACACCATCAGCGGGATCGCGGCCACCACGTCGAAGGTGGGCCAGCCGAACGGGAACGGCGTCGGCAACGCCAGCACCGGCGACAACGACACCTGGCCGAAGTGGAACGCGCCGGCCAGCCCAGCCACCAGCGCACCGCCCAGCAGCCCGAGCAGGATCGCCAGCTGCGCCAGCATGCCGCTCAGCCAGCGCGACGCCGCCACGGTGCAGGCGATGGTGGCAAAGGCCAGCAGCAGGTTGAGCGGATCCACGGCGCTGCCCGCGGCCGGATGGCCGGCGACCAGCTTGCCCGAGACCTGCGCCAGGTTGATCGCCACCAGCAGCAGCATGGTGCCCACCACCACCGGCGGGAAGTAGCGCAGGCAGCGCCGGAACACCGGCAGCACCAGAAAGTAGAAGACGCCGGTCAGGATCACCGCGCCGGCTGCGGTCTGCACGTCGGTCTGCTGCGCGATCAGGATGAACAGCACAATCGGCGCGCCGCCGGGCAGCATCACGAATGGCAGGCGCGCGCCGATGCCGCGCTGGCCCAGCGACTGCAGCAGCGTGCCCAGGCCGCAGATGACGAAAGTGGCACTGAGCAGCTGCACTGCCAGCGCGGGCGGGAAGTTGAGCGCCTTGCTCATCAGGAATACCGACGCGATCGGCGACGCGGCCATGACCAGTACGTGCTGAAGGCCGAAGACAAACAGGCGCCGCCATGGCAGCCGTTCATCCACCGGCGCGGGGGCGGGGTGGGACATTGCTTTGCTCCTCGTTTGGTGTGTCGGGCGTTGTGCCGCGGGCGCGGGGCCCACCGGCTGCGTCTGTGCGCAATTGGCCGCAAATATTATCGATTTCCGCTAACAAAAACGTTTTGGTAAGTGTAGGGAAACCCAATTTACGATGCAAGCGGTTTTGTCGACGAGGTAAGCCGTGGTCTTCCCCTATATCGAATAAATCGATAACGAATAGCAGCAAAACCCGTTTCACAAGTTGTTGCGGCGGCGTCAAAGTACCCGCCACAGCGCCTTGCGCGCCACAACACGCCCCCGAAGGAGACGCCCCATGCGAGACAAGAACCGTCCGGCGCAATCTGCCGACCACGACCGGCCGCTATCCAGGCGGCGCCGTTTGGTGCAGGGCGCCGGCCTGCTGGCGCTGGGCGCATCGCCGCTCGGCGCGCTGGCCGCACGCGCGACCGACGGCGTCACACTGGCCGACGGCCCGCGCCCGCTGGTGCGCTATCCGGGCAAGCGCCCGCTGGTTCGCGTGAGCACCCGGCCGCCGCACCTGGAGACGCCCTTCTCCGCCTTCAACGAGGGGCCGATCACCGCCAACGACGCCTTTTTCGTGCGCTACCACCTGGCCAACCTGCCACTGTCGGTGGACCTGGCCACCTACCGCCTCAGCGTTGGCGGCCACGTCGGCAAGCCGCTGCAGCTGTCGCTCGATGAACTGAAGCGGCTGGCGGAGCCGGTGCACGTGGTCGCGGTGAACCAGTGTTCGGGCAACAGCCGCGGCTTCTCCGAGCCGCGCGTGTTCGGCGCGCAGCTGGCCAACGGCGCGATGGGCAATGCACGCTGGACCGGCGTGCCGCTGCGCAAGGTGCTGGAGCATGCGGGCGTCAAGGCCGGCGCCAGGGTGGTGACCTTCAACGGCATGGACACGCCGGTGCTGCCGAGCACGCCGGACTTCCGCAAGTCGCTCGATATCGCTCACGCCATGAACGGCGAGCCGCTGCTGGCGTGGGGCATGAATGGCGAAGACCTGCCGCTGCTCAACGGCTACCCGCTCAAGCTGGTGGTGCCGGGCTACTTCGGCACCTACTGGATCAAGCATCTGCACGAGATCGAGGTGCTCGACCACCCGTTCGAGGGCCATGATGCGTTCTTCATGACCAAGGGCTACCGCGTGCCGGACAACGATTGCCAGTGCGTGGCTCCCGGGACGCCGGCGGCCAAGACGCGGCCGATCTCGACGCTGGCCGTGCGCAGCTTTATCACCAGTGTCGAGAGCGGCGGCAGGTTGCCGGCCGGCCGCGCCGTCGAACTGAAGGGCATTGCCTTCGACGGCGGCTCGGGCATCCGCACGGTCGAGGTGTCCGTCGACGGCGGCCAGAACTGGCAGGCCGCCAGGCTTGGCGAAGACCTGGGCCGGTTCTCCTTCCGCGCCTGGCACTTGCCGGTGAAGTTCGCGCGCAAGGGCCCGGCGGTGCTGATGGTGCGCGCCACCAGCAACAACGGCGAGACTCAGCCGGCAAAAGCCAACTGGAACCCCGCCGGCTATCGCCGCAATGTCATCGAAGCCACGCCGGTCACCATCGCCTGAGGAACGCGCCATGAAAGCAACCATCGCCCCCGCGCTGCTGGCGCTCGCCCTGCTCGGTGCCGGCCATGCCGGCGCCGCGCCGCAGGAGATCAAGCTGCCGGCGGAGAACGTCAAGCTCAAGCCGGCAAAACTCCCCGGCTACGGCATCGCCACGCAGAAATGCGCGATCTGCCATTCGGCCGACTACGTCTCGTACCAGCCGCCCGGGCTGACGCTGGCGCAGTGGACCGCCGAGATGAAGAAGATGCAGCAGGCCTACGGCGCGCCGATCGACGACGCCGAGGTCGAGCAACTCGCTGCCTACCTGGCGGTGGCCTACGGCTCGGCGAAAATCAAGGATCCGGAGATCGTGGCGATCGCCCACAAGGCCGGCAAGCCGGCGGCCCCGGAAGCAGCGCCGGCGTCCACTGCAACGACAGTGGACGTGCAGGGCCTGCTGGCGAAGAACGCCTGCCTGAGCTGCCACGGCGTGACGCAGAAGATCGTCGGCCCCGCCTATCACGAGGTTGCGGTCCGCTACAAGGGCGACCCGCAGGCGCAAGCCAGGCTGGAAGCCAGCATCCGCGGCGGCAGCAGCGGCAAGTGGGGCGCGGTGCCGATGCCGCCGTTCGCCGGCCTGAAGCCCGAGGAAGTGAAGGCCCTGGCGGCCTACGTCCGCCAGCAATAGGCTCGACCGCACTGCCCTGACTGCAAGGCGCCCCGGCTGGTCCGGGGCGCCTTGCATTTCGGTCTTGCATGTTCCGGCTGGCCTCTTATACTTAGCCGCATGGCTAACCATTATGCCGAGTTTGCAGACGTGTCCCAGGCTGTCGATCCTGCCCCGCTGTCCGGCGTGTTCTACGCGCTGGCGGACCCGACCCGCCGCGCCATCGTCAGCACCCTCGGGCGCGGGCCCGAAACGGTTTCGGCGCTGGCGGCGCCGTTCGCGATGGCACTGCCCTCGTTCATGAAGCACCTGCAGGTGCTGGAGCGCAGCGGCCTGATCCGCTCGCGCAAGACGGGGCGCGTGCGCACCTGCGAGCTGGTGCCGCAACCGCTGTCCGACGCGCAGCAATGGCTGGCCGACCAGCGCGCCCTGTGGGAGGCCCGTACCGACCGCCTGGCGGCTTTTGTCGAAGCCCTTCATCAAGAGGAACAGTCCCATGACGAATGAAAACGCCGCCGGCCCGGAAAGCCACGACCTGGTCATCTCGCGCCTGCTCAAGGCCCCGCGCGCCAAGGTCTGGCGCGCCTGGAGCGATCCGCAGCTGCTCAAGCAATGGTGGTGCCCCAGGCCCTGGACCACCGAGGTCCGCGCCTTCGACATGCGTCCCGGCGGCGCCTTCCATACCTTCATGCAGGGCCCCGATGGCGGCACCAGCGACAACCCCGGCTGCTTTCTCGAGATCGTGCCGATGGAGAAGATCGTCTCCACCTCGGCGCTGGTCGCGGGGTACCGGCCCGGCACGCCGTGGCTGTCGATGACCGCGGTCATCACCATGGCCGACGAGGGCGACGGCACCCGCTACATCGCGCGCGTGATGCATCCGGACGAGGCTACGCGCAAGCAGCATGAGGAGATGGGGTTTTATGAGGGCTGGGGAATCTGCATTACGCAGCTTGAGGAATTTGCGCAGCAGTTGAAGTAACCGGCATTGCTCGGGCCGCTTGCACGCTGCGGGTTTTCTCCTCTCTCCCGCTTGCGGGAGAGGGGAGCCTATACAAGCGGCGGCGCCTTTCGTTAACTCTCCCGGTTGCTATGCGCTCACCCTTCAAAACCGGTGCCGCACCCCCACGCTCACCGACTTCGCATCATCCCCGCTCCCGGGATCGATCACGATGCTGTTGTTGCTGACACTGCCGCCGGCGCTGTTGTGCACCAGCACCGCGCGCACGTAGGCCGTGGTGCGCTTGCTCAGGTCGTGGTCCCAGCCCAGCGTGACTGCCAGCGGCCGCTGGCCGCCGCCGAGGATCTGGCGCTTGAGCGCGGCGGCCTTGAAGGTGTCGCGCGGGGTCACGGCCCAGCTGAAGGTCACGCCGTAGTGGCGCGCCGAGCGGGTCTCGGGCCGGTCGCTGCTGGCCGCGCTGAACAGCAGCCCGATCTCCACCGGCTTGAAGCGGTACGAGCCGCCGACGAAATGGTTCGACGTCAGCGTCGGCTCCACCGGCACGTTGGCGCCCGAATACATCCCCTGGTAGCTGTAGAACGCATAGGCGTTGCCCGCCTCCCAGGTCGCGTTCATGCCGAAGTTAAGCCCGGAACGCGGCGACCCTGGCACCTCGCCTGGCGCCACCGCGGCGCCGAAGCCGAAGCCGCCCCACTTGGGCGAGAAGTATTGCACCGCGTTGTCGAAGCGCGCGCCGTAGGCCACATGTCCGGTGCCTTGCGATGCGGTCGCGCTCAGCAGGTTGAACGGCGACACCGCGCCATTCAGCAGGAACGGGTCCAGCCGCAGCAGCGCATAGAACGACGGCGTGTACTGCCGCCCCAGCCGGACCTCGCCCCAGCCGCCTGACAGGCCCAGGTAGGCCTGCCGCCCGAACAGCCGGTTGTTGCCGAAGAACTCCGTGCCGGTGTCGATATTGAAGCCCGACTCGACCAGGAAGTTGGCCTTGAGCCCGCCGCCGAGGTCTTCGATGCCGCGGATGCCCCAGCGCGACGCGGCCTGCTGGCCTTCGCGCATGCGCACCACGCTGTCCGAGCCCTTGGCGTATTCGATCGATGCATCCACCACGCCGAACAACTGCATGGTGCCGGCCGCGGCATTGCCCGCGGCCAGGGCCAGGCCCATCGCCATCCACTGTGTTGCCTTCACGCTCTCTGTCTCCCGTCCTCGTTGTTGTGTTGTGTGTCTGCCCTACTTCGCCTGCAGCCCTGCCACCTTCACCACCTCGCCCCATGCCGCCAGGTCGGCGCTGAGCAGCTTGCCCAGGTCCGCGGGGCTCGACGGCGCGGCCGGCTGCAGGTTCATCGCGGCGAATCTGGCGCGGTCGGCCGGGGTCTGCAGGATGCGGTTGACCTCGGCGTTGAGCCGCTCGACGATGGGTGCGGGCATGCCCCTGGGACCGAAGATCGCGACCCAGCTGGCCTGCTGGAACGGCACGCCCTGCTGCGACATGGTGGGCACGTCCGGCGCAGTCAGCAGGCGCGCCGGCCCGGACACCGCGATGCCGCGGATGCGGCCGGACTTCAGGTGCGGCACCGAAGAGATGGCATCGGTAATGCCGATGGTGACGTGGCCAGCGGCCAGGTCGTTGCTGCACTGGGTGGCGGTCTTGTACGGAATGTGGCGCAGATGGATGCCGGCCTTCGCCTTCAGGTATTCCATGGCCAGGTGGCCGCCGGAGCCGACGCCCCACGAGCAATAGGCCAGCTCCGTCTTGCTGCTCTTGGCATAGGCGATCAGTTCCCGCAGGTTGTGCACCGGCACCTCGGCGCTGACCGCCAGCAGGTTGCCGCCGGGCTGGCTGGGCCGCGCGATCGGCGTGAAGTCCCTGACCGGGTCGTACGGCAGCGACGGCGTGGTCCACGGGTTCACCGTCATGGTCGCGGCATAGGTGAACAGCAGCGTGTAGCCGTCGGGCGCGGCGCGCGCCACGGTCTCGCTGGCGATGATGCCGTTGGCGCCGGGACGGTTGTCGACCACCACTGGCTGCTTCAGCCCCGCGGTCAGGCGCTCGGCTACCAGCCGCGCGGTCTGGTCGGTCACGGTGCCCGCGCCCGACGGCAGCACCATGCGGATCGGCTTGCTGGGATAAGGTGTCTCGGCGTGCGCGCTGGCGGCGCCCGCCAGGATCAGCGCCGCGGCCAGGGCCGTGCGCGTGGCGCGCGCCCGTCGGGCGCCATTGTGCTGGCTGCTCATATTGCTGTCTCCGTTGCGGCGCATTGGCCGCGCATGCCGGTACGTTGCCGGCGTGTCGTCAGCGGGCGCGCCGGCTGGCCCGGGCGCCCGCGCTGAACGGCTCAGGCCTGCGCCTGCGCCGCGTGATCCAGTGCCGCCAGCCGCTCGTAGTGCCAGTCGGCATCGCCGAACAGGTTGGCGTGCGCCGCCAGGCGCTTGTAGCAGTGGCCGACTTCCACCTCGTCGGTCATGCCCACGGCGCCGTGCAGCTGCACCGCGTCTTCGCCCAGCGCGCGCCCGGCATCCGAGACAAAGGCCTTGGCGTGGGAGACCGCGCGCATGCGCGCGACCGGATCGCGCTGCAGCGCCTCGGCCGCGGCTTCGGTGATGGCACGCGCCTGCTCCACGCTGACATAGAGGTCCACCAGCCGGTGCCGGATCACCTGGCTGGCGGTCAGCGGCCGGCCGAACTGCTCGCGCGCCGCCAGGTAGTCGCGGGTCAGGTCGAACGCGCGCGACATGGTGCCGACGGCCTCCGCGCAGGCCATCACGGTGGCGCGGTCGATGGCGGCCTCCACCATCGGCCAGGCGCCGTCGCGCGCGCCGATGCGCGCGCTGTCCGGCACCACGGCGCGGCGCAGCGTCACGCTGGCGGTCTGGCGGCCGTCGTAGGTCGGCAGCGCGTCGACGCTCACGCCGCGCGTATCGGCCGGCACCGCGAACAGGGTCAGGCCATGGCGCTCGCGGCGCTGGCCGCCGGTGCGCGCCAGCACCAGCAGCAGGCCGGCGCTGCCGCCGCCCAGCACCAGCGTCTTGCGGCCGTCCAGGCTCCATTGCCCCGGGGCGTGGGCCTGCGCGGTGGTGCTGATATCGAACGCGTCATAGCGCCCCTGCGTTTCCCAGGCGGCCAGCGCCAGCATGACGCCGCCTTCGGCCATCGCCGCCGCGGCGGCCGCATGGGCGGGATCGCCGCAGGCAGCCAGCAGCGGCGCGCACAGCGCGGCATTGGCCAGCCACGGCTCGGCGGGCTGGGCGCGGCCCAGTTCCTCGGCAAGCTGGGCCTGGTCGGTGGCGTCGCCCAGGCCGCCGCAGGCTTGCGGCAAACCCAGCGCCAGCCAGCCCATCTCGGCAAACGCCCGCCAGTGCGTACGCGAGAAGCCATCGGGCTCGGCCAGCGCGGCGCGGCGCTGCTCGAAGCCGTAGCCGCGTTCGACATAGCGCCGCACGCTGTCGCGCAGCATGCGGCGATCGTCCGTTGCATCGCTCATCTGTTCGTGTCCTTATGCAGAGGTTGCAGCCACCATGGCCGCGCTACAGGCCCAGCACCTGCTTGGCCAGCAGCTCGTGCTGGATCTCGCTGGAGCCGCCGGCGATGGTGTAGCCGCGCGTGACGAAGCGGCGCGCCGACGCCGCGGCGGCGTAGGCGGAGCGCCCCGGTTCCGGCGCGGCGGGCTCGAAATGCGCGGCGCGGTCGTAGGCCAGCGTGTCGGGGCCCAGCGCGTCGACCGCCAGGTTCTCGATGTCCTGGATCAGCCGGCTGCCCAGCAGCTTGAGCATGCCGGTCTCGGGCCCCAGCGCCTGGCCCGCGCGCGCCTGCCGGCGAAAGCGCAGCACGGTGGCCGCCAGCGCCTCGAGCCGTACCTCCAGCGCACGTAGCCGGCGCGCGAACCACGGCCGCTGCAGCAGCGGCTGGCCGCCCTCTTCCAGCTCCGCGCCGATGGCGCGCACCTTGGCCAGGCGGCGGCGGTTCTCGGCCACGCGCGCCAGGTTCAGCCGCTCGTGCTCGAGCAGCGACTTGGCGATGGCCCAGCCGGCGTTCTCGTCGCCGACGCGGTTTGCCACCGGCACTTCCACCTCGTCGAAGAACACCTGGTTGAACAGGTGCCAGCCGTGGATGCCGACCAGCGGCCGCACGCTCACGCCGTGGCTGCGCATGTCGATCAGCAGGAAGCTGATGCCCTGCTGCGCGCGCGCCGCGGTATCGGTGCGCACCAGGCAGAAGATCCAGTCGGCGTACTGCGCGTACGAGGTCCAGATCTTGCTGCCGCTGACCACGTAGACCTCGCTGCCGTCGGCCCGGGTCCTGCGCACCGCGCGCGTCTTCAGCGAAGCCAGGTCCGAGCCGGCGTTGGGCTCGGAATAGCCCTGGCACCACCAGTGCTCCTGGTTCAGCATGCGCGGCAGGAAATACTGCTGCTGCGCCGGCGTGCCGTAGCGGATCAGGATCGGCCCGATCATCTCGAGGCTGATGCCGCCGCTCTCGGGCGCGTGCGCCAGCACCAGCTCTTCCTGGAACACGGCGCGGCGCTCCGCGCTCCAGTCGCAGCCCTGCCAGGCCGCCGGCCAATGCGGCACCAGCCAGCCGCGCCCGGCCAGCCGGTGCTGCCAGTCGACCAGCTCCTGCTTGCTGAGTTCCAGCCCGAGGCGGACTTTCTCGCGCACGGCATCGGGCAGCGCGCGCGCGACGAACGCGCGCACCTCGTCGCGAAAGGCCTGCAACGAGGCCTCGTCGTCGTGGATAAGGGAATCGGTCATGGTGTCTGCCTTCTAAGCGTTCTTGTCGCGCGCAACCGAGGCCGCGCGCATGCCGCACTTGATCGCGGCCACGCCTTCGGCCGGAAAACCGCCGATGGTGGCCGCCAGCCCGCGCGCGCGGTCCAGCACCTGGATGTCGTCGACCATCTCGGTGGCGATGCCCAGGCGCAGCAGCTCCGGCGCGGGCACGCGGTCGCCCAGCAGGCACAGGCGCGCGGCCACGGCTTCGGTGTGGCGCAGCGCCAGCCACTCGGCATTGCGCGGCGCGGCCATGCCCAGGCGGATCTCGCCGATCTGCAGGAAGGCGCCGGCGCCGCACACCAGCAGGTCGCCGGCGAGCGCCAGCGCCGCGCCGCCGTTGATGGCATGGCGCTCGAGCGCCACCACCCAGGCCTTGCGGCTGTGCCGCAGGCCCTGGTGCACGCGCTCCCACACCGGCGCGAACGCCGCCAGCCCGCCGGCTTCGGCCTGCAGCGCCTGCAGGTCCAGGCCGGAACAGAAGCCGCCGTCGGCGCCGCGCAGCAGCACCGCGCGCACGCTGTCGTCGGCGGCAAGGGTCTCGATCGCGTCGCCCAGCGCGCGCGCCAGCGCCATGTCGATGGCGTTGCGGCGCGCCGGGCGGTTCAGCACCAGCTCGGCCCAGCCGGCGTGACGCTGCAGCAGGACGGCAGGCTGCGGCGCGTTCATGCTGCCTCCTGCTGGGCGGGTTCCACGCCGATGTTGCCGGCACGGGCCATGGCGTCGATCTCGGCGGCGCCGTAGCCCAGTTCCGCCAGCACCTCGGCGGTATGCTGGCCAAGCCGCGGCACCGCAGGGAGTCCGCCGGCGGGCAGGCCGGCCATGGTGAAGGGCAGCCCGGGCAGCTCCAGCCGGCCGCCTTCGCCGTCGTCGACGGGCCGCAGGATGCCGCTGGCAAGCACGTCGGCGCTGGCCTTGACCTGGTGGTAGTCGCGCACCACGCCCACCACCACCTGGTACCGCTCCAGCAGCGCGCGCGCGGCATCGCCGCTCAGGTGGCGCAGCGCGTCGTGCAGGATGGCCAGCAGCGCGGCGCGGTGCTGCACCCGCAGGGCATTGCTGGCAAAGCGTGCGTCATGCGCCAGCGCGGGCTGGCCGATGGCCTGGCACAGGCGCGCCCAGTGTTCGTCCAGATAGGCCGACAGCACGATATGGCCGTCGGCCACCGCGATCACGTCGGCGGCCGGCGCGGCCTTGGGCTGGCTGTTGCCGCTGCGCACGGGCAGCGCGCCGGAGCACTGGTACTCGGCCCACAGCTGGGCCTGCAGCTGCACCCCCACCGACAGCAGCGAGGTCTCGATGGTCTCGCCGGCGCCGGTGCGCACGCGCCGGAACAGCGCCGCCAGGATGGCATTGCCGGCCGCCAGCGCGGTGGCCGCGTCGATCAGCGCGAAGCCGGCCTTGAGCGGCTGCCCGCCGGCCTCGCCGGTGACCGACATCATGCCGCTCTCCGCCTGCGCGGCGATATCCAGCCCGGGCCGCGTGCGCGACGGCCCGCGCGTGCCGAAGCCGCTGATCGAGGCGTGGATCAGGCCGGGCCGCGCGGCGCGCAGCGTGGCGGCGTCCAGCCCCAGCGCTTCCATCACGCCGGCGCGGGTGTTGTGCAGCACCACGTCGCTGGCCAGCGCCAGCCGGCGCGCCGCATCGAGCCCGCCGCGCGTGCGCAGGTCCAGCGCGATGCCGCGCTTGCCGCGGTTGTAGGCCAGGAACATCGGGCTTTGCGGGCTGGTGCTGTCGAAGCGCCGCGCGCTGTCGCCGCGCAGCGCCTCGACCTTGACCACGTCCGCGCCCAGGTCGGCCAGCATCATGGCCGCGCCCGGCGCCGCGATGAACTGCCCGAACTCCGCCACGCGTATGCCTGCCAGCGGCAGGTCTTGCCGGATTGCCGTGCTCGCCATGCGGTTCTCTCTCCCTCGAAGTAGCCGGCGCGGCCGGCGGTTGGCGTCGATGTGGAGCGATCATGCGTTAGCACCGCGCATCACGGCAGATGCCAAAACGGCTGCGGTGCAAACCACGGGTTAGCACCCCGGGTAATCCCGAACGCCGCGGATTGCCGCTATGCTGGGCGCCCTGGCCATCGCCTGAACGGGATCTCCCATGCGTCTGAACCAACTCCAGGACTTCATCGCCGTGGCCGAGCACGGCAGCATCCGCGCCGGCGCGCGCGCCCGCGACGTGTCGGCCCCGGCACTCACCAAGAGCATCCGCCAGCTCGAGGAAGAGCTGCACGTGCCGCTGCTGACCCGCACCACCCGCGGCGTGGTGCTGTCGCGCTATGGCGAGGCCTTCCTGCGGCGCGCGCGCCTGATCGCCACCGAGGCGCGCAAGGCCAGCGACGAGATGCGCCAGATGCTGGGCGCGCGCAACGGCGTGGTGCGCGTGGGCGCCACCGGCGGCCCGGCGCACCTGCTGCTGCCGGCGGTGCTGACGCGCTTCCGGGCCCAGCATCCGGACGTGCTGGTCTGCATCGACAGCGGGGTCTATCCGATGCACCTGGACGATCTGCGCGCGGGCGTGATGGACATGGCGGTGAGCCCGGTGCCGGACGAGGGCATCGAGCGCGAGTTCACCTGCGAGCCGCTCTACAACAACGATTCGGTGGTGGTGGCGCACCGCGAGCATCCGCTGCGGCACGCGCGCCGCCTGCGCGAGCTGGTGGGTTCGGACTGGGTGCTGACGGGCCAGCGCATGCAGGGCCCGGGCGCCGCCATCCTCGATGCCTTTCGCGAGCACGACCTGCCGCTGCCGCGCGTGGCGGTGCGCTGCGACACCATCGGCATGATCCAGTCGCTGCTGCAGGACCGCCACCTGCTGTGCATGCTGCCGCGCCAGCTGGTGCCGGGCCAGCTCGCCGCCGCCGGGCTGGTGCCCTTGCCGATCGAAGACCGGCTGCCCAGCCACCGGGTCAGCCTGATCTACCGCGCCGATTCGCCGATGACGCCGGTCGCCGCGCAATTTGCCACGCAGCTGCGGCGCGAAGTGCACTACCTGACCCACCTGCCCGACAGCCCGCTGCGCCGCCCCGCCTAGGTCGCGCCTGGCGCGCGTTAGCGCAGCGCGCGGCGCGCGGGAACTGCCAGCAGCGGCACGGTGCTAACCAGCGGTTTACACCTGAAATTGCCGAACCGCCTCTGGGCCGCGCCGGCGCTGGCTTTGCGGCCGGCGCGCCGCGGCGCGGCGGGATTTTCCCCAATCCCTGCGCGGCGCCTTCTTGCCTGACAGTGGCACCGGACACCAACCGGATAGCAGGGAGGCAAGCATGCAAGACATCGAAGACCGGCCGTCGGCGCTGGTCACGGGCACGGGGATCGACAGCGCCGGCGACGGCGTCTGGCTGCTGCACGGGCAGGGCCAGAGCTTTGTTGCGGATATCGGCGACGGCCTGCTGGTGGTCGACAGCGGTCCCGGCGGGCGCGTCACGCGGGGCATGATCGAGGCGCTGCGCACGCAGACCAGCCTGCCGGTGCTGGCAATCTGCTACAGCCACGGCCACCTCGGCTACAACGCCGGCCTGCAGCAATGGCTGGACCACGCCGCCGCGCGAGGCGAGCGCGCGCCGCGCGTGCTGGCCCACGTCAACGTGCTGGCGCGCCAGGCGCGCTACCGCGAGACCCAACGCATGCAGCAGCGCATGGCCGAGATCCAGTTCCGCCAGCCGGCCGGCGCGCTGGCGGGCAAGCTGGCCCAGGCGGGGCCCACGGAGACCTTTGCCGATGGCGTGACGCTGGGCCACGGCGAGCGCCGCGCCGAAATCCTGTGGGCGCCGTCCGAGACCGACGACGCCGTGGCGGTCTGGCTGCCGGGCCGGCGCGTGCTCTACGGCGGGCCGGCGGTGATCGACTCGATCCCAAACATCGGCACCCCGTTCCGCACCATGCGCGACACCGTGCGCTGGGCCGAAACGCTGGAACGCCTGGCGGCGCTGCAGCCGCTGTCCGTGGTGCGCGAGTTCGGCGCCACCGTGCAGGGCGAGGCCGAATGCCAGCGCGTGCTGGGCGAAACCGCGCGCGCCCTGCGCTGGCTGCGCGCCGAGGTGGTGCGGCTGATGAATGCGGGCTGCAACGAGCGCCAGATGCTGGCCGCGCTGCAGCCGCCCGCGGCGCTGTTCGACCAGCCCTGGATGCGGCCCACCTATGGCGATCCCAGCTATATCGCGCGCGACATCTACCGCTCGGAGAACGGCTGGTGGGACCGCAACGCGACCACGCTGCACCCGGCGCCGCCGCAGCAGGCCGCAGCGGAGATCGCCGCCGCCGTGGCCGACCATGGCGCGCTGCTGCGCCACGCGCAGGCGCTGGCCGAGCGCGGCGATACGCAGCTGGCCCTGCACGTGATCGACGTGCTGGCGCTGGCACCGGATAAAACCCCGAGCGTGCGCGAAGCGCGCCGGCTCAAGGCGGCGTGGCTGCGCCAGCGCGCCACGCAGGTGCGCAGCTATGTGTCGCGCAGCCTGTACGGCGCGGCCGCCGACGCGCTGGAGAGCGAAGCGGCGGACAACTTCGGCCTGCACTAGCAAAGCCCTCTGCATCAGGGAGACACCATGCAAGACATCGAGCCACGCACCCCCCTTGCAGCCGCGCCCACGCTGTGGCCAGATCCACGGCGGCGCGCGCTGCTGCGCGGGCTGGCCGCCCTCGGGATGAGCGCCGCGGCGGGTCCGCTATATGCCGGCAACGGCTGGCCGGCGCGGCCGATCCGGCTGGTGGTGCCGGCGCCGCCGGGCGGCGGCACCGACCTGTTCGCGCGCACGCTGGCGGCATCGCTGGGCAAGGCGCTGGGCCAGACCATCGTGGTCGACAACAAGCCCGGCGCGACCGGCATCATCGGCAACGATGCCGTGGCCAAGGCCAGCCCCGACGGCTACACGCTGCTGTTCACCTACGCCGCCGCGGTGGTGATCAACCAGACCTTGCAGCCGAAGCTGCCGTATGACGGGCTGCGCGACCTGCTGCCGGTGGCGCAGATCGGCGCAGGCGGCAATTTCCTGGTGGTGACGCCGGACTTCCCGGCGCGCACGCTGAAGGAATTCGTCGAGCAAGTGCGCAGGCGCCCGGATGCCTGCGACTACGGCTCGTGGGGCATCGGCTCGGGCGGCCACCTGACCATGGCGGCACTTGCCATGCAGACCGGCCTCCGGCTGCGCCACGTGCCGTACAAGGGCGTGGCGCCGATCCTGGCCGACCTGCAGGGCGGCGTGATCAAGGCAGCCTTCGTCGATACCTCGTCGTCGCTGCCGTTGCTCCGCGCCGGCAAGCTGCGCGCGCTGGCGGTCAGCGGCACGCGCCGCGCCCCGGCCACGCCCGAGGTGCCGACCATGACCGAGCAGGGCTATCCGTTCGACACCGACAGCTGGTACGGGCTGTTCGCGCCCGCCGGCACCAGCGCCGCGATCGTGCAGCGGCTCAATGCCGAGGTGAACCGGCTGCTGGCGGACGCGGCCATGCGCGAGCGCTTCCTGCAGCTGAACATGGGCATGGCGCCGCCGAAGACCCCGGAACAGTTCGCGCAGACGGTGCGCGCGGATGTGGGGGTGTGGGGCAAGGTGATACGGGCGAACAACATCAGCGTCGACTGAAGCCGGGGGCAAGCGCGAAGACGGGCACGCTGGGGAGGCGCCTGCCCTCTCCCCCGGCCCCTCTCCCGCAGGCGGGAGAGGGGAGCAAGGCCTCTTGCCTGCGCTGCCGTGAGGCGGCGGCGCCGCCAGCCAGTCGACTTCTTCCTATACCGATGTCGGAGCTTCACCGACAGCGCCTGCCCTACCCAGCCACTAGTATCGATTCAGAAAAACAGCACGCCCCACGAAGACCCGGTGCCGCAAGCGGCATCCGGGCACGGCTGCGCGCTGCATGGAGACCGCAACAACAGAAGGAGGAGCGCCATGGACCGCCGCCAGTTTCTCAAGTGGGGGAGTTTCCTGACCGTTACCGCTGCCACCGGCGGGCTAAGCGCCTGCGGCGGTGGTGGGGATGACCCGGCACCGGAGCCAGACACCGGCAATCCCGAGAACTTCAATTTCGTGCATGGCGTGGCGTCGGGCGACCCGCGTCCCGACAGCGTGATCGTGTGGACGCGCGTGGAAGGCAGCAACGGCAGGCGCCCGGTGGTGGTGCGGCTGCAAGTGTCGACCCAGCAGGATTTCGCGCCGCCTACGCTGCTGGTCAACCAGCCGCTGATGGCGCTGCCGGACTGGGACTACACCATCCGAAACAAAGTCACCGGCCTGAGCCCGGGCACGCGTTACTTCTACCGCTTCCTGCTGGGCAACCGCCCCAGCACCACCGGCCGCACGCGCACCGCCGCCGCCGCGGGCACCCCGCTGGAACAGCTGCGCTTCGCCTTTGTCAGCTGCCAGGACTGGAATGCCAACCACTGGGCCGGCATGGAAGAGCTGGTGCAGCAGGACCTGGACTTTATCGTCCATGTCGGCGACTACATCTACGAAGCGGTGCCGGGCGGTTCGCGCGCCGGCAACGTCGAGGACCGCCACACCGTGCTGCAGCTGCCCAACGGCACCGCGCTGCCGGATGGCAGCGTCTACGCCACCACGCTGGACGACTACCGCTACCTGTACCGCAACTACCGCAGCGACGCGCGCCTGCAGGCGCTGCATGCGGCGTTTCCGATGATCGCGATCTGGGACGACCACGAGTTCTCGGATAACTGCTGGCAGGACCGCCAGACCTACAGCATCACCGACGACCAGACCCCGCGCACCGCGCGCCGGCGCGCCGCCAACCAGGCCTGGTTCGAGTTCATGCCGGCCGACGTGACGCTGGACCAGGACAACCCGTCGTTCCAGAACATACAGATCTACCGCGCCTTCACCTTCGGCAATCTCGCCACGCTGCTGATGACCGACGAGCGCCTGTACCGCGCCGACCACATCATTCCCGAGGCCTCGGTCGGCCGCTCGATCGGCAGCCTGTATTTCGTGCCGACGGCAACGCTGGCCGCGGCCGAGGCGCAGAAAATCGCGGCCGCCGGCAACGCGCTGACGCCGGTGTCGATGCTGGGCGACACCCAGCGCGCCTGGTGGCAGGACCGCATTGGCGCCGACGCCACCACCTGGAAGCTGTGGGGCAACCAGCTGTCGCTGCTGCGCATGCAGGTCGACGTGCCGCTGGCGGTGGCGCGGCTGATCGCGCGCGCGCTGGTGCTGGGCAACAACGCGCTGGCCTCGCTCGAGACCGCGATCGCCAACGCGCTGGCCGACGACCTGCGCGCGGCGCGGATCGCAGGCACCTATGCCAACCTGGCCTATACCGCGCTGCGCAACGTGCTGGTGCAGGCCGGCATCGACAGCGCCGCCTTCGACGCCAGCATCAAGCCGCTGATCGAAGCGCGCCTGCCGGCGGTGACGCTGCTCGAACGCTTTATCCTCAATGCCGACCAGTGGGACGGCTTCAACGCCGAGCGCAAGAACCTGATGGCGTTCCTGAAGACCAACGGCATCCGCAACGTGGTGGCGCTGAGCGGCGATATCCACGCCTTCTTCGGCGGACAGGTGATGGACGACTACGATGCCGCCGCCCCGGCGCCGGTGATGGTCGACCTGGTCACGGCCGGGCTGTCGAGCAACACGCTGCTCAGTTCCTTCCGCACCGTGGTCGACACCGACGCGGCCTTTGCCGCGCTGCGCGAGCTGATCTACAGCAACGTCGGCGGCACCCTCGTCAATACGTTCGATGCCACGCTGCGCGCCTTCAACCCGTGGCTGCGGCATGCCGACACCAATGCCGAGGGCTATGCGCTGGTCACGCTGACGCCGCAGAAGCTGAGCTGCACCTTCCACACCATGAAGCCGCTCGCCGGCGGCACGGCGCCGGCACAACCGGCCACCGCCAGCACGCGCTTGCTGGAAGTGGCGGCAGGCACGGCCGACGTGACCGTGACCTAGTGGCGGTGACGCGGTGACCGTGACCTAGTATCCGGCCTGCCGGTCCACCAGGTTCAGCAGCGCGCGCCCCTCGCGCGCGCGCTGCAGGTTGTCCAGGCATTGCCGGGCCACCAGCGGGTACGACGGATCGGCCGCGATATGCGGCGTGGCCTCGATGCGCGGATGGTTCCAGACCGGGTCGTCCGCTGCCGGCGGTTCCTTGGCGAATACGTCCAGCGCCGCGCCCGCCAGGTGCCCTTCATCGATCAGCGCCACCAGGTCGGGCTCGACCACATGCTCGCCCCGGCCGACGTTGATCAGGTAAGCGCCCCGCGGCAGCCGCGACAAGGTGCGCCGGTCGAGCAGCCCCTCGGTGCGCGGCGTCAGCGGCAGCGTGCAGACCAGGATGTCGCTCTGCGCCAGGATGGCGGCCAGGCCATCGTCGCCGGTGAAATCCGTGACGCCGGGCAGGTGCTTGGCGGCGCGGCTCCAGCCGCCGACCGGGTAGCCGATGGCGACGAACATGCGCGCCACCTCGCTGCCGATTTCGCCCAGGCCCAGCACGCCCACGCGGCACTGCGCGGCATCGCGCCCCGCGTGGCGCTTCCATTCGCCGCGGCGCTGCTGTTCGGCGTACAGGCCCAGCGCGCGGGTATGGCGCAGTGCCATCGCCAGCACGAAGCGGGCGATGCCGGCCTGCTGGCCGGGATCGACGATGCGCGTCACCGGGATGTGCGCGGGCAGGTCGGGCGCGGCCAGCAGCTTGTCGACGCCGGCGGTGGCGGCGCATACCAGCCGCAGGTTGGGATAGGCCGGCGCCACGCCGGGCTTCAGGCCCCACGCGATGATGGCCTCGACCTGTTCCGCGACGGCGGCCTCGCGGCCGTTCCATACGGTGATGTCGGGCGCCGCCTCGCGCAGCAGCGCGGTGATGGGAACCGCCATGAACGACGGCAGGTGGACGAGGATGGCCATGGTCAGTTGCGATAGTCGGGGTTGATGCGGTCGAGGCGGCGCAGCAGGCCCGGCCAGGCCAGGTTGGAACCCTTGCCCTTGGTGGCCTGGCGCGCCTGCTGGCCCATGTTGGCGCTGGCGGCCTCCGGCACCCGCGTCAGCGCCGTGCCACCGCTTTGCGCCAGGATCTGGACGCGGCATGCCGATTCCAGCGTGTACATGGTCAGGAACGCATCCGCCACCGTGCGCCCGCAGGTGAGCAGGCCGTGGTTGCGCAGGATCATCTGCTTGCAGCGGCCCAGGTCGGCCACCAGCCGCGCCTTCTCGTCCTCGCGCAGCGCCACGCCCTCATAGTCGTGATACGCCAGCCCGGTCAGCGCGAACATCGCCTGCTGCGAGATCGGCAGCAACCCATCCTGCTGCGCGGACACCGCGACGCCGTGCGCGGTATGCGTGTGCATCACGCAGCCGACTTCGGGCCGCGCCTCGTGCACGGCGCTGTGGATGATGAAGCCGGCCGGGTTGACGTCATACGGCGTGTCCAGCACGGGCTCGCCGTGGTGGTCCACCTTCACCAGGCTCGAGGCCGTGATCTCGTCGAACATCATGCCGTACGGGTTGATCAGGAACTGGTCCGGCGCGTCCGGCACGCGCGCCGAGATATGCGTGAAGATCAGGTCGTCCCAGCCGAAATGGGCCACCAGCCGGTACGCGGCCGCCAGGTCGATGCGCATCTGCCATTCGACGTCGGAGACGCGGTCTTTTATGCGGTCTTGTGCGGATTCGACGAGCTGGACTTGCGCCATGTGCGGCCTCCCGGGGGCATGTGAGTGAGTCATTGGACCGCTGCATTGTCCCGGCGCCCCGGGCCAAAGTCTGTTAAGTGTTAGACAATCTCGGCTCCGGCAAGGAGAGCAATGTGGGGCGTCAGGTGAAGGCCAGGGTGAAGCATGCGTCAAGAACGGATGAACCGCTGCGCGCGCTGCCGCGCAGCGTGCTGGCCAGCGGCTGGCTGCGCAACGCACCGCCGCGCGTGCTGGACGCCGTGGCGCAGGCCGCACGCCGCCAGCGCTTTGGCGACGGCGCGATGATCTTCGCGCGCGGCGATCCGCCCACGTATTTCTGCATGGTGGTGTCCGGCCGCGTGCGCATGAGCCGGGTCAGCAGCGGCGGGCGCGAGTCGGTGTACTCGGTGATCGGGCGCGGACGCTGGTTCGGCGAGATCTCGCTGCTCGACGGCAAGCCGCGCACGCATGACGCCTTTGCCGTCGGCAACACCGAGCTGCTGGTGCTGGGCCAGCGCGATTTCCACCGCATCCTGGCCACGCACCCGGAAGGCATGCAGCTGATCGTGCAGCAGATCTGCGCGCGCCTGCGGGTAGCCTTCGACCATGCGCAAAGCGCGGCGCAGGCCCCGGTCGACGCGCGCATGGCGGCGCGCCTGCTGGAGCTGGCCGACCGCACCGACCACGTCGTGCGCATCAGCGCGGAAGAGCTGGGCGACATGGTCAGCCGCTCGCGCCAGACCGTCGCCAAGACGCTGCAGGCGTGGCAGGACGCCGGGCTGATCCGCCGCGCCTACCGCCAGATCGAACTGCTGGATCCGGCCGCGCTGAAGCGGCTTGCCAGGCGATGACGCCGCGCACAGCCCCCCGCGTGCGCAAATAACCTGCCTTGGCCGCGATGGCAAGACTGGTTAACGACCGTTGCAAAAACAAACAGAATGTCAGGTGCCCCGGCGCTACAGTGGCCATTCCCTTGCCTGTAGGCGTTTCTAGGAGGTACACGAATGAAGCAACATCTGGCGAAATCCCTGGTCATGGCTGGCGCGATGATCGCGTCCTATCCGCTGTTCGCGCAGCAGGCCCAGCCGCTGCAGCCAGCCCAGCCGATGCCGATGACCCAGCCGATGCAGCCGATGCCGTCCACCCCGCCGACGCAATCCGCGCAGCCGGTGCAGGCGATGCCCGCAGCGCCGTCGGCCTCGTCGGCCCAGATGGCTCCGGTGGCCCCGGCCGCCGCTGGCAGCTATGCGCAGGCCCCCGTGCCGCCGGCCCAGCCCGGCATGGCGCCGGTGCCCGCCGATCCGTCGCTGGCCGGCGGCACGGTGTCGGCAGTGGACCCCGCCAGCATGAGCCTGGCCCCCGATGCGCTCGGCACGCGCCTGGGCCAGCGCAGCATGTTCCTCGACGGCGCCTGAGCGCCGGCCGGCGTGGGCCCGCAGCGCGCGGGCCGCGCGCCACGCTTCCCATCATCACGACACACGTAACATGCTGGCGGCTTGATTGCCTTCAGCATTCCAATTCCCGCTTGCGTACTCCCTCTCCCGCTTGCGGGAGAGGGTTGGGGTGAGGGCAAGAGCATCAACGAAGCGAAGGCCATCGCGACTGCCACCGTTGTGCCGACATCCCGCCTCACTCCTCCCCCGCATCCGCCCCCTGCTGCTGCAGCCATTCCAGGAAGGCGCGCAGGTGCAGCGGCTTGTCGGCATCGCGCGGCACCAGCGCATGGTAGGTGTTGCCCGGCGCGCGGATCGCGCCGAACGGCGTGGCGATGCGCCCGCCGGCGCGATCCGCCTCCAGCGTGGGAAATGTGCCGATGGCAAAACCCAGGCTGTCCGCCACCGCCTGCAGCGTGACAAAGAAATGGTCGAAGCGCAGCGTGCGCACCGGCAGCAGCGACGCATGCCCGGCCTGCTGCAACCATGACTCCCAGCTGCCCGGCCGCGTTTCCGTATAGAGGAAAACGCCCTCCACCAGGTCTTCCACACCTTGCAGCGGCAACTGCCGCAGCAGCGCCGGGCTGGCGATCACGGTCTGGTACTCGGAGAAGACCGGCACCGATTCGAACTGCTCGCCGCGCTCCAGCGTGCGCCGTATCGCCACGTCGAACGTACCGTTGAAGCCCGCTTCATTGCTGAAGGCGGTCGAGACGCGCACGTCGACCTCCGGCTGCAGGCGCCGGAAATCATCCAGCCGCGGAATCAGCCAGCGCATGGCAAAGGTGGCCGGCGCGTTCACGCGCACCACCTTGCGCGTGGCGATGCGGCCATAGCGCTCGGACGCGGCGCTGATCTGGTCGAACGCCGTGCTGATCTCGCGCGCGAACGCCTGCGCGTGCACGGTCGGCACCATGCGCTGGCCCTGGCGGATAAACAACGGCTGCCCCAGCCACTGCTCCAGGATCTCGATCTGCCGGCTGACAGCGCCATGGGTCAGGTGCAGCTCGCGCGCGGCGGCCGAATAGCTGCCGGCACGGGCGGCCACCTCGAAGATGCGCAGGGCGTTGAGTGGGGGCAGCTTGTGCGGCATTGTGAGATTTCCTGACGGAATCTGGAAAATAAACTCGTTTGTGAGAGTTTATCGCTTAACTTAGCATCGGTCTCAGGCAAACCCCTTCACAAAACTTGCACCAAGAGACCCCATGAGCACCCAGATCCAGGCCAACGGCCATACCTACCAGTTGCCCGCCCGCCCCACCGTCATCGTCTGCATCGACGGCTGCGAACAGGAATACATCAACCTCGCGGTGCAGGCCGGCGCCACGCCCTTCTTCGCCAGCCTGGCCAAACGCGGCACCGTGCTGACCGGCGACTGCGTGGTGCCGTCGTTTACCAACCCCAACAACTTGTCGATCGTGACCGGCGTGCCGCCGTCGGTGCACGGCATCTGCGGCAACTTCTTCTACGACGCCGAAGCCGGCGCCGAGGTGCTGATGAACGATGCGCGCTACCTGCGCGCGCCCACCGTGCTGGCCGCCGCGGCGCAAGCCGGCGCAAAGGTCGCCGTGGTCACCGCCAAGGACAAGCTGCGCGCACTGCTGGGCCACGGCCTGCAGGGCATCTGCTTCTCGGCGGAGAAAGCCGACCAGGCCACCATCGAAGAAAACGGCATCGACGACGTGCTGCGCAAGGTCGGCATGCCGCTGCCGTCGGTCTACAGCGCGGACCTGTCCGAGTTCGTGTTTGCCGCCGGCGTGGCGCTGCTCGAAACCGAGCGGCCAGACCTGATGTACCTGTCCACCACCGACTACATCCAGCACAAGCACGCCCCCGGCACGGCCGGCGCCAACGCCTTTTACGCGATGATGGACAGCTACCTGCAGCGCCTCGACGCGCTCGGCGCGGTCATCGGCGTGACCGCCGACCACGGCATGAACGCCAAGACCGATTCGCTCGGCAAGGCCAACATCCTGTTCCTGCAGCAGGCGCTGGACCAGCGCTTCGGCACCGATGCCACCCGCGTGCTGCTGCCGATCACCGATCCCTATGTCGCCCACCACGGCGCACTGGGTTCCTACGCCACGGTGTACCTGCCGGCCGGCACCGACCAGCGCGCGGTGCATGAGGCCATCGCCGCGCTGCCCGGCATCGAACTGGTGCTGGACAAGCGCGCCGCGAGCGAGCGCTTCGAACTGCCGCCCGACCGCATCGGCGACCTGGTGGTGGTCAGCGAGCGGCTGACGGTGCTGGGCACCACGCCGGCGCGCCACGACCTGAGCGGGCTGGATGCGCCGTTGCGCTCGCACGGTGGCTTGTCCGAGCAGAAGGTGCCGCTGCTGTTCAACCGCAAGGTCAGCGTGCCGGCGGGCCAGCGCCTGCGCAACTTCGACATCCTGCGGCTGGCGCTGAACCACGCCGACTGAAGCGGGTGCGTGCCGGCAAGGCCGGCACGCTTCATCAGCAAGGGGTGACGGCCGCCAAGACGGTCACCACCAGGGGGCGGCGCCATGCAAATCCTGCTTTCCCTGATGTCCGGGGTTGCACTGCTGATCTGGGGCGCGCATGTGACGCGCCACGGCATGCTGGAGCTATTGGGGCCGCGCTTGCGGCTGGTGCTGGCCGCGGGCACGGCCAGCCCGGCGCGCGGCTTCCTGGCCGGGCTGGGCGTGACCGCGCTGATCCAGAGCAGCAGCGCCACGGCCTTGATGACAAGCAGCTTTGTGGCGGGAGGCCTGGTGTCGTTGCCGGCGGCACTGCCGATCGTGCTGGGTGCCGACGTCGGCACCAGCCTGATGGCGCGCTTGCTGTCGGTCGACATCTCCTGGCTCTCGCCGCTGCTGCTGGTCATCGGCATTGCCCTGCGTCTGTCCGGCAAGGACAGCCTGCGCGGACAGGCTGGCGAAGTCATGGTGGGGCTGGGGCTGATCACGCTGGCCTTGCACCTGATCCGCCTCTACGCCGCACCGCTGCTGCAGGCTCAGATCGTGCACGCGATCTTCATCTCGCTTGGCAACGACGCCCTGCTGGCACTGGTGATCGGCGCCCTGCTGGCCCTGCTCGCATACTCCAGCCTGGCCGCGGTACTGCTGACCGCAACGCTGGCCATGGGCGGCGTCATCGGCCCGGCGACCGCCTTGCCGCTGGTGCTTGGCGCCAACCTGGGCAGCGGCCTGATTGCCTGCCTTGCCAATTCCGGCGCTGCACCGGCCGCACGGCGGGTATCGCTCGCCAACCTGATGTTCCGGGTGGTGGGGATACTGGCATTCCTGCCGTTGCTGGACGCCATGCCGTGGCTGCTGGCCCGCCTGGGCAGCAGCGCCGCGACCATGGCCATCGACTTTCACATGGCCTTCAACCTGGCCCTGGCGGCAACGCTGATCTGGTTCGTCAAGCCGGTCGCCTCGCTATGCAACCGGTGGCTGCCCGATGCGCACGACCACGCAGCGCCCGGCGGCGCACGCTACCTGAGCCAGGGCGACCTGCGGCACCCGTCCGTCGCGCTGGGCAATGCCACGCGCGAAGTCGTGCGCATCGGCGACGTGATCGAGGAAATGCTCGGTGGCATGAAGCTCTCGGTGGCGGGCAACGACCGCGCCATGAACGCCCGCTGCCGCGCGCTGGACGACCGTATCGACGACCTCTATTCGTCCGTCAAGATGTACCTGACCGGCGTCGACACCGACAGCCTCGACGACGACGATACCGCGCGCTGGGACGAAATCATGCTGGTCAATATCAACCTGGAATATGCGGGCGATATCGTCGAGCGCATCCTGGCCGACCTGGACCAGCGCAAGCTGAGCCGCAACTACCGGTTCTCGGACGAGGGCAGCGCGGAACTGCTTGCGTTGTGCGACCTGCTGGTGGCCAACCTGCGTACCCGGCTGTCGCTGTTCGTCGCGGGCGACCGTACCGCTCCGGCCTTGCTGCACGACTGTGCCGCCGGATTCCAGGCCCGTGCCGAGCGCTTCACCGCGCGCCACATTGCGCGTGTGGCGCAGCGGCGCACGGCAAGCGTGGAGACCAGTGCCTTGCACCTGGATATCCTGCGCGAGCTTTCGCAGATGAACTCGCTACTGTGCGCTGCGCCCGCAGGCATGCCCGGCACGCAGCGCAGCGCCTTCGCCGAGGACCCTCCGTTCCTGCCTGCCGAACACACCGGCACGCTGCACGCACAGGACCGCCTGCTTAATCCGTGACGCCGCAAGCACCGAGAACGCTGACAGTGCGCGCGCGGACTGCGCGCGCCGCCTCTTCAGCGTGCCTGGCCA
>NZ_JALHRY010000023.1:0-57177 GCF_023952485.1 Cupriavidus mimosae | reverse complement strand
GGGCGCCTACGGCTGCGCTTCGCGCCGGCCCTATCGCGCGGCGTGGGCCCTGGCACGGAACGCATCGCTGCGCTTGCTTGGCAAGTCGGGTCCCACCACAGCAAGACATTCAAGAAAGCCCGCATGGTTGACACTCCCGGGCAGATATCTGCCCGGGAGAACGAACCATGCCATGTGCTAACGGCGCCCAGGCCGGATTTGCCATCTACACAGCCTCCGGCCCTTCTTCCATCAACGCGTCCAACTTGGCCTTCAACAGCTCCAGCAGACAAAGGGCGCTAAAGCAGGCTTCCGACCGCACACTCTGCTGCTCCAGCAGTACCAGCACGCCTTCTATCCCGGCACGCACTTCATTGAGACACGCATTGGCTTCTTTTGCATCGACCGTCATGATTGATGACTCCTTCCAGGTTGAGCCACGCTCACTCAACTGAAAGTGAGGGTGGCGGGCCATACAGCGAGGGTGGAAACCCGGCGAGATCAAGGAAGAACCCGGCCAGCCTTGCGGCTGCCTCGCGTGGCCCGCCATGGAAGTAAGCCTGTCCATGCGAGCACAGGCGTTGCCATGCGAAAGCATAACGCCTGCCCTTGATCTGCTCCGCGGGTTTCCACGCCCGGTCACCGGCAACCCGATGACGTGCCCAGTATTCCCTTCCGAAGTCAGGCAGGCGATAAGACTTGTCGCATTCCGAACAGGCGGGCGAAGCTTGCCGCAAATGCTGGTTCGTGGGAAATCGCCGTGTCCTGAAAGGCCGCCGCTATTGCCGATTGTGTTCTCCAAGTTCCGCCACAAAATCCTCGCCCTGCGGCAACCCCATCGAAAACTTCACCGGAAAATTCACCGCAATCCCGCCCTCGACCCGCCGCACCACGTCCCGCGCCCGCACATGCGCATCCTCGAACAACTCGCCAGCCTCCAGCACCGGCGAAAACGGAATATCAAGCGGCGCAAAGAAGTCCTCCCATTCCGTCAGGTCCCGCGTGCGAAACACCTCGGCCATCAGGTCATTGACCTCCAACTTGTGCCCGCTGCGCCCGATGCGCGTGGCGAAGCGCGGATCGCGCAGGGCCGGGAACGCGTCGCCCAGCGCCGCGCACAGGTTGTCCCAGAACTTGTTTTCCAGGATGCCCATTGCCAGGTGCCGCCTGTCGCGGGTTTCGAACAAGTCGTTTTCCGGCATCACGGTGGGCGATGCCCGTGGTGAATCCTCGTGCGCGCGCGCCGTCCAGGCGCCATGGGCGGTCCACGACAGGACGGCATCATGGATCGACACATCGAGATGCTGCCCCTTTCCGTTCTGCCGTGCGCTCATGATCGCCACGGCCAGCGACAACGCCGCGTAGCCCGACGCTGCGTAATCCGACACCCGCACGCGCGGGCGCGAGACTGCATCGTGGACCTGCACCGGCGTGGCCCAGTACCCGGCCAGCGCCAGGTAGTTCAGGTCATGCCCGGCGTGGCTGGCGTACGGTCCGGTCTGGCCGAAGCCTGAGACCGAACACAGCACGATGGCCGGATTGACCGCCGCCAGCGCCTCATAGCCCAAGCCCAGGCGCGCCATCACGCCGGGGCGGAAGCCTTCGACCACGGCGTCGGCATCGCGCACCAGGTCCAGGAACGCCGCGCGGCCGGCGTCCGATTTCAGGTCCAGCGCCACCGAGCGCTTGCCGCGATTGAACTGCGCATAGACATGCGCGCCCAACTGGCGCGCGGTGTCGCCGCTGCCGGGCTGCTCGACCTTGATCACCTCCGCGCCAAGCTGGCGCAGCAGGCTGCAGGCGTGCGGGCCGGGCAGCAACTGGCTGACGTCGAGGATGGTGACGTCGTTCAGGCAAGACCATGCTGGCTTCATGCGGAGCCTCCGGGGAAAGGAGAAAACAAAAGCGCCGCACGCGCGGCGTGGCGTGCGGCGCAGGGAGCAGGCCTGCTGTATCAGCCCAGGTCGCCGGTCATGCCGATCGACTTCATCAGGTCGCCATAGCGCGCGTTGTCACTGGCCACCATGGTGCCGAACTGCGCCGGCGACGCGCTGCTGCGCAGCTCGCCGGCATTGGCTTTGAGCTGGGCGTCGAACACGCCGGCGCTCTGCAGCGCGCGCACCGCGGCGTGCAGCTTCTGCGCCAGCTCGGCCGGGAAGTTGGCCGGCGCGAACAGGCCGCTCCAGTTGTCGATGACAAAGCCCGGCGGCAGCGCTTCGGCCATGGTCGGCACGTCGGGGAAGTACGGGGAGCGGGCGGCGGCGGTGACGGCCAGCACCCTGACCTGGTTGTTGCGCACGTACTGCGTGGCGGTGCCCAGCACCGGCATGCCGAACTGGGTCTGGCCGGTCAGCATCGAGGTGAGGATCTCCGGCGCGCCCTTGTAGGGAATATGCACCGCGTCGCAGCCGGTCTGGTGCAGCATGGTTTCCACGGCCAGATGGGCGATGCTGCCCTTGCCGCCGGAGCCGTAGTTGAACTTGCCCGGCTCCTTCTTCATCGCCGCGACCAGCTCGGCCGCGCTCTTGTAGGGCGAAGACACCGGTACCACCAGCGCCGACGGCCCGCCCGACAACGCCGTGATCGGCGTGAAGTCATGGGTCGGGTCATACGGCATCTTGCGGTACATGTGTACGTTGATGACGTGCGAGTTGGCCAGGATGCCCAGCGTGTAGCCATCGGGCGCGGCGCGGCGCAGCGCGCCGGCGCCGATGATGCCGCCGGCGCCGGGCATGTTCTCGACCACCAGCGGCTGGCCGAGCTTCTTGCCCAGCTCTGCCGACAGCGTGCGCGCGGTGTTGTCCGGCGTGCTGCCGGCGATAAACGGCACGATCAGGCGGATCGGGCGGGTGGGGTAGGGGGATGCGGCGCTGGCGGCGCGGGCCGGCAGCAGCAGGCTGCCCAGCGCGGCGGCGCCGGCGGTGGCAAGCCAGTTTCGGCGGTTCATGCTTGGTCTCCGTGGTCTTGTCGTATTGTGGCCGGGATCCGGATGCCGGCGGCGACCGCGCCGCCGGCACGGTCAGGCTTTCTGCTGCAGCGGTTCCAGGATAGCCCGCGCAATGGTGTTGCGCTGGATCTCGCTGGTGCCGGTGAAGATGCGGAACATGCGCAGCTTGCGGAAGGTCTGCTCGACCGGATGGCCGCGCGTGACGCCGACGTTGCCATGGATCTGCACGGCCTTGTCCGCTACCTCGAAGCAGCGCTCCGAGACGAACAGCTTGCACGCCGCGGCCTTCATGCGCAGGTCGGCACCGGCGTCGGCCAGCGCCGCCGTGTGCGCGATCATGCTTTCGCAAGCCCACAGCGCCGCTGCCATGTCGGCCAGCATGTGCTGGATCGCCTGGAAGCGCGCGATCGGGCCGCCGAACTGGCGGCGCTGGCCGGCATATTCCAGCGACGACTCATAGGCCCGCATGGCCAGTCCCAGCATGCTGGGGCAGTGCAGCAGCCGGTTCACATTGATGCGCGACATGCCCAGCTTGAAGCCGTTACCTTCGCCGCCGAAAATGTTGGCGCGCGGCACGCGCACGTTGTCGAAGCGGATATCGCCGTCGATATGCTGGCCGGACATCGGCACATACTCGTTGGTCACCGTCACGCCGGGCAGGTCCAGGTCGACCAGCACCGCGGTGATGGCCGGCGGCGTGGCGGTGGCGTCGGTCACGCACATGACGATGGCGAAGTCTGCAAACGGCGCGCCGCTGATGTAGTGCTTGCCGCCGTTGATGACCAGCTCATCGCCGTCGGCCACGGCCGCGGTCCTGATGCTTTGCGCATCGGAGCCGGAATGCGTTTCCGTCAGTGCGAAGCAGGTCGATTTCTCGCCGCGGATCACCGGCTTGAAGTACCGCTCGAGCTGCTCGGGCGTGGCGTACTTCAGCATGTTGCCCACGCGCGGCGGGCCGCCCAGGTCGCCCAGCACATGCGCGGCCAGGGTCGAGCCGCTCGCGGCCAGGTCGGCCTTGAGCGCGCATTGTTCCTGGATGTTCAGGCCCTTGCCGCCGAGCGCGGTGGGCAGGCAGGCGGCGTAGAAGCCCAGCTCGCTGGAGCGGCGCCAGACCTGGCGCAGGGTCTCGCGCGGCCACGGGTCCTCGGAACCCAGGCCAAGTTCCTGTTCGAGCGGGCGCAGCTCTTCGTCGATAAAGCGGCGTATGCCGGCGCGGGTGTCCAGCAGGACGGGGTTGGTCAGGTGGTCGAACATGGCGGTTTCCTCGGTGCGTTTCCGGCTTCAGTTGACGCGGCGTCCGACGCCTTGCCAGTAGCGTTCGCGCACGATCTTGCGGGCCAGCTTGCCGCTGGCGTTCTTGGGCAGCTCGGCGACAAAGTCGACCGAGCGCGGCGACTTGTAGTCGGCGATGCGCTCACGGCAGTGCGCGATCAGCTGCTGCGCGGTGGCCTCGCGGCCAGGGCGCAGCGTGACCACGGCCTTGACGCTTTCGCCCCAGGTGTCGTCGGGCACGCTGATGACGCAGGCCTCCAGCACGTCGGGATGCTGGTACAGCGTGGCCTCGACCTCGGTCGGGTAGACGTTGAAGCCGCCGGAGATGATCATGTCCTTCTTGCGGTCGACCAGGTACAGGTAGCCGGCCTCGTCCACGCGCGCCATGTCGCCGGTATGCAGCCAGCCATCGACCAGGGTCTCGCGCGTCAGCGCGGGCTCGTTCCAGTAGCCGTGGAATACGTCGTCGCCGCGGATCACCAGTTCGCCGATCTCGCCCACGGCCACTTCCTTGCCGTGCTCGTCGACCACGCGCACTTCGGTCTCGCCCAGCGCGCGGCCGCACGAGGCCAGGCGCTCGGGATGGTTGGCAATGGCCTCGGCATGGTCGCTGGTGGACAGCCGCGTGACGCCGGAGGTCGATTCGCTGGCGCCATAGCCCTGCGACAGGATCGGGCCGATGCGCTCCCAGGCCTCGCGGATGCGTGCCGGCGCCATCGGCGCAGCGCCGTAGGCAAGCGTCTTCAGGCTCGACAGGTCGGCCTGCGCCAGCGTGGGCTCGGCCAGCAGCATGTTGATCATGGCCGGCACCATGAACACATGGGTGATGCGCAGGCGCGCGACTTCGGCCAGGAAGTGCGCCGGCTCGAATTTTTCGAACAGCACCAGCGTCGCGCCCACATACAGGTAAGGCTGCATCAGCATGCCGGAAGCATGCGTGACCGGGCCGATCAGCGCCAGCCGGTCGCCCGGGCGGGCGGGGCGGTCCATGCCGGACACCATCTTGCGCAGCGCCGCGATGCGGTTGCCGTAGCTTTGCATGGCGGCCTTGATCTTGCCGGTGGAGCCCGACGAGAAATGCAGCACGGCCAGGTCGTCGGCCGCCGGGGCGATGTCGGGAGCGGTGGTGCCGGCGTTGGCCAGCAGCGCCTCGTATTCGACGTAGCCGGCGGGCGCCGCGCCGATGGCGATAAAGGTCTCGATGCTGCCGAAGCCTGCCGTAGCGCGGTCGTAGCCGGTGTAGCCGGGGCCCGCGATCAGCACGCGCGGGGTGCAGTTGTCGACCACGTCGCTGGCCTCGGCCGCGGTAAAGCGGGGGTTGAGCGCGGCCTTGACCAGGCCGGCCTTGTACAGCGCACATTCCAGTTCCACCAGCTCGGGCCGGTTGCGCGACTGCACCGCAACGCGGTCGCCGGGACGCAGGCCCAGCGCCAGCAGCGCATTGGCCAGCCGCGTCGAGCGTTCGTCGAGCTGGCGATAGGTCACCACCCGGTCCTGGTAAAGGATGGCGGGCTGGTCGCCCCAGTAACGCGCGGCGCGGCGCAGGAAATACGCGAAACCCATGCTGTCTCCGTGAAGGCTGAATGATGTTGCAGCACGCTCGGTGGTGTGCTCGTACGCCGTAGTCTGTAAGATGGCGGGCATCACCACAATGAGGCATTGGCTATAAAGCCATAACCGTCGGGAATGTGAGGCAATGGAGACGCGGGATATCGAATACATCCTGGCCGTGGCGGCGCACGGCGGCATCGGCCGCGCCGCGGAGGCGCTGGGGATCAGCCAGCCGGCGCTGACCAAGGCGGTGCAGCGGGTGGAGAGCCAGGCCGGGCTGCCGCTGTTCGAGCGCACCGCCAACGGCATGGCCGCCACCTATGCCGGCACCCGCTTCCTCGAGCGCGCGCGCCGCATCCAGCTGGAGTACCAGGACGGCATCAAGGAGATGCTGGGCATCCGCACCGGCGAGCAGGGCGTCCTGCGCGTGGGCTATTCACCGTCGATTCCGGGCGATGTGATCCTCGGCGCGTGCCAGCAGCTGGTGCGCGAGCGCCCGGTGGCGAGGCTGCGGCTGCGCCGCCGGCTCGCGCGCGACCTGCTGGATCTGCTGGCGGCCGGGGAAGTGGACATGGCCGTGGCGCCTACCCCGTCGGGCGCGCTGGCGGACACCTTCGCGGTGCAGCCGCTGTTCGACGACCGGCTGGTGGTGGTGGCGGACCAGGGCCACGCGCTGCTGCGGCGGCGCAAGCTGCGCCTGGCCGACCTCGCCGACCAGGAATGGCTGCTGCCCGAACGGCATATCACGCTGCGCCAGCAGGTCGACGCGGCGTTCCGCCAGCGCGGCCTGCCGCAGCCGCAGCCGCGCATCGAGATCGACTTCGGCAGCAGCTCGCTGTTCGCGCTGATGCAGGGCACGCAGATGCTGAGTATCGCCAATGCCGGCGGCGAGGCCATGCAGCGCGGGCTGCGCGTGCTGCCGCTGGGCGTCGAAGAGCTCGACCTGCGCCGGCGCATCGGCGTGGTCACGCGCGCAGGCGCCTACCTGTCGCCGCTGGCGCAGCGCCTGACGGTGCTGCTGCGCGAGCACAGCGGCTAGCGGGCGGGGCGCTTACTGCAGCGGAATCCTGGCCACCGCGGCAAGCCGCTTCCAGCGCTCGATCTCGTCCTTCTGGTATTGCCGCATCTCGGCCGGCGACGACAGGATCAGCCTGGTCGACTGGCGCGTGTAGTACTCGCGCACGTCCGCGGCATTGCCGGCCTGCGTGAACAGGTCCTGCAGCCGCTTCACCAGCGCCGGCGGCGTCCTGGCCGAGACCGCTGCCGCGACCCAGTTGTAGGCCAGGAAGTCCGGCAGCCCGGCTTCGGCGATGGACGGCACGTCCGGCAGCAGCGGCGAGCGCTGCGGTGCGGTGTAGGCCAGCGCGCGCACCTTGCCGCCGCGGGCCAGCTCGATCGCGCCGGTGGCATCGACCACGGCGAAATCGACATTGGCCGCCATTACTCCGTTGATGGCATCGCCGGCGCCCTTGTATGGCACCGCCGTGGTCTTGATGCGGGCCAGCTCGTTGAGCCATTCCGAATAGAGCGTGTACGAGATCGAGCCCGTGCCGTAGTTCAGCGCGCCGGGACGCTTGCGCGCGTCGTCCAGCAGCTCGGCCAGCGTGCGGTAGGGCGAGCCGGCCGGCACGATGATCACGCACGGACCGCGCGACAGCAGCGTGATCGGCGCAAAGTCCCTCAACGGGTCATACGGCAGCTTGCGGAAGGTGGCGGCATTGGTCGACAGCGTGGAATTGCTGCCGATAAAGACGGTGTAGCCGTCGGCCGGCGCGTTCAGCGCGGCCTGCACGCCGATAAAGCCGTTGCCGCCGGGCTTGTTTTCGACCACCACGCCCTGGCCGGTCAGCTCGCCGATCTTCTTGGCGAACATGCGCGCGGTGGTATCGGTGCCGCTGCCCGATGGGAAGGGCACGATGAAGCGGATCGGCCGCGCCGGAAAGGCGTCGGCATCGGCCGCGCGCGCTGCCGGCGGCGTGGCTGCGCCCAGCAGCGCCAGGGCGGCCGGAAAGAGCCCGAGGAAGCGGCGACGGGAGCGGAAAGCCTGTTGCATGGTGGTCTCCTGACGGTGGAATGCCCGGCGTGTCTCCGCCGGTGCAAGGGATGGTTGCGAGCCTAGCGGCGCAGGCCGAGCAGGTCGCGCGCAATGACCCAGCGGTGCACTTCGCTGGGGCCTTCGTAGATGCGCATCAGCCGGGTCTCGTTGGCCATCTGCTGCAGCGGCAGTTCCTTGGTCATGCCCATCGCGCCGAAGGTCTGCATGGCCTGGTCGATCACGTCCCACGCCATTTCGGTGGCGAACACCTTGATCATCGACACCTGCGTGCGGGCTTCTTCTCCGGCGTCGATGCGGGTGGCGGCCTCGTAGGTCATCAGGCGGCAGGCGTGGATGCGCGTGGCGGCGTCGGCCACCCACCACTGGATCGCCTGGCGCTGTGCCAGCGGCGCGCCGAAGGTCTGGCGCTGCGGCGCGTATTCGCAGATCATGTCGAGCGCGCGCTGGGCACGGCCGATGCACCACGCCGCCATCTGCACGCGCCGCGTCGACAACCGCGCCTGCATCGGCGCGAAGCCCTGTCCCTCGGCGCCGAGCAGTTGCGTGGCGGGGATGCGGCAGTCTTCCAGCACCACTTCATAGGTCGACGCGCCGCCGATCATCGGGATGCGCCGCTCGACCCGCAGGCCCGGCGTGCCGCGCTCGACGATAAAGGCCGAGATGCCGCCGCGCGCGCCACGGGCCTTGTCGGTCACGGCCATGACGATGGTCCAGTCGGCGCGCGCTGCGCGGCTGATCCAGATCTTGCGCCCGTTCAGCACCCAGTGGTCGCCATCGCGTTCGGCGCGTGTGGCCATCATGGCCGGATCGCCGCCGGCGCCCGGTTCCGAGATGGCGATGGCCGACACGGTCTCGCCGCTCGCATACGGGGCCAGGTAGCGCTCACGCTGGGCTGCGCTCGCGGTCAGCATCAGCATGCGCAGGTTGGGCGAATCCGGCGGCAGGTCATAGGGGGTGATGGTCTTGCCCAGCTCTTCGTTGACGCCGACCATGGCCACCGTGGGCAGGTCGGAGCCGCCCAGCTCGGCCGGGGCGTCCAGGCCCCACAGGCCGAGCTCGCGCGACATCGTGTCCAGGCGCGCATGCTCTTCTGGCAGCAGCGCCATCTGGCCGCCGGCGGCTTCGCGTGCCAGCACCGTGGGTTCCAGCGGCATCAACTGCTCGCGCACAAAGCGCGCGACCAGGTCCTTGAGCATCTGGTGTTCTTGGTCGAGTTCAAAATGCATGGCGGTCTTCTCGGTTGCTTATCGGGATTGGCGCGCATCCGGCGCGAGGGTCAGTTCGCGCAGGACCTCCTCGGTATGCTCGCCCAGCGCCGGCGCATGGCGGCGCAGCGACAGCGGCGTGGCCGAGAAGCGCGCGGCCGGGCGCAGTTCGCGCAGGGCGCCCTCGGTCGGGTGCCGTGTTTGCTGGAACAGGCCGACCGCGCGCAGGTGCGGGTGGTCGACCAGCGCATCGAGGCCGTAGATCGGCGTGGCGGGAATGTCGAGCGACTCGAACAGCTGCATCCATGCGTCGGTGGTGTGCGCCGGCGTCAGTTCGGCCAGGTGGCCGTACAACGCGCGGATATTGGCGTTGCGCTGGGCGCGGTCGGCCACGTCGTAGCGCTCGGCCAGGTCGTCGCGGCCCACCGCGCGGAAAAAGGCTTGCCAGTGGCGTTCGGTATAGGGCAGCGCGCAGATCCAGCCGTCGCGGGTCGGCGCGGGGCGCCGCCCGCCTTGCAGCAGGCGGGCATAGCCGGCGCCGGCCGGTGGCGGGTCGAAGGTCAGGCCGCCCAGATGCTCGGTCATCACGAAGGCGGCCATGGTTTCCAGCATCGGCACCTCCACCATCTGGCCCACGCCGTGGCGCTCGCGGTACAGCAGCGCGGCCAGCACGGCATTGGCCAGCGCCAGCCCGGTGGTCTTGTCGGCGAGCAGGCTGGGCACGTATTCCGGGCGCTCGCCGCCGGCGCAGCCCAGCGCAACCAGGCCGCAGCCGGCCTGGATGATGTCGTCGAAGGCCGGCTTGTCGCGGTGCGGGCCGTCCTGGCCGAAGCCGGTGGCCAGGCAGTAGACGATGCGCGGGTTGATGCGCGCCACCTCGGCATAGCCGAAGCCCAGCCGCTCGATCGCGGCAACGCGCATGTTGTGCACCAGCACGTCGGCGCCGGCAATCAGGCCGCGCAGCGCCGCCGCGCCCTCGGCGGTCTTCAGGTCGAGCACGACCGAGCGTTTGTTGCGGTTCAGCGCCAGGTAGATCGAACTCATGCCGGCATGCTGCGACACGCCATTGGCGCGCATCAGGTCACCCTCGGGGCCTTCGACCTTGATCACGTCGGCACCGAAATCGGCCAGCACCTGCGTCGCCAGCGGGCCGAGCACGACCGCGGTCAGGTCGAGCACGCGGATGCCGTCGAGCGGGCCGGCCGGTGCCGTGCGCTTGTCTGCTTCGCTCATCGGTGCCTCCTTCAACGGCGCTGGAACACAGGGTTGCGGCGCGCGGCCATGGCAGCGACGCCCTCGCGGAAATCCTCGCTGCGGAACTGTCCGCGCTGGATCGCCAGCTCGCGCTGGTTGACCTCGGCAATGCGGTCGGCGAGCCCGTCGCGCAGCGTGGCGCGCGTGGTTTCCACCGCCAGCGGGGCCGAGGCGGCGATCTCCTGCGCCAGCGCCATGGCGCGCCCGTCGACTTCGTCCCTGCCCACCAGTTCGTCGGCAAGGCCGATCCTGACCGCTTCGGTTCCGGTGATGCGCCGGCCGGTGTAGAACAGCAGCGCTGCCTGCTGCTCGCCCACCAGGCGCGGCAGCGTCAGGCTCAGCCCGAAACCTGGGTGGAAGCCGAGCCGGTTAAAGTTGGCGCTGAAGCGGGCCTCGGCGCAGGTCACGCGGAAATCCGCCACCAGCGCCAGCCCGAGCCCCGCGCCGATGGCGGCGCCTGCGACCGCGGCGACGATGGGCTTGCGGTTGCGGTACAGCTGCATCGCATGCACGTAGAAGGCGGCGGGGTCGCTGGCGACTTCGCCCTGGCCGGCGCCGCTGAAGTCGGCGCCGGCGCAGAACGCGCCGACGCCCGACGCCAGCACGATGGCGCGGCAATGGTGGTCGTCGTCCAGGGCCAGCAAGGTGTCGGCCAGGCGCCGCATCACCTCGGCATCGACAAAGTTGTGCGGCGGGCGGGACAGCACCACGCGGGCCACGTGGCCGTCGCGGGTGACGTGGATTTCAGCATCGGATGACATGCGGGGTGCTCCTGTGGGGTCGGCCGGCTCGGGGCCGCGTGCCCACAGTATTCGCGCGGTGGCGCCGTACCGCTATACTCGAATTTCACTTACTGAAATTGCCAGCGATGCCTGACGCCATCCCGCCGCTTGACTCCACGCGCAGCGTGACCCATCGGACCGGCCGCTTTACCCGGGACACCGCGGGCAGCCAGTCGCTCGAGCGCGGGCTGGTGCTGCTGCGTGCCTTCCGCGTCGGCACCACCAGCCTGACCAATGCCGAACTGGCCGCGCGCACCGGCCTGCCGCGCCCGACCGTGAGCCGGCTGACGCGCTCGCTGGTCGATGCCGGCTTCCTGCGCTACGACGTCAACGAACGCGCCTACCGGCTGGCGCCGGTGGTGCTGAGCCTGGCGGATGCCTTCCACCAGTCCAGCCGCGCGCCGGAGATTGCGTTGCCGCTGATGCGCAAGGTGGCCGAGGCCGGCAAGGTCAACGTGGGACTGGCGGTGGGGGACCAGCTGGAGATGGTGTACCTGGCGTCGATCCGACACAGCCGCGACAGCGTGTCGCGCACGCGCCGCGTGGTGCCGGGTTCGCGCGTGCCGATGGAGCTGACCGCGATCGGCCTGTCATGGCTGGCGGCGCAGCCGGAGGAGGTGCGCAGGGACCTGCTGGCCGGTATCGCCGCCCGCCAGGGCGAGGCCTGGCCCGGCATGCGCGCGCGCGTGCTGCGCGGCATCGCGCAGGCGCAGCGGCACGGCCATTGCACCGCGGCCTACCAGCCCGGGCATCTGCTGGCCGTGGGCGCGGCCTTCTCGGGGCCGGACCAGCAGCTGTACGGGCTCAACATCAGCTATCCGTTCAACGAGGCCGAACGCCGCCACGACCACGCGCGCTATGCCGCGCAGCTGACCCGGCTGGTGGCGGAGATCCAGCAAGCCTGGCGGCGCGCCGCCGGCTAGCCGGGTCAGTACACCGACGGCATGCCTTCCGGGCGGTTCTTGAAGCGCCGGTGGATCCAGTAATACTGCTCCGGCATGGTGGCGATCTGGGTTTCGAGGAAGGCGTTCATGCGGCGCGAGTCCTCTTCGACGCTGCCGGAGGGAAAGCCTTCGAGCGGGTCGAACACGCGCAGCCGGTAGCCGCGGTAGTCGGGCAGCACTTCGGTGGTGAACGGCACCACGCGCGCGCCGGTCAGGCTGGCCAGGCGCGAGGCCGAGGTCAGCGTGCACGCCGGCACGCCGAAGAACGGCACGAACACCGAATCGTTGATGCCGAAGTCCATGTCCGCCGCCAGCATCACCGGGCAGCCGGCGCGCAGCGTGCGCACCACCTGCTTGCCGCTGCCGTTGCGCGGAATCATCTCGGCGCCGAAACGCCCGCGCTGCGTGCGCGAGATCTGCTCCAGCAGCGGGCTCGACATGCGCGTGTACAGCGATGCCACCGGATGGCGCATCGAATAGAACATGCAGCCGGCCTCGATGCCGACGAAATGAAATCCCATGAAGATGGTCGGATGCTCCGCGCACGAGGCCAGGTCGATGCGCGAATCCAGCTCGACCAGCTTGCCCAGCCGCTCGGCGTTGCCGAACCACTGCACGCCGCGCTCCAGGTAGCTGCGCAGCACATGGCCGAAGTGGTCGCGTGCCAGCTGCTCGCGCTTGCCGGGATCCATGTCCGGGAAGCACAGCGCCAGGTTGGTATGGACGATGCGCCGGCGGCGGCTGGGGATGCGGTACAGCAACCTGCCGATGGCGTCGCCCAGCCGGGCGGTCACGCCGTATGGCAGGGCGGCAAAGAGCTTGAAGGCTGCGATGGTCAGTGCGGCCTGGAGCCGGTGCGTCATGAAGATCCTGGAAAGCGGCAGCGGCGCCCGAGGGGCGGCCCCGGGGGCAGGCGGCTGCGCGGCAATGGTTCGGCGCCACGCGGGTGGCGAGCGGCAAGCGCGCGGCTGGGCGCGAAGAGCAAGGGCTGGCTCCCGGCACATGCCCGGCGCCTGGTGCGCACCGTGTGCGCGTCGGGGTGACAAAGCGGGCGGCGGTACGCTGGAGCGCCACCCCCTGCGGCCGCCGCTTGCGGGTCGCCGGAGTGCGCTATGCGTCGCTGCGCAGCTTTGTGCTGAGGGCGCACTGTAGCACGATGGCAGGGGGCCAGGAACGGCAGTTACGACCGGTATCAAACCGGCAACAGATGCCGCCTGCGCAACTCCTCGCCAGGAACATCGCGCACGCCGCGCGACTTGCCCGCGTAAATGCTTACCAAACGCCGCGCAGGCCGCGCCTGCCGTCAGCGTTGCTTCAGCTCGCCGAGGTAGTAATTGACCTCGGCCAGCAGCGCCGTGTGGAATTCGGCCGGCAGTACGTGGTCGTCGGTCAGCGACAGCAACTGGTCGATGCGCTGCCGGAACTGCCGCTGCGCGCTGGCGCGCGCATCGGGCGGCAGCGCCACCGCCATGGCGCACAGCATTTCCCGCATCACCAGCAGCCGGGCGCCGTACTGGATCATGGCGTCGCCCTGGGTCTTGAGGTTCTGCGCAAGCTGTTCCGGCATGCCCTTGCGCGGCGCGCTGGCGCCGGACGGCGCGGGCGGTGGTTCGGCGCGGGCCTTGCCGCTGGCCTCGGGCGCGGGTGTGCCCAGCCTCTTGCCGAGCATGGGGATCTTGAACATGGGCGAGACTCCGGAGCGCCGGCGCGGGGTGGTCGGGTGCATCCATCATGGAAGGGTGCGGGCGGCCGGACTGTGCGGCAGCAGACAATGGAGCCGGTGCGGCACCGGCGTTCATGCGCCGGCGGGTCCGGCTTTGCGGCACTTGCCCGCGCGTGCCGGCGGCAGGCACAGGCCGCAGGTGTAGCGCTGGCGCGCATCTTGGGCGCACACCACGAACTCGCCGCGGCAACACTGGCAGCGCGCCAGCTGCAGCATGCCGCGCTCATAGAAGCGGACCAGCATCCAGGCGCGGGTAAAGCTGAGCTGGGCGGCCTCGCCGGTGGCGCTCAGGTGCTCGCGATACATGCGGAAGCCGGCCAGGATGGCACGGATGCCGTCCAGGTGGCCGGCGCGGATCATGAAGCGGTAGGCGCCGAGCAGCATCGAGGCATGGGCGTTGGGGCGCCAGCCCAGGAACCAGTCGGTCGAGAACGGCAGCATGCCCTTGGGCGGCGACGTCCCGCAAAGCTCCTTGTACAGGCGGGTCAGCCGCTCGCGCGGCAGCGACACTTCCGCTTCCAGTACTTGCAGGCGCGCGCCCAGGCCGATCATCTCGATCGCGAGCCGGGTTTGTTCCATGTCGTGCAGCACGCTCTTGCGGGCGGGGGTAGGTACAGGGTGGGAAGCTGCCGCAGCGGGGCCGCCGACGGCGGCGACAAGGTGTGTGTCCATGGTCTCCTCCTGCCCGGCGGTGTCACAGCGCGGCGCTGTCCGCATGCGTTCCGGGTCCGGCTTTACGTGATGGAAGACGATTCTTTGTTCGCCGCCGTCTTATATCCGTGATTCTTGTCAACAATCGCAATTCCACGATCGACGGCATCAAATTTGTCCGGGTCTTTTTGTTGGCGCAATTGGTCGGTGTCCGGCACGCCATCCAGGATGGCTGTAGGAGAAGCGCCCACACGCTATCGGACAGACGCCGATTTAACGGTTCTGCCCATGGGCTACGCTGCAAGAACACCAACGACAGGGAGCAACCCATGCCTGCAAACTTCCTGATCAGGCAGACCGCTCAGGGCTGGGAACTGACGGTCGAAAGCGCGCGCAAGGGCCTGGTCCAATGCGACGACCGCGACGTCGCCGTCAACATCGGCATGGCCGCCGCCAAGCGGCGCGGTGTCGTGCTGATCGTGCATGAAGACGAGGACGATGCCCCGCACGGCCTCACTCCCCTGGCCGCGTGACTAGGCAACCCCGCGGCAATCCGGTTGCGTGACAACGGCGGGCGCCCTTTACCGGTGGCGCCCGCTCTTGCTTTGGAGCGGGGCGCGCGGGATGCGTGCAGCCCTCCATGCCGGCCAACGGTATGGAACTTGCGCCCCGGTGACTGGCTGCGCGGCCCGCCGGGCCGCGCCGGAGGCTCAACCCTTGGAGACAGCGATGCATCCATTCCGAAATGAAGGCGGCGGCTCCTGGTGGCGCGAGGACCGCGACGCCGATGAATCCCGCCGCAACCGGAGCGACGATCCGCGCGGCTATGGCGAGGGACGCTATGGCCAGCGCGGCGGCCCCGCGCGCGACTACGGCGAAGGCCGCTATGAAGGCCGCCAGCGGCACGACAGCGACGTGCGCGAGTCTGGCTACTACGGCGGCGGCTCCAGCCCGGCGCAGCGCGTCTGGGAAACCTCTCCCCGGCGCCCGCCGTGGGAAGAGGACGAAGCCTGGCGCCGCGGCAGCGAGGTGCGCGACGAGTGGGGCGACAGCGGCGGCGACCGCCGCGGCACTGCGTCGCGCGACATGCCCCGCGGGCGCGACCGGGTCGGCCCCAAGGGCTACCAGCGCAGCGACGAGCGCATCCGCGAGGACATCTGCGAACGGCTCGCGCACGCGCGCCATGTCGATGTGCGCGAGGTGGAAGTCGAAGTGCAGGGCGGTGTGGTGCGGCTGACCGGCAACGTGCGCGACCGGCGCCAGAAGTACTGCATCGAGGACATCGTCGACGATGTCTTCGGCGTGCAGGAGATCCATAACGCGGTGCGCCTGGGCGCGCCGGGCGCGTTCGGCGTATCGGGGATCACCGAAGGAGCGCAGACTGGAGCGCAGTCTGGCGGGTCCGGCCAGGGACGCGTCAGCGGCGTCAGCAGTTCAGGCAGCGCCACCCGCTCCAGCGCCAGCAGCTATGGCGGCGGCATGGAAACCGGCAGCGGCGGTCCCGGCCAGGGACGCGACAGCACTGGCGGCACCACGCGCATGGGTTGATGCGGAATTACGGCGCCGGCGGCTTGTCCGCCGGCGCTGCCGGGGCGCTCCCCAACGCGTCCTGCGGCTCGGCCATGCGGCGATGCTGCTCGGCCAGCACGTCGGCGGGCGTCACCATGGCAATGGCGGCGCGAAGCTTGTTCTGCCAGCCCGGCACCACCTCGCCCTCGCCGCGCATCATGGCATCGAAGCCGATCCGCGCCACCTCGGCGGGATCGGCCTTGTTCTGCTGCCCGAGCCGGGTATCGAGCAAATCCGCGCGTTCGAAGAAATCGGTTTCGGTGGCGCCCGGCATCAGGCAGGTGACGGACACGCCGGTGTGCTGCAGCTCATGCCGCAGCGCGTAGGAGAAGGAGTCCAGGAAGGCCTTGGTCGCGTTGTACACGGCCTGGCAGGTGCCCGGGACGAAGCCGGCGATCGATCCCGTGATCAGGATGCGCCCTTCGTGCTGCGCGCGCATGATCTGCCCGACCCGGTGCAGCAGGTGCAGGGTGCCGGTCACGTTGGTCTCCACCACGCGCTGGATTGCCGCGAAGTCCTGGTCCAGGAAGGCGTGGCCCAGGCCGCGGCCGGCATTGGCGCAGAGCACGTCGACGCGGCGGCTGCCCAGTGCCGCGCAGACCTGTTCGACGCCGTCGGGCGTGGACAGGTCAGCCAGCAGCGCCGTCACCTCGGCGCCTTCGTCGCGCAGTTGCCTGGCGGCGATCTCGATCTGCGGCTCGTCCGCGGCAATCACCAGGTCATAGCCACGCTGCACGCAGCAGCGCGCCAGCTCGTAGCCGATGCCGGACGACGCACCGGTGACGACGGCAAGCAGGCCGGTGCGGCGAAGCGAAGTGTCAGGCACCGTATCTCCTCTGGGGTTTGTGGCGAGTTTTTACTGTGGCGTTGTAAGGATTAGCGACGCATCACCCTACGCGCCGCCAGGTGCGCACGCCCATCCAGACCCCCAGCAGCGCCACCAGCGTGACCACCACCGCCAGCGTCACCGCGGTGCCGGGGCCGAGCCCGCCGAACCACGCATAGGCATCGGAACGGCGCCACAGCGCCCAGGCCAGGGTGGCGGTGGCCACCACCAGCGCGGTCTGCGTGAGCGCATCGACCACGCGCATCACGCCGCGCGCCGTGCCGGCAAGCGGATCGCGCCGGGCTTCTGAAGCGGTAATTTCGGGGTCGTCCATGGCAAGGGGCCGCAAAGGGAATGCGTGGGACGTGCAAGTCCCGTTCCCGCTCCGCGCCCCGGTTGCCCGATGGCCTTGAGAGCCTTAGAACACCCCCAGGCCCAGCCCCGCGGCCAGGCCCTCGCCGAGCTCGGCGCACCGCGCCAGATCGGCGGCTTCGATCTGCTTGGGAGCGAGGATGCGCTCCGGCGTCTGCGCATGCGTGCAGACGATCAGCCCGGGCGCGACGCGGTTCAGGCGCCAGCCGGTGGCGATGCGCTCGAGCTGGCGCAGCGCGTTCTGGCCGTCACTGCCGGCGCAGATCATGGCGGCGTAGGGCCGGCCGTTGATGCGGTCCAGCGCGGGGTAATAGCAGCGGTCGAAGAAGTCCTTCATCATGCCCGCGATCGCGGCCAGATTCTCCGGGGTGGCGAACAGGTAGCCGTCCGCGGCCAGCACATCGTCGGGCCCGGCCTCGGCGGCGGTCTTGAGCACGACCGTGACGCCGGGCTGCCGGCGTGCTGCATCGGCAGCGGCCGCGGCCATCTGGCGCGTGCCGCCGGTCATGGTGTGGTAGACGATCAGCAGCGTTTTCATGCTTGCGAGGGGACTGGTGCGTGCGTCTGACGCACGCTGTGGACTGTATCACGGCCGCTTCGCCGGGTCGCGCACCGGTCACTCGGGCCATGGCTGGTAGCGTAGAATTCCGGGCTGGCGTCCCTGCCATGACTCCATGCCGAAATCCAGCCCTCCCGCCATCGACCGCTCTGCCAGCGAGCAGGCCATCCAGCTGCTGGATGCCGCCACCGAACATGTCCTTGCCCACGGCCTGGGCGATCTTTCGCTGCGCAGCGTCGCCGAGGCGCTGGGCACGAGCCACCGCATGCTGATCTACTACTTCGGCTCCGGCGATGGCTTCTGGCAGGCACTGTTGCATCGCATCCGCCATGCCGAGCAATCGGCGCGGGAACGCATGGAACTCGCCGGCATGGAGCCGCGGGCCGCGATGCTGGCGGCATGGGAGCGTTATTCCGCGCCGGGCTACCTGCCGATCATGCAGCTGATGTTCGAGATCTACGGCCGCGCAATCCGCGACCGTGAGCGTTTCAGCGGCTTTCTCGAAGATGTCGTCGGCAGCTGGACCACCACGCTGGCGGCACGCCTGCAGCGCGACCAGGGCCTTGGCGCCGCCGAGGCCAAGCTGCGCGCACGGGTCGAGCTCGCCACGGTGCGCGGGCTTTTGCTGGACCTGGTCACCACTGGCGACCGCAAGGGCACGACGGCCGCGCTGAAGTATTTCGCCGCCATGATGGCGGCGCCTCCCCACGCCGGAAAGTAGCGGCGCTCATCGCCGACATTAACGCCGACATTCTGCACGCATCGGCGTAAACCCCGATTTTGTCCTTGCGTGTACCACATGGTACATTGCGCTCCACGCGCTGCGGAAAGCGCGGTGCATCGTGGCAAATCAACAGGGGCAATATGGATCGGCGACAACTACTGGCCAGGCTGGCCGCAACGGCGGTGGCGATAGCGCTGCCCGGCATCGGGCAGGCGCAGGCCTTTCCTTCGAAACCGGTACGGCTGGTCGTGCCGCAAGCCGGCGGTACCGGCAACGACGTGCTGGCACGCGCACTGGCGGAGAAGCTCAGCCGTGCCTGGCAGCAGCCGGTGGTGGTCGAGAACCGGCCCGGTGCCAACGGAACGCTGGCGATCACCTATGTGCTCGGCCAGCCCGCCGACGGCTACACGCTGTTCTTCGCCGGCGTGTCGAACCTGAGCTTCAACCCGTTCCTGTATCCGAAGCTGCCCTACGATCCCGGCCGCGACCTGACCGGCGTGGCGATGCTCGCCAACTCGCCGTTCGTTTTTGTTGCGGCGCCATCGCTCAAGGTCGACTCGTTCAAGGACTTCGTGCAGATGGCCAGGGCCCGGCCGGACGAAATCAGTTTTGCGTCGGGCGGCATCGGCAACTCCACGCACCTGGCGATGGAGTTGGTTGCACAGCGCACCGGGATCAGGCTGCAGCATGTGCCGTTCAATGGCACCGGCGGCTCGACCAGCCTGATGAACGGGCAGACGCCGGTGATGATGAACGTCGTCGCCGGAGTGCAGCCCTTCATTGCCGGCAAGAAGCTGGTTCCGCTGGCAGTCACGGGTGACAAGCGGCTGCAGGCGTTGCCGTCGGTGCCGACCTTCCGGGAACTCGGCTACGACGTGCAGGTACCGGGCTGGTACGCCATCGTAGCGCGCTCGGGCACGCCCGCGGGCGTGATCAGCAAGGTCAATGCCGACATCAACCAAATCCTGGAGGATCCACAGTTCAGGGAAAAGCTCGGCTTCCAGTTCCTGGATGCGATCAAGGGCCCGCCGTCCGAGGTCGGGCGCTACATGAAGCGCGATGCCGACATCTGGGGCCCGATCATCAAGAAGCTCGGCATTGCACTCTGAGGACCGCAGCCATGGCACATCTCACCAAAGCCGTACACGACTATCGCCGCGCGGCCATGCACAGGCTGATGGACCGGCTGCGCGTCGACGCGCTGGTGTTCGGCACCCCCGACTTCTTCCAGTACGCCACCAACTTCCAGCTCGACGTGTGGCCGTGGGAGCGGCCGGTATTCGTGGTGGTGCCGCGCAACGGCGACACCTTCGCGGTCATGAATGAACTGTCGACCAACCACATGCGCTTCGCCACGGAGCGGGGCACGGTGTGGCTCACGGACGTAAGCTATTACGCCGAGCATCCCCGCGTGTCCAACCGGCTGCCGTTGCCGTCGCAACTGCCGGAGGTGGTGGCCGCCTTGCTGGGTGCGAAAGGGCTGGGCATGTCCCGCATTGCGGTCGATGTCCAGCATCCGATCCTGGCGGGGGCGCAGCGCTACCTGCCCGAACTGACGCTGCGGCCTGCCATGGCCGAGATGCGCAGCCTGCGCTGGGTCAAGCACGCGGAAGAACTGCAGGTCATGCGCGAGCTGGGTGCGCTGACCGACTGGGTGCAGGACCGCTACCGCGAGAACATCCGCCCCGGCCGGCTGGTCCAGGAGCTCGACCATGCCATGGCGGCGCTGATGTCCGAAGAGGCGGCGCAGCGCTTCCCGGGCGAGGATTTCGATATCCTGAAGTGCTGGACACTGAGCGGGCCCGCTTCCGCATCGCCGCACGGCGACGGCGCCGCGTGCGGTGCGCGCATCAGCGCCGGCGATACCATCGTCAACCTGGTGCTGCCGCGCCTGAACGGACTCTATGTCGAGAACGAGCGCACCTGGTTTTGCGGGCAGCCCGGCGACGAACAGGCGCGGCTCTACCAGGTCGCCGCCAGGGCCACCGACGCCGCGGTCGCCGCGGCGGTGGTAGGCCGGCGGGTGTGCGACATGGACGCGGCCGCGCAGGCCGTGATCGAGCAGGCCGGCTGCGGCGACTACGTCTTCCACCGCACCGGCCATGCGGTCGGGCTGATGCTGCACGAATACCCGGAAGACATGGCCTTCAACAGCCGCCCGCTGCTGGCGGGCGAGGTGTATTCGGCGGAGCCCGGCCTCTATGTCTACGGCCTGGGCGGCTTCCGACTCGACGACACTGTGGTGGTCGGCGAACAGCCCGAAGTCATCGTCAGGACGCCGAAGACGCTGGAGTACGCTACCGTGGTTTAGCCAGGTCCGCCACTCCCTCAGTCGAGCGTCACCCCCGTATCCGCCGTCAGCTTCAGCACGACCGGCAGGTAGGCCTTGTAGGCCGCCTCGGCCTGCGCTGGGGTGGTGCCGAGCGGCTCCGCGCCCATGTCGATGATGCGCCGCTGCATGTCGGCGCTGGCAATCAGGCTGGCGGTCTCGCGGCCGAGGCGGTCGATGATGTCCTGCGGCGTCTTGGCGGGCGCCATCAGCGTGATCGGGCCGGTCAGGCGGAACGGCTCTTCGGCGTAACCGGCTTCGGTGAAGGTGGGCACGTCCGGCAGCGCCTGTGCGCGCCGCGTGCCGGTGACCGCCAGCGGACGCAGCTTGCCGGTGGCGAAATGCTGCTTGAGCGCGGTCACCGAGCCCACCGTCACGTTGACCTGGCCGGCCAGCAGGTCGGTCACCATCGGCCCTTCGCCGCGGTAGGGTACGTGCAGCATGTCGACCTGGTATTGCCTGGCGAAATAGGTCTGGATGGTATGCGGCTGCGTGCCCGCGCCCCATGAGCCCATGCGCAGTTTGCCGGGCGAGGCCTTGGCATAGGCCAGCAGTTCGGCGACGGTCCTGGCCGGCACGCTGCTGTTGACCGCCAGCACCGTGCGCGCGGTGGCGATGTCGGAGACCGGGCGCAGGTCGGTGCGGGGATCATAGGGCAGCTTCTTGTACAGGGCCAGGTTGGAAGTGATCGGGCCCGGAATGGTCACCAGCAGGGTGTAGCCGTCCGGCGCCGCCTTGGCGACATAGTCGGTGCCGATGATGCCGCCGGCGCCGCCCTTGTTCTCGACCACCACGGTCTTGCCGAGCTGGCGCGACAGGCCGTCGCCGACGGCGCGCGCCAGCGTGTCGGTAAGGCCGCCGGGCGGATAGGCGACGATCAGGCGGATGGGCTTGGCCGGGTAGGCGCCCTGCGCCGGCGCGGCAACCGGCGCGGCGGCGAGCGCCGCGATGCCGAGCCAGGGCAGCACGGCGCGCAGCCACGGCGAAAAACGGGCGACGGTCTTCATGATGGCGTGGTCTCCTGTTTATGCGATGTCACGGTTTGCCTGGCGCGGACGCCGTGCGCCCGTACGCTAGTCCAGCTTGATGCCGCGCGCCTGGATCAGCTTGCCCCATTTGCCGATCTCCTGGTCGATAAAGGCCGAGAACGCGCTGCCGCGCTCGGGATGCGGCTCCAGGCCCAGGCCAAGCAGCTTGTTGCGGATTTCCGCATCGGCCAGCACGGCCGACGCCTCGCGGTTGAGCCGCTCGGTGACGGCGGGCGGCGTGCCGGCCGGCGCGACCAGCCCGAACCAGCCGTAGCCGACCATGCCCGGATAGCCCTGTTCGGCGAAGGTGGGCGCATCGGGATAGACCGGCGTGCGCTGCTCCGACGCCACCGCCAGCACGCGCAGCTTGCCGGCCTTGATAAAGGGCAGCGCCGAGGTGATGGCGGTCAGCGTGGCGTCGGCGCGGCCCGCCAGCAGTTCGGTGTAGGCGGTGGCGTCGCCGCGGTAGTGGACGTTCAGCAGCTTGAACTTGCCGACCTGCCCGAACAGCTCGGCGGTCAGGTGCGGGCCAGAGCCGGCGCCCGGCGAGGCCACCGTCACGCCGTCGGGCTTGTCCCTTGCCATGCGCACGAAGTCCGCCACCGTGCGAGCCGGCGAGCTGGCATTGACGATCAGGAAGATCGGCCCCAGCACGCGCGGCCCCACCGCGACGAAGTCCTTGTGTACGTCATAGCGCTGCGCGATGCCGGCGGCGGTGTTGATGGCGAAGGGCGCGGCCGCCCACAGCAGCGTATAGCCGTCCGGCGCGGCATGCGCCACCTGCTCCGTGGCCAGGCGCGTGCCGGCGCCGGGCTTGTTCTCGACCACCACCTGCTGGCCGAGCTTGCCGCCAAGCGCCTCGGCAAGGATGCGCGCCGAGATGTCGTTGGAGCCGCCGGCGCCGTAGGGCGAGACCAGCTTGACCGGCCGCGACGGATAGGTTTGCGCCTGCGCCGGGCTGCCCAGGCACAGCAGCGCCACGCCGGCCGTCAGCACGGCCCGGGCAAAGACAAAGGTTCGCTTCATGACGCTTCCTTGATGCGGCGGATGGCAGGGTAGCGGAAGGTGCGTTCCAGGTGCGCGCTGCCGGGGACGTACAGGCGCAACGCCACGTAGAACGGTTCGGGCGGCGCAGGCAGCCAGTTGCCGGTAGCGGCGGGGTCCGCCGGTGCGCGCGCCCCCAGCACGATGCGCAGGCTGCCATCCGGCGCCGCGCGCAGGCCCGGCGAGCGGTCACCCAGCGAATAGCGCTGCAGCGGATTCTCCGCCAGCATGCAGTCCGATTTCCGGTACATGGTCAGCGACCAGAACGCGCCCACCTGCGGCAGCCCTTGCGCGGGGAACACCAGTTCGTACTGATGCGTGCCGTCCAGCGGCAGGCCGTCGGCATCGCAATCGGCCATCAGGTACATGGCTTCCTCGATCCCCAGCGCGCCGATGTAGTTGCGCGCCACCTCGGCGCGCAGCGCGTATTGCGGGCCGAACGAAGTGCGGATTTCCACCGGCAGGGACCAGCCGCCGCCCAGCGCGGAAGCCTTGGGCGCGGCCAGTTCGGCATCGACGTGTGCTAGTGCCGCAGCTAGCGCAGTGCGTTGCGCCGGCGTCAGCGGCGTCGCGCTGCCGATGCCGGCGGTGGCGAAGCTGCGCACCAGGTCCGCTTCGGCGGCGGGCGGCGGGTTCTCGGCCAGCATGCGCCGGACGATGGCCGCGTAGCGCTCCGGGTCGCCCGGGCGCTCGCCGGCGTGCATGCCGGCGTCGATCACGCTCGCGGCGGCGGTGCCGTCGGGCCGGCGCAGGCGGATGCCGTCCTGCAAGGCATGCGCGCCCGCCAGGTCGGCGCCGCCATCGGCCAGGATGCGGCCGATGATCCAGACTGCATCGGTGGGGCAGGGCAGCGGCGTGGCGCCGGCCGGCACCTCGCCGCGCCAGGCCGGCCCGTGCAGCAGCCAGGTGCCGCCTTGCGTGCCGGTGGTGCGGGTGCCGATGTAGCCGAACGGGTTGGTATAGGCGTCGAGCAGCCCGAGCACGTAGTAGCGGCCGTGGCAGTCCGGCACGTCGAGCAGCAGCGGGCCGCGCGACAGGTCGAGCCAGGCGTTGGTGTACAGCGTGTCGTTGTTCGGTGTGACCACCTGCCGGTGCTGCGGGCCGAGCAGCGCGCGCACGTGCGTGACGGTGTTGATCCAGCGCAGCGTGGAATCGGGGCCGTCGCCGGCAAAGGTGCCGGCGCTGTCGCGGCGCGGGCAGGTGGCGGCGCGCATGCGCGCCATTTCGTACAGCGGCAGCGTGTAGCGCACCGCGTCGCGGGCGAGCGCGGAACTGACCGGCAGGTCGCTGGTGAAGCGCTCGGGCTCGGCCTCGCAGCCGGCGAAGATCAGCATATACGCGGCCCGCCGTTCCGACGGGCTCATGCGGTTCAGGCTCATGCGGGTCCCCCTGCGGTTGTCGCATTGTCCCCGGCGCCGGCTTCAGGCCATCAAGGCGCTGTCCGGAATGCGGCGCGGATGGCCGCGGCGCCGTTCAGCGCTTCAGCGGCTTTTGCCGGTCCTCGTCGCCGGCATCCACCGGCGCATCGCCCAGCCCCGTCATATTGGGGCGGTAGGGCGGCAGCTTGTCGACCGTGGTGTGGAGCGCGCGCGCGTACAGCGGCAGCACCTCGGGCAAGTGCCTTTCCAGGTCGGCGATGCGGCTGCGCCCGGACGGATGGGTCGACAGGAATTCGGCGCCGGACTGCGAGACCTTGCCCATCTTCTGCCACAGCGACACCGCCGCGCGCGGATCGTAGCCGGCGCGCGCGGCCACATCCATGCCGATCAGGTCGGCCTCGGATTCGTCCGAGCGGGAAAAGCGCAGCGTCAGCAGGTGCGCGCCCGTGCCCAGCGCCATATTGCCGAGGTTGCCGAAGCCGAACAGCTGCGAGATCACGTTGGCGCCCAGGTTGGTGATCTCGGACTTGGCGGCGCGCTCGCGCGCATGCTCCTGCAGCGCGTGCGCGATCTCATGCCCCATCACCATGGCGACTTCGTCATCGGTCAGCTTGAGCTGATCGAGCAGCCCGGTATAGACCGCGATCTTGCCGCCCGGCATGCAGAAGGCATTGACCTGCTTGGAGCCGATCAGGTTGATCTCCCACTGCCATTGCCGCGCGCGCTCGTTCCAGCGCGCGGTCTGGGGCAGCAGCCGCTTGCCGATGGCGCGCAGGCGCACCAGCTGCGGGTGGTTGTCGGGCGCCAGCGCGCGCTTGGCGCTGGCCTCCTGCTTGAGCTGCTCGTACTCCTGCACCGCCTGCTGCTCGATCACCTCGGCCGGCACGATATTGCGCACCGCCGAGCCGCCCGGGTTCAGCCGGATGCCGCCGGCACCGCCGTCCTGCGGCTGCGGCTGCGCGGGCGCCGGCTGGCTCCAGCCGAGCGGCAGCACGGCCGCGGCCAGCGCCAGCGCACGGGCCAGCCGCGGTCGATAGAGACGCTGAACACCTTGCAGGCGGCGACGCATGGGGCGATTCCTCGGGCGCAATCGGAGAGTGGGCAAACAGGTGGTGCAATAATACACGGCGCCCGCGCAGCCGCGCGGGCGGCACACGGCCGCCCCATCCATGAATTTCCAGACCTATCTCGATATCTTCCGCAACCGCCGCATCGGCGCCATGCTGATGCTGGGCTTTGCCTCCGGCCTGCCGCTGGCGCTGACCTCCGGGACCCTGCAGGCGTGGATGACGGTCGAAGGGCTGGACATCAAGACCATCGGCTTTTTCTCGCTGGTGGGCCAGGCCTATATCTTCAAGTTCCTGTGGGCGCCCTTGATGGACCGCTACACGCCGCCGCTGATGGGGCGCCGGCGCGGCTGGCTGCTGCTGACCCAGGCCGGGCTGGTGCTGGGCATCGCCGGCATGGCGTTCTGCCCGCCGCAGCAGGCGCTGTGGATGCTGGCGGGACTGGCCACGCTGGTGGCGTTCCTGTCGGCCTCGCAGGACATCGTCTTCGACGCCTACAGCACCGACGTGCTGCGCCCGGCAGAGCGCGGCGCCGGCGCGGCGGTCAAAGTGCTGGGCTACCGGCTGGCGATGCTGGTCTCGGGTGGTCTCGCGCTATGGCTGGCCGACCGCGTGCTGGGCTGGCAGCAGACCTACCTGCTGATGGCGGCGCTGATGGGTGTGGGCATCCTGACCCTGCTGTGGGCGCCGGAGCCCGACGTGCCCGCGCGCGCGCCGCGCTCGCTGGAAGAGGCGGTGGTGGGCCCGCTGCGCGACTTCTTCGCGCGCCCCGGGGCCTGGTGGCTGCTGCTGCTGATCGTGCTGTACAAGCTCGGCGACGCCTTTGCCGGCAGCCTGTCGACCACCTTCCTGATCCGCGGCGCCGGCTTCTCGGCGGGCGAGGTCGGCATCGTCAACAAGACCCTGGGGCTGGCCGCGACCATCCTCGGCGCGCTGTTCGGCGGCACGCTGATGGTGCGGCTGGGCCTGTATCGCTCGCTGATGCTGTTCGGCGTGCTGCAGGCGGTGTCGAACCTGGGCTACTGGATCCTGGCGGTGACCCCGCCGCACCTGTGGACCATGGGTGCCACCATCGCGGTCGAGAACCTGTGCGGCGGCATGGGCACGGCGGCCTTCGTGGCGCTGCTGATGACGCTGTGCAACCGCTCGTTCTCGGCCACGCAGTACGCGCTGCTGTCGGCGCTGGCATCGGTAGGCCGGGTCTACGTGGGACCGACGTCGGGCTATATGGTCGAGGCCTGGGGCTGGGCGCCGTTCTATCTCGGCACCGTGGCGGTGGCGCTGCCCGGCGTGATGCTGCTCTGGGCCATGCGCCACACCGTGCACCGCTACGAGGCCCAGGCGCGCGAAGCAGTGGCCTGAGCCGCCGGCCAGCCTACTCCTTGTAGTAGACGATCTGGTGCGAGCTGGCGATCAGCTCGCCCGCGGCGCTCCACAGCTGCGCGCGCTGGTCGAAGAAGCCCTGCCGGAACACCTGCGCCTGCGCGCTGGCCAGCACATGGCTGTCGCCCAGCGCCGCCAGCGTGACCGCATCTGCATGGAAATACGTGGTCATCGACACCGTGCCGGCCGGCACGAAGCCGGCGCGCTTGAGGAAGATGCGCGGGTAGAAGCTGTCGGCCCACGCCGCCACCGCGGCAAAGTCTGGCGTGCGCGCCGGCGCGTCGCGCAGCCAGAACTGGGTCAGGCTGTCCGGGTGCTCGGTACCGGCCTCCGCGGTTGGCTTGGCGCCGCGCACGGGCCGCATGTCGTAAGCCTTGAGCCAGCGCACCGGCGCAAACCCGCCCATGGCCGGCAGCGCACCAGCGGCCGGCACGTCCGGCATCACCGCTTCGCCGCAGGCCCAGGTGTCGCGCCGCAGCGCGAACATCGCGGTGGCAGTGGTGGCGACGGCATCGCCCTGGCGCAGCTCCAGGGTCCAGTGCTGGGTCGAGCGGTTGGTGCGGACCGGGCGCGCCTCGATCTCGAACGGGCCCTCGGCGATCGGGCCGGCAAAGTTGACGGTCAGCGCAACCGGCTCGCCCAGGCGCTGCGGATGGTTCAGCGCTGCCTGCAGCAGCGTGGCGGCCGTGATACCGCCGAACGGGCCGATCATGTTCCAGTACGCCGGCGTGGTGCGGCCCTGGAAACAGTGCTCGCCGGCCGGCACCAGCGCCAGCGCGTCGTCGAAGGGATGGAGCTGGCTGGCGGCAGCGTCGGCGTAGATCTGAGGCGCAGTGGACATGGCGGAAGCAGGCTGGTCTCGTTGGAATAGAACGATCGTTCGCTAGCTGCCTACACTAACCGTAGTCAGCATTCCGGTCAAGCACGCCCGTGTGCCCGGCCGCGCCCCGCGACGCCTGGCTTCATCCCCGCGCCCGCCGCCACAGCGGCAGCGCCCAGCCCAGCTGGTTGGCGATCACGCCCAACAGCACCAGCGCGATGCCGGCCACCTGCAGCGGCCCAAGGACCACGCCGAACACCATCACGTCGATGACGATAGCCACCAGCGGATAGATGAACGACAGCGTGGCGATCGACACCACCGACAGACGTTGGAAGGCGCCATACAGCAGCGTGTACATCACGCCGGTATGCACCAGCCCGAGCGCCAGCAGCGCGGCCCAGGTGCTGCCGCCATAGCTGCCCGCCGCCGGATGCGCCAGCGGTGACAGCATCAGCACCCCCAGCACCATCTGCAGCCCGGCGATCTGGCCCGGCGGGATCGCCTGCAGTCGCCGCGTGGCCAGCGTGGTGACGGCGTACAGCAGTGCCGCCAGCAGTCCCAGGCCGATGCCGGCCAGCATCGGCGCGCCGCCCGCACCGTGCTCCAGGCCGGTGATCAGCATGACGCCGGCAAAGGCCAGCAGCAGCCATGGCAGCCGCGCGAACGGGAACGGCTCGCGCTGCAGCACCGAGGTCAGCAGCAGCAGGAAGAACGGCTGGGTGTGGTAGATCACCGTGGCAATGGCAATGCCGCTGTACGCGTACGCTGAGAACAGCGCCAGCCAGTTGAGCACCAGCGTGACGCCGCCCAGCACGAGCCAGCCGGCCTGGGCGCGGGACATGCGGATCCAGCCGCGCTGCAAGGTCAGCACGCCCAGCAGCGCGGCGCCGCCGAACAGGCAGCGGAAGAACACCACATCCAGCGGCGGCTGGCCACTGGTCACCACGAACCAGCCGATGGTGCCCGACAGCACCATGGCGGCGGCCATGCGCCAGGTGCCGCCCGGCCGGGGTTGTTGCGAAGGCATGAGGAACTCCGGTTTTAGCCAATGGCCGCATTGTTCCACTCGTCAGGAAGGTCAACAATACGGTCTGGACTCAATTACCATTTGACTACAGGTCAAAGACAGGGGATTACGAATGCTGGATGCGCCACTCAATGCGATGGCGGTGTTTGCGCGCGTGGTCGAGTGCGGCAGCTTCTCGGCCGCCGCGCAAGATCTCGGCATGACGCCGTCGGCGGTCAGCCGCCATGTCTCCCGGCTCGAGGCCCGCCTCGGCGCCAGCCTGCTGCAGCGGACCACGCGCGCGTTCGCGCTGACCGAGCTGGGCCAGTCGGTCTACGCCGCCTGCGCGCGCATGACCGCGGCCGCGCGGGAGGTCACCGCGCTGGCCGGGGAGCACGGCGGCGCGCCGCACGGCGTGCTGCGCGTGAGCGCGCCGGTGTCGTTCGGGCAAGCCTGGCTGGCGCCGCGGCTGCCGCCGTTGCTGGCGAAGTACCCGGCGCTGGACCTGCAGCTGACGCTGGCCGACCGCATGGTCGACCTGGTCGAGGAAGGCATGGACGTGGCCGTGCGCATCGCGCGCGAACTGGCCCCCGGCCTGGCGGCGCGGCCGCTGCGCGAGGTGCGCTACCGGCTGGTGGCCTCGCCCGGCTACCTGGACCGCCATGGCGCGCCGGCCACGCCGGCCGACCTGCCGGCCGCGCGCTGCCTGTACCTGGGCTACGGCAATTTCGGCGAGCGCTGGACCCTGCGCCGCCACGCCGGCGGCGACAAGGTGGAGGTCCGCATCCCGCCGCGGCTGACGCTCAACAACAGCCTGGCGATCATGAGCATGGTGGAGCGCGATGCCGGCATCGGGCTGGTGCCGGATTTCTCGCTGGGCGATGCGCTGGAACGGGGGCGCGTCGTCACCGTGCTGGGCGACTGGGACATCCTGGAGCCCTACATTGGCACGGCGTACGCGGTGTACACGCCGACGCGGCATGTCCCGCCCAAGGTGCGGGCCTTTGTCGACCACCTGGCGGCGGGCGCCGGCGATGCGCCGCGTTGAAGCTTCGTTGGTACGTCCAAGCTAGCCCCCGGCCTGCCCCAGCACCCGGCGCAGCAGCCACAGCATCGCCTCGCCCACGCTGCCGGCGTTGGCACCGGCCTCGATCTCCAGCGCGGCGCGGTCAAACGCCGCCGAAAGCAGCGGCGCCACGCCGCCGGCATCCACGCCCGCCGCCGCCAGCCCCTCGCGCAGGGTGCGAGCCGCGTTGGCCTCGTCCAGGGCCAGCATCTCGCGCAATCCCAGCACCGCCGGTCCGTCCACCAGCAACAGGCGGGTGCGTCCGGGTACCGTCATCGCCTGCAGGTAGGCTTGCGCCCCGTCGAGCAAGGCCTCGGCCGGCTCTTGCCCCGCCGGCGTGGCGGCTTCGATGTCGGCGGCGACGGCCGCGGCTTCCTCGGCCAGCACGTGGCGGAACAGGTCGCGTTTGTCGGCAAAGTGGTGGTACAGCGCGCCGCGCGTGATGCCGGCGACGGCGCAGACGTCGGGCGTCGAGGTCCCGGCGTAGCCGCGGCTGACGAACAGGGCACGGGCGGCTTGCGTCAGCGCCTGACGTGTGGCTTCGGTACGTTCACGGTTGGTGCGGGCCACCTTTGGGTTCCTTGCAAACATGCAGCCGGTATCTTAATATCGATTTACATACAGGCTGTATGTATTTGACATCAGGAGCCCGCATGAAAGTCACCAGCTATTACCCGGTCATCATGACCGCCGACGTGGCCGGGACGGCCGCGTTCTATCAACGGCATTTCGGCTTCACGGCCCTGTTCGCCAGCGACTGGTACGTGCACCTGCAACTGTCGGACGACCCCACGGTCAACCTCGCCGTGCTCGACGGCAGCCACGAGACCATCCCGACGCCGGCCCGCGGCCAGCGCGCGCAAGGGTTGCTGCTGAACTTCGAGGTGGACGATCCGGATGCGGTCCATGAGCGCCTGCGCGCGGCCGGGCTGCCGGTCCTGCAGCCGCTGCGCGACGAGGCCTTCGGCCAGCGGCATTTCATTACCGCCGATCCCAACGGCGTGCTGATCGACATCATCAAGCCGATTCCGCCTGCGGCGGAGTTCGCGGCGCAGTACCAGGCCGGCGCGCTGCCGGCCTAGGTGACCACCCCGCTCACCCGGCTCAGGCCGCGCAGACCCGGTACACCGCCAGGCTGCCGCGCCAGTTGACGCCCCAACTGACGGTCACCCCCTCGTGCATCACCACGCGGTCGATCACGCGCAGGCCGACCTTGGGCGCCAGCGCCTCGAAATCGCTGATGGTCAGCACACGCACGTTGGGCGTGTTGTACCACTGGTAAGGCAGCGATTCCGACACCGGCATGCGCCCGCGGAACACCGACAGCCGGTGCGGCCAGTAGCCGAAGTTCGGGAACGAGACGATGCACTCGCGGCCCACCCGCAGCGTGTCGCGCAGCACCTGCGCGGTGTTGTGGATGGTCTGCAGGGTCTGCGACAGGATCACCGTGTCGAAGCTCTTGTCCTCGAACAGCGCCAGCCCGCCTTCCAGGTTCTGCTGGATGACATGCACGCCCTTCTGCGCGCACGCCAGCACGCCTTCGTCGCGGATCTCGATGCCGTAGGCCTGCACCTCGAGCTCGTCCTGCAGCACGCGCAGCAGGCTGCCATCGCCGCACCCCAGGTCGAGCACGGTGGAGTTGGGTTCGATCCAGCGCGCGATCGCGCGGAAGTCGGGGCGCAGCGCCAGGATATTGGGATTGGCCAGGGCGTTCATGCGCCGATCTCCTCCGCGATGCGGTCGTAGTAGGCGCGCATCAGGTTGTGATAGCGCGGGTCGTCGAGCAGGAAGGCGTCGTGGCCGTGCGGTGCGTCGATCTCGGCGTACGAGACCGGGCGCTTGTTGTCCAGCAGCGCCTTGACCAGCTCGCGGCTGCGGCTGGGGGCGAAACGCCAGTCCGTGCCGAAGCTGGCCACCAGGAAGCTGGCCCTGGTCTGCGCCATCGCGCGGGTCAGGTCGCCCCCGTGGGCCAGCGCGGGATCGAAGTAGTCGAGCGCGCGCGTGATCAGCAGGTAGGTGTTGGCGTCGAAGTACTCGGCGAACTTGTCGCCCTGGTAGCGCAGGTAGCTTTCCACCTGGAATTCGACGTCGAACGAGAAGCGGATGTCCTCGCTCTTGAGCTCGCGACCGAATTTCTCGGCCATGTCCTCGTCCGACAGGTAGGTGATATGGCCGATCATGCGCGCCACGCGCAAGCCGCGCTTGGGCTTGACGCCATGCGCGTAGTAGTTGCCGCCGTGGAAGTCGGGATCCGACAGGATCGCGCTGCGCGCCACCTCGTTGAAGGCGATATTCTGCGCCGACAGCTTGGGCGTGGAGGCGATCACGATGCAATGGCGCAGGCGCTCCGGGTACATCAGGCTCCAGGCCACCGCCTGCATGCCGCCGAGGCTGCCGCCCATCACCGCGGCAAACTGCGTGATGCCGAAGACGTCGGCCACGCGCGCCTGCGCATTGACCCAGTCTTCCACCGTGACCACCGGAAAGGCCGCGCCATAGGGGGCGCCGGTGGCCGGGTTCAGGCTCATCGGCCCGGTCGAGCCGAAGCACGAGCCCAGGTTGTTGACGCCGATGACGAAGAAGCGGTTGGTATCGAGCGGCTTGCCGGGGCCGACCATGTTGTCCCACCAGCCCACGTCGCGCGGGGCGTCGGCATAGACGCCGGCGACATGGTGCGAGGCGTTCAGCGCGTGGCAGACCAGCACCGCGTTGGAGCGGTCCGCGTTGAGCGTGCCGTAGGTCTCGACCATCAGGTCGTAGCCGGCGATGGACGAGCCGTTGCGCAGCTTCAGCGGCTCGGCAAAGTGCATGCGCTGCGGCGCGACCACGCCGACCGAATCGGGCGGCAGGTCGAACGCGGCAGGCGCGGCGGTCGGCAGGGCGACATCAGTCATGGAATCCGGCCCGTGGCGAACGGGCATAAAAAAACCCGACCGGCATTTGCGTATCAAGCATCGCAGCCAAGTCGGGATTCGCTGGATTCCTTGCGGGATTCCGCGTGCCGGCGCCATCCACTGCCGTGGTGGCATGGGGCGCCGACCCAACCTCTTTAGCCGCATTTATAGTGGCGAGCCATCGGGACCCTGTCCGTGGCTGCCGCGCGCCCGCAAGCCAGTCATCAAATCGGCGCGACCGGGGAATTATAGAGCAATCGGCCCGGCTGGTTGCATTCAGCCCAGCAGCACGCGCAGATGCGCCTCGGCATGGTCCGACGGCGACTTGCGGAAACCGCTCTTGGCATAGCGGTGCCACTGGCCCTGCACCGCCGCCATGATCAGCGCGGCGCGCGCGGGAATATCGGCATCCGCCGGAAACGCGGCCTGGGTCACCGCAACCTTCAGGCACTGGCGCAGCGACGCCTCGATGCGGTCCACCACCTGGTTGATGCGCTCCTGCAGCCGTTCGTGCTCGCCCACCAGGGCCTCGCCGGTCAGCACGCGCGTCATGCCGGGGTTCTTTTCCGCGAACGACAGCAGCATGCGCACGATCGCATGCGCCTGGCGCAGGCCGTGCTCTTCCTTGTCGGTGATCTGGTTGATCAGGCCGAACACGGTCTGCTCGATAAAGCCGATCAGCCCCTCGTACATCTGCGCCTTGCTGGCGAAATGCCGGTACAGCGCCGCCTCGGACACGCTCAGGCGCGCGGCCAGCGCCGCGGTGGTGATCTTTTCCCCGCGCGGGTGCTCCAGCATGGTCGCCAGCGTCTGCAGGATCTGCACGCGGCGCTCGCCGGGGCGCGGACGCTTGCGCGCCGGCGCCGCCGGCTGCTGGTCGGCGTCCGGCTCGCTGCCCGTAATGGCCGCTTCTGGTTCGCGCCCGTTGCTTTGCGTCATGACCCGGTTCTCCGCATTCGTCGTTGGAGTTGATGCATCGATTGTACTTTTATGTCCACATAGGCCGGCCGGTTCGGCACGCGGGCGCGCACCCGCGGCACGTTGGCGGGCTGCGCCTGCGGTGCCTGGGTCTCGGCGGCCACCAGCGTCACCGAGCGCTCCTGCACGGCATGGCCGGCATGGCGGCGGTCCTCGGCCTCCAGCGTCGAGCGCACCGCGGCGTCGCGCCGGCTGCCATCGTCGTGTCCGGTTGCGGGCGCGGGGGGCACCACGTGCGGACGCGACGGCGCGACCGTGCGCAGGTAGCCGGTCACCCATGCGGTGCGGATGCCGGTGCCGGCGTAGCGCTTGAGATGCGACACGGTGTCTTCGACCAGCACCGCGCGATGCGGCGCGATGCGCGCCTGCGCCAGCAGCCGGCGCAGCATGCGGCGGTCCGGCTTGGGCCGCAGGTGGCCGTGCACCCACATCTGCTCGATCGCCACCACGCGCTCGAAGCAATGGCGGATGCCCGCGACTTCCAGCACCGCGCGCGCATAGTCCTGCGGCGCGTTGGTGACCAGGATCTTGCGCCCGGGCAGGCGCCGCAGGTGCGCGGCCAGGCCGCGCCTCACCCGCACCATCTCGGCCAGCGTTGGGAATTCATGCGCGGCGCGCAGGAAGTCCGCCGGGTCGACGCCGTGGTGTCGGATCATGCCGAGCAGCGTGGCGCCGTAGCGCTGCCAGTAGTCCACGCGCACGCGGCTGGCGGTGGCCTCGTCGCAGCCGAGCACGCGCGCCACGTAGGCGGTCATCAGCCGGTTGATCTCCGGGAAGATCGCGTGCGAGGCGTCGTGCAGCGTGTTGTCGAGATCGAACAGCCAGACCGTGCCGCCCGAGGTATCGCCCGCGGGGCGGCGGCAGAGGCGAGCGCGGACACGGCGCGGTGAGGGAAGACTGGAAGGCACGCCGGGCAACTCGGAGGGGGTTGGGATGTGCCGGGGAGGCCGGCCGTGGCCGGCGCCGCCCGGGGCTCCGCTCAGTGCGAGCGGATCATGGTGCCGAAGGCCTGCTCGGTCAGGATTTCCAGCAGCAGCGAATGCTCGATGCGGCCGTCGATGATGTGCACCGAATGCACGCCGCTCTTGGCCGCGTCCAGCGCCGACGAAATCTTCGGCAGCATGCCGCCCGAGATGGTGCCGTCGGCGAACAACTCCTCGATCTCGCGCGCGGACAGGTCGGTCAGCAGGTTGCCCTTCTTGTCCATCACGCCCGGGATGTTGGTCATCATCACCAGCTTCTCGGCCTTGAGGATCTCGGCCATCTTGCCGGCGACCACGTCGGCGTTGATGTTGTAGGCCTGGCCGTCGTCGGAGAAGCCGATCGGCGAGATCACCGGGATGAAGGCGTCGTCCTGCAGCGCCTTGACCACCGCCGGGTTGATCGCCTCGATGTCGCCGACATAGCCGATGTCGATGAACGCGCCCGGGTTCTCGCGGTCAGGCATTTGCAGGCGCTTGGCGCGGATCAGGCCGCCGTCCTTGCCGGTCAGGCCGACGGCCTGGCCGCCGTACTGGTTGATCAGCATCACGATGTCCTGCTGGACTTCGCCGCCCAGCACCCACTCGACCACTTCCATGGTCTCTTCGTCGGTGACGCGCATGCCCTGCACAAAGGTGCCGACCTTGCCCACCTTCTTCAGCGCCTCGTCGATCTGCGGGCCGCCGCCGTGCACCACCACCGGGTTCATGCCGACCAGCTTCAGCAGGATCACGTCGCGCGCGAAGCCGTGCTTGAGCTTCTCTTCGGTCATGGCATTGCCGCCGTACTTGACCACGATGGTCTTGCCGTGGAACTTGCGGATATACGGCAGGGCCTCGGCGAGGATCTCGGCTTTCAGTGCGGGAGCAATGGCGGCCACCGCGGTCGCGGCAGGCCCAGGGTTGTCGGCGTTCATGGGGGACATCCGTGAGAATCAACAGGTATGATGGCTAAGCGGCCGCATCCCCGGGGGGAAGCCCGACGGATCGCCTCCGGGGATCGCCCGAAAGTGCGCCATCCGGCCACGGCAGGCGCCGATTTTACAAGAAACCGCGCGGGGCGAAAGCGCGCCGGCCCAACCGGGCACGGCGAACCGGCTGCAAGCGCCCTGCGGGGCACCGGCGCGTTCCGTCGATGCAACAGGCGCATCGCCTTCTCAGCCATTTGGCCTGCGCCGCACCACAGTGTTCCCGAGTCCTTGCCACCATGCCCGCAGCCATCTGCCGCTCGCCCGACCGAATCCCGTCCATGCCGCCACCGCCGCGGGGGCGGCCATGAGCGACGCCGCCGCGGTGCTGACCGGCCAGTTGCGACCAGTCGAACATTGCAGCCGCTGCGGCGCCGGCTTTGTCTGCGGCTACGTGGCGGGACTTCCCGAGTGCTGGTGCGCCAGCCAGCCGCTGCTGCCGGCGCGGCAGATCGTGCCGGGCCAGCACTGCCTGTGTCCGGCGTGCCTGGCGGCGCGGCAGGCTGGTCAGACGCCGGAATCCGCACCCGCTTCCGTACCCGATCCGGCGGCCGGCTGACGCGCCGGCGCGGCGGCCGCGCCGCTGTCCCACTGCAGCGCCAGCATCCCGGCCACGATCAGCGCGGCGCCGGCCAGCCGCGCCGGTGTCAGCGCGCGCACCGCAAACCCGGCCAGGCCGAACTGGTCCACCACCAGTGCGGCCACCACCTGCCCGGCCACCGCCGCGGCAATGAAGCCGGCGGCCCCCAGCCGGGGCGCCATGATCAGCGCGGCCGAGATATAGAACACCCCCAGCACCCCGCCGCTCCACAGCCAGGCCGGGGCCTGCGCCAGTGCCGCCGGCGACGGCAGCGGCACCCGCATCAGCCACAGCACCGGCAGCAGCGCTACCAGGCTGACCAGCAGCGACACCAGCGTGGCCGACAGCGGATGGCCAAGCATGCGTCCAAGCGTGGCGTTGGCCCCGGCCTGGAACGGGATCGCGGCACCGGCCAGCACGGCGGTGCCAAGCGGCAGCCACAGCGATGCCGGGATCGAAAACGACAGCGGGGTGCCTGACATGGCGCGCTCCATAGGGCAAGATGCGATGCCAGCAGTTTGAAATATCGCTTTGCGAATTTCCAATTCTGCTTTCGTACGTTTAATATTCGCCGAATGAATAGCCTACGCGGAATCGACCTCAACCTGCTGGTGGTGCTGGAAGCGCTGCTGGCGGAGCGCCATATCTCCCGCGCCGCGCTGCGGCTGCACCTGAGCCAGCCGGCGGTCAGCCATGCGCTCGGGCGCCTGCGGCAACTGCTCGACGACCCGATCCTGGTGCGCGGCAAGGGCGGGCTGGTGCTGAGCGCGCGCGCGCACGAGCTGTCGGGGCCGCTGGCCGAGGCGCTGGCGCAGGTGCGCATCCTGCTGGGGCCGAGCGGCTTCCAGCCGGCCACCGCGCGGCGCAGCTTCCGGCTGGCGATGTCCGATTACGGCGCGCTGGTGGTGCTGCCGCGGCTGCTGCGCGCGGTGCGCAAGGCCGCGCCCAATATCGACCTGGTGGTGTCGCAGGCCAGCCGCGAGGGCATGACCGCGCAGGTGGCCGATGGCGAGATCGACATGGCGCTGGGGGTGTTCAGCCACCAGCCCGAAGGCGTGCAGTCCGCCGAGCTGTTCCGCGAAAGCTATGCCTGCGCGGTCGATGCCGCCACCGTGCGCGATACCGGCCGGCTCGACCAGGTGGCCTACCTGGCGCGCTCGCACGTGCTGGTGGCCACGCACAGCGAACGCATGGATGCGATCGACACGGCCGTGGCCAAGCTGGGGGGACGGCGCAAGATCGCCTGCGTGGTGCCGCACTGGAGCGTGGCGCCGGCGCTGATCGCCGGGACCAACCTGGTGCTGACCACCGCGCGCCGCAGCCTGGCCGCGCTCGAGGACGACCCGCGCTATGCCGTGTTCGCGCCGCCGTTCGCGCTGGACGATTTCACCTTCACCATGATCTGGCACCAGCGCACCGAGGCCGATCCCGCCCACGCCTGGCTGCGCGAGCGCGTGCTGGCGGCGGCGTCGAGCCCGGAAGCGGACGAGCCGATCAGCCTGCGCGGCTGACGGCGCGGCGCCGGCCAGTCAGCTGGCCAGCCGGTCAGTGCTTGTGGTCGCCGTGCCCGGCATGACCACCCGCGGCAGCCGGCACCATGCTGCGCACTTCGGCCGTGACCTTCTGCTCGACCACCTTGCCGCCCTGTTCGATCTTGAGCGTGATGGGTACCGTATCGCCGGGCTTGAGCTGGCCCTTCAGGTCCGTCAGCATCACGTGGTAGCCGCCCGGCTTCAGTTCGACGTTCTGCATCCCGGGCAGGTCCAGCGACTTGAGCTGGCGCATGCGCATCACGTTGCCTTCCATTTTCATCTCGTGCAGCTCGGCCGAAGCCACCGGCGACGAGACGCCGACCAGCTTTGCGTCCTGGTGCGCGTGCAGCACCATGAAGGCGCCCGAAGCGGTCTGGGTCGGCACCGTGCCGCGCACCCAGGCGTTGCTGACATCGACCTGGGCCAATGCGGCGCCCGATGCGAGCGTGGCGGCCAGGGCAAAGGAAGCGGCCAGCGTGGCCGGACGGAATTTGGCTTGCATCAAAGGCTCTCCTGAAAGCAGACATTAGACCATGCGGGGACCGCCCATGCCCGAGCCCGCCGTGGCCGCCCGGCACGCCCGATCGACAACGCAACCAGCCAGTCTGGCAGCCGGCGCGGCAACGCGCCAATGCGGCAAGGTGTCGCACGCGCCGGCGCCCCGCGGCGGCATTGATACACTCGCGCCATGCGCCCTGCCCCAGCCATGACCCGCCTGCCCGACTTCCCGTTCCTGTCGCCCCTGCCGGCCGGCAGTTCGGCACGCCATGGCCAGGTCACGCTGCGCCGGCTGTTCTGGCTGCGCTGGGCGCTGCTGGGCGGGCAGGCGCTGACCGTGCTGGTGTGCGAGCCGATTGCCGGCATCCGCCTGCCTTACACCCCACTGCTGGTGGTGCTGGGGCTGCAGGCGCTATTCAACCTGCTCACCGGGCTGCGGCTGCGCCAGCACACGCGGCGCAACAGCGCGCCCGGCGAGGCCGAGCTGATGGGCCAGCTGCTGGTGGACCTGACCGCGCTGTCGGCGATCCTGTTCTATACCGGCGGCGCGACCAACCCGTTCGTCTCGTTCTACCTGCCGGGGCTGGCCATCGCCGCGGCCATCCTGCCGTGGCGCCAGGTGATTGCGCTGGCGCTGTACGCGCTGGCCTGCTACACGGTGCTGCTGATCGAATACGTGCCGCTGGACCTGCACAACCCGGACAACGCGGTGACCTACCACCTGGCCGGCATGTGGCTGAACTTCGTCGCCAGCGCGGTGATGATCGCGCTGTTCGTGGCGCGCCTGTCGGGCGTGCTGCGCCAGCGCGAAGCGCAGCTGAACCTGGCGCGCGAGCAGCTGCTGCGCGAAGCGCGCGTCGAAGACCTGAACGGCCAGGCCGCCGCGGTCGCGCACGAGATCGGCACGCCGCTGGCCACACTGGCAGTCATTGCCGGCGAGCTGCGCGCCGATGCCTCCGACCCTGGCCGCGGCGCCACCGCCATCAGCGGCTATCTGCCCGACCTGCAAACCATGGAGCAGCAGCTGGCGCTGTGCCGCTCGACGCTGGCGCGGCTGCGCGAAGACCCCGCCACGCTGGCGCCGCAGCGCATCGACGGCTGGCTGCCGGCGTTTGCCGAGCGCTGGCAGCTGCGCCATCCCAATGCCAGCCTGCAGGCGGTGGCCACGCCGGGCGCCGGCGCACAGGCGGTGGAAGCCGCGCGCGTGGGCCAGATCCTGACCATCCTGCTGGACAACGCCGCGCGCAGCCAGCAGGCTGCCGGACGCGGCGCGCAGCCGCTGCAGTTGCAGATCGCCATGGCCCCGGGCAACACCGCGCCGTGGCTGTCGTTCCGCGTCGCGGACCACGGCGACGGCATCCCCGAAGCGCTGCGCGGCCAGCTCGGCGAAACTCCGGTGGCCAGCCAGCATGGCGGCCAGGGCATCGGCCTGTACCTGGCGCAAAGCGCCGCCCGCCAGATGGGCGGCGAACTCGCCTGGCATGACCGCCCTGGCGGCGGCACCGTCGCCGAACTGCGCCTGCCGGCGCTCTCCTCGCTTTCCGCATCGGCGGCCCCCGCCGCCACCGTGCCCTCTGCCTTATGACCGAACCCCTCTCCCCGGTACCCGAAGCCACCGCACCGGCCGGCACGCCCTTCCTGGTGATCGACGACGACGAAGTCTTTGCCGGCACGCTGGCGCGCGCGCTGACGCGCCGCGGCTATGCCGTGGCGGTGGCGCACGACGGCCGCACCGCACTGGCGCTGGCGGCGCGCACCGACTTTGCCTACGTCACGCTTGACCTGCACCTGGAGCCACCGCCTGAATCCGGCAGCACCGCGCCCGCCGAGTCCGGGCTGCAGCTGGTGGCACCACTGCGCCAGGCCCTGCCCGACGCGCGCATCCTGATCCTGACCGGCTACGCCAGCATCGCCACCGCGGTGGCGGCGGTCAAACAGGGCGCCGATGAATACCTGGCCAAGCCGGCCAATGTCGATTCGATCCTGACCGCGCTGATGGCGGGCGTGTCGGAAGACGCGGCGCAGGCCGCGCTGGAAGAACCGGTGCCGCTGTCGGTGGCGCGGCTGGAATGGGAGCATATCCAGCGCGTGCTGGCCGAACATGGCGGCAATATCTCCGCGACGGCGCGCGCGCTGAACATGCACCGGCGCACCTTGCAGCGCAAGCTCGGCAAGCGGCCGGTATCACGCTGAAGCGCTGAACGGGTCCCCCAATGCAAAAGGCCGCGCACGTGCGCGGCCTTTTGCATGGCGTGGCATGGCGCCGCCTTACAGGCGCAACTGGACGTAGTCCCAGTCCAGGCCGTCGGTACCGTCCGGCGGCGCGCCGCTGTCGGCGATGCGCATGGCATCGCCGGCATGGCGGTCCGCCAGCGTGAACAGCGCGCCCGAATCCAGCGCCAGCGTTGCCGCCGCGGCGGCGGCCGCGCCCAGGGTGCCCGATTGCGCGGCTTCGGCCGCCGGGATCGCCGGACGGATGCAAAGGAAGGCCGTGGCGGCTGCCAGCGCGGCCAGCAGGCCGCCCGTGGCGAGCACCACCCGGCGGGTCTTGTAATGGACCATGTGATTTCTCCTGCCAGTGGGTTGAGGGGGATGCGGTGGCTCCCGCACCGGTCAATCGACCGTCAAGGTGCGCAAGGGTCGCATTGCACGGCAACGCCGGCCAGCGGGCTTACCATTGCTTACGAGCCTTACCGCGATGTGGCAGGTCGAAACGCACGGACATGAAAAAAGGCGCACCGCGGTGCGCCTTCGTTTGGCCGGCTGCGGGCTTTACAGCACGTAGCGCGACAGGTCCTCGTTGCCGGCGAGGTCGCCCAGGCGTTCCTCGACATACGCCGCGTCGATGGTCACGGTCTCGCCGGATGATTTGCTGGCGTGGAACGACAGGTCTTCCAGCAGCCGCTCCATCACCGTGTAGAGACGGCGCGCACCGATGTTCTCGACCTTCTCGTTGACCGAGAACGCGATCTCGGCGAGCCGGCGGATGCCGTCCGGCGCGAACACCAGGTTGACCTCCTCGGTGTTCAGCAGCGCCTGGTATTGCTTGGTCAGGCTGGCATCGGTCTGCGTCAGGATGGCCTCGAAGTCCTGCACCGACAGCGATTCCAGTTCCACGCGGATCGGGAAGCGGCCTTGCAGCTCGGGGATCAGGTCGCTCGGCTTGGACAGGTGGAACGCGCCCGAGGCGATGAACAGGATATGGTCGGTCTTGATCATGCCGTACTTGGTGTTGACCGTGGTGCCCTCGACCAGTGGCAGCAGGTCGCGCTGCACGCCCTGGCGCGACACTTCGCCGCCGCCGATATCGCTGCGGCTGGCGATCTTGTCGATCTCGTCCAGGAACACGATGCCGTTCTGCTCGACGTTGGCGATGGCCTTGTGCTTGAGCTCCTCGTCGTTGACCAGCTTGGCGGCCTCTTCGTCGATCAGCAGCTTGAACGCTTCCTTGACCTTCATCTTGCGGCGCGCCTTCTTGCCCTGGCCCAGGCCGGCAAACATGGTGCGGATCTGCTCGGTCATGTCTTCCATGCCCGGCGGGCCCATGATGTCCATGCTCGGCATGCCGGCGGAGACCTCGAGCTCGATGTCCTTGTCGTCGAGCTGGCCTTCGCGCAGCTTCTTGCGGAACACCTGGCGGGTGTTGGAATCCTTCTCTTCCGGCTGCGAGAAGCCGATGTCGCGCGGCGGCGGCAGCAGCACGTCGAGCAGCCGGTCTTCGGCGGCGTCCTCGGCCTTGGTGCGCACCTTCTTCATCTCGGATTCGCGCGTCTGCTTGATCGCCATCTCGGCGAGGTCGCGCACGATGGTGTCAACGTCGCGGCCGACATAGCCCACCTCGGTGAACTTGGTGGCCTCGATCTTGATGAACGGCGCATCGGCCAGCTTGGCCAGGCGCCGTGCGATCTCGGTCTTGCCGACACCGGTCGGCCCGATCATCAGGATGTTCTTCGGGGTGATTTCCTGGCGCAGGGGCTCGGCCACCTGCTGGCGCCGCCAGCGGTTGCGCAGCGCCACCGCCACGGCCTTCTTGGCCTTGTTCTGGCCGATGATGTGCTTGTCGAGTTCGGAAACGATTTCCGACGGGGTCATGGTGTGCGACATGGTATCCGTTCAGTTGGGGCGCGGTGCGCGGGGGGCGTACGCCGGCCCCCGCTGGTGCCAGCGGCTTATTCCAGCGTCTCGATGACGAAATTGGTGTTGGTATAGATGCAGAGCTCGCCGGCGATGGTCAGCGCTTTTTCGACCACGTCCTTCGGCGCCATCTCGGTGTTCTCCATCAGCGCCTTGGCCGCCGACTGCGCATAGGCGCCACCCGAGCCGATCGCGGCGATGCCGCCTTCGGGATCCAGCACGTCGCCGTTGCCGGTGATGACCAGCGTGGTATCGCGGTCGGCGGTGATCAGCATGGCCTCGAGCCGGCGCAGCGCGCGGTCCGAGCGCCAGTCCTTGGCGAGGTCGACCGCGGCGCGCGTCAGGTTGCCCTGGTATTTCTCCAGCTTGGCCTCGAAGCGGTCCAGCAGCGAGAAAGCGTCGGCGGTGCTGCCGGCAAACCCGACCAGCACCTTGCCGTTGTAGATGCGGCGCACCTTGCGCGCGGTGCCCTTCATCACGATATTGCCGAGCGTGACCTGACCATCACCGCCCAGCGCGACCTGATTGCCGCGGCGGACGCTGACGATGGTAGTGCCGTGATACTGTTCCATGGTGGCTTCCGTGAATATGTCAGGACCGTAGTTGGCGACGCCCCGGCACGGTTTCAAGGCCTGTCGCGCACCTCGCCGGCGGCGGCAGTCTGACCAATATAGGATGCCCGCCACCGCTGGTCGCGCCGCCCCGCAAACAAAAAGGGCCATGCGCAAGGCATGGCCCTTCGGCACAACGCACCGGCCGGCAGGCCAGCGCGCCGCATGCATCACTCCATCGGATCAATCCGCATAGACGCCGGCCTTCTTGATCACCGGGGTCCACTTGTTGATCTCTGCGCTCAGGTAGGTGCGCAGCGATTCAGGCGTGGCGCGCTGCGCCGGCACCGCTTCGGCGCCCAGCTCGGCCATCTTGGCGCGGAACGCCGGGTCGGCCACGGCCTTCTGCAGCGCGGCCGACAGCTTGTCGATCACCGGCTTGGGCGTGCCCTTGGGCGCGTACATGGCGTGCCAGACCTTGACTTCCACATTGGGCATGCCCTGCTCCGCCGCGGTCGGGACGTCCTTGAACGCTTCCACGCGTTTTGCCTGCATGGCGGCGTACGCCTTGACCGAATGCGCCTTCAGGTGGCCAGCCAGGTTGGTGGTCTGGTCGCACAGCAGGTTGACCTGGCCGCCGAGGATATCCGTCAGCGCCGGAGCCGCGCCCTTGTACGGCACCGTGGTCAGCTCGGTCTGGATCGCGCTCTGGAACAGCAGCCCGCACAGGTGCGAGGCCGAACCGATGCCGGCATTGGCCAGCGACAACTTGGCAGCGTTGGCCTTGATGTACGGCAGCAGTTCCTTGAAGCTGTTTGGCGGCAGCGACTTGTTGCCGACCAGGATCATCGGCACGTCGGCGATCTCGCCGACCATCTCGAAGTCCTTGAGCGGATCGAAGCCCAGGTTGCGGTACAGCGCCGGGGCCGTGGCCATGCCGATATGGTGGATCAGCACGGTGTGGCCGTCGTTCTTGGACTGGGCCACCTTCTTGGCGCCGATGGTGCCACCGGCGCCGCCCAGGTTTTCGATCACGATGGTCGCGCCCAGGTGCTTGGACATGATCGCGGTCAACTCGCGCGAGACCTTGTCGGTCGGGCCGCCCGCAGAGAACGGCACCACGGCCGAAATCGGCTTGCCGCCCGGGAATTCCTGCGCGTACGCGCCTGCCGCCATGCCCATCGCGCCGATTGCCAGCGCGGCCGCGATCGTCTTTGCCACTCGTTTCATGCTCTCTTCTCCTGGTTCCTTCAATACCCGTCATGCAATGCCTTGCCGCCGGCTGGAGCCCTGCTCGCGCGGGGAACTCTGGCGCGGTCTCACTCGCCGCGTTTGCACCGTGACCGGCTGGCGCCGCTGCCGCTGCCGTAAACCGCAAGGGCGAGGATGATGTTAGCAACACCAGACAATGCCCAGGTATAGGGGCTAACCCGCCTGCAATCCGCGGCATATGGCGTGAAACGGGAAAGTTATGGCAGCAATCGCCCACAAAGTCCGCGTTTCGCGACAGCCGCCGCCGGCTAGCGGAAGAAACCGAGCATTTCCTCCAGCAGCGGCTCGGGGGCTTCCTCGGGGATGTAATGGCCGCAGGGCAGCGCGCGCCCGTTTACGTCGGCGGCCACCTCCTGCCACAGCGCCAGCGGCTCGAAGCAGCGCGCCACCACGCCGTGCTCGCCCCACAGCACGCGCAGCGGCAGCGCCAGGCGGCGCCCGGCCTCGCGCTCGGCGCGGTCGTGCTCGAGGTCGATGGTGGCGGCGGCGCGGTAGTCCTCGCACATGGCGTGCACGCGCGCCGGGTCGCGCATTGCCGCGGTGTAGGCGGCCATCGCGTCGGGCGCGAACGCCGCCAGGCCTGCGTGACGCAGGCCCATCAGCTTCTGGATATAGAAATCGGGCTCGGCATTGATCAGGGTCTCGGGGAACGGCGCCGGCTGGATCAGGAAGAACCAGTGCCAGTAGGCCGCGGCAAAGGCCATGCTGGTGCGCTCGTACATGGCCAGCGTGGGCGCGATGTCGAGCAGCATGGCGCGGCTGACCGCCTCGGGGTGGTCCAGGCAGAGCCGGTGCGAGACGCGCGCGCCGCGGTCATGGCCGCATAGCGCAAAGCGATGGAAACCGAGGGCCGCCATCAGCGCCACCTGGTCCTGCGCCATGGTGCGCTTGCTGTAGCGCTCGTGGCCGGCATTGCCGGGCGGCGCCGCACTGCTGCCGTAGCCGCGCAGGTCGGTGGCGATCACGGTGAAGTGGTCGGCCAGCGCGGGCGCCACCCGGTGCCAGATCAGGTGGCTTTGCGGGTGGCCGTGCAGCAGCAGCAGCGGCGGCCCCGAGCCGCCCCGCACCCCGGCGATCTCGACCTCGCCGACCTGTTGCCGGAACGGTTCGAAATTCGGGAACAGCAGCGCGCTCGCGTCATTCAGCATGGGGGTCTCCGCTCAGGTGGTCCTGTGCCGATCATAGGCGCAATCCGCCGTCGCGGCTGACGCAACTGAATTGCAACAACCGTAGGGCTATGGTTAAATCCGGCCATGACCCGTCCCAGTCCGGACCGGCCGGCCATGGCGCCGGAACCGGCAATCCCGACCCCGGCGGCCCTGGAGGCCGCCCATGAGCGCCTGCGCCGGCTGGGCGCGCGCGTGACCCAGCCGCGGCTGTGCATCCTGGCGTGCCTGATCGGCAGCGACGAGGCGCTGACGCACCAGGCCGTGATCGACCGGCTGCCCGAGGCCGGCGAGACCATCGACCGCGTCACCGTCTACCGCGTGCTGGACTGGCTGGTGGACCAGGGCGTGGCGCAGAAGCGCGCCGGCAACGACCGCGTGTTCCGCTTCAGCCTGGTCGAGCACGAGGCCGCGCGCGCGCAGGAGCATCGCCAGCACAGCCATTTCCACTGCACCCGCTGTGACCGCACCTTCTGCCTCGACGATGCCGCCGCCCCGGCGCAGCCGGCCGCGCCGCGCGTGCCCAGCGGCTTTGCCATCGAACATGTCGAACTGACCGTGAACGGCGTCTGCGCCGAGTGCGGCAAGCGTTCGCGCACCGCCCACTGACCGGCACTCATTTCCCGGAGAACCAACAATGTCCAAACTGATTCCGGTCACGATCCTGACCGGCTTCCTCGGCAGCGGCAAGACCACCCTGCTCAAGCGCATCCTGAACGAGCAGCACGGCATGAAGATCGCCGTGATCGAGAACGAGTTCGGCGAAGAGAACATCGACAACGAGATCCTGGTACAGGATGGCCGCGAGCAGATCGTGCAGATGAGCAACGGCTGCATCTGCTGCACCATCCGCGGTGACCTGGTGCAGGCGCTGTCGACGCTGCTGACGCGCCGCGACGCCGGCGAGATCGACTTCGACCGCGTGGTGATCGAGACCACCGGCGTGGCCAACCCGGGCCCGGTGGCGCAGACCTTTTTCATGGACGAGGAAATCGCCTCGCGCTACCTGCTAGACGCAGTGATCACGCTGGTCGACGCCAAGCATGCCCACCTGCAGCTGGACCAGCAGGAAGAGGCGCAGCGCCAGGTCGGCTTTGCCGATGCCATCTTCATCACCAAGTCCGACCTGGTCAGCGAAGGCGACGTGGCCGAGCTGCGCCACCGCCTGCTGCATATGAACCCGCGCGCGCCGATCCGCCTGGTTAATTTCGGCGAGGCCCCGATCGACACCATCTTCGACCTGCGCGGCTTCAACCTGAACGCCAAGCTCGAGATCGACCCCGAATTCCTGCGCGCCGAGGAACAAGACCACGAGCATGACCACGAACACGGCGAGCATTGCGGCGCCGACTGCGGCCATGATCACGGCCACGACCATGGGCACGCCCACGGCCATGCGCACGACCACCATCACCACCATCATCACACCGACCGCATCGCGTCGTTCGTGTTCCGCAGCGACAAGCCGTTCCACTACGGCAAGCTGGAAGAATTCCTGTCCGGAATCCTCGCGGTTTACGGGGAAAAACTGTTGCGCTACAAGGGCGTACTATATATGGAGGGGGTGGACCGCAAAGTGGTGTTCCAGGGCGTTCACCAGCTGATGGGCAGCGACATCGGTGCCAAGTGGGAAGACGAAACCCCGGGCACGCGCATGGTGTTCATCGGCGTGGACCTGCCCCGCGACGCCATCCTCAAAGGCCTGGAGAACTGCCTGGCCTGAGTGCGCCTGCCGTCCCATGGGCGGCATCCCTTCCGACACCGCCGCGCGGCTGCCCCCCGTTCGGGGTACCGGGGAAATACCGAAGCGCCAGCCGGTTTTCCCCATATCTCCGAAAAATTTGTTCAAGTACAATAGGCCGGATTTGATACCGGTGGCGCACCTTTTTCCCGCCGCCGGTGTCCGGTCCACCGCTTGCCGGTGGACTTGCAGGGCGGCGGTTGTCGTCAGCATGAGGCAGGCCGCCAGCAGGTGCGGTCGCAGTGCTTCGTGCGGAGACCGCCTGTTCCGCTTGGGGTACCCCGACGCGCGCCGTCACTGACTGACGCGAGAGAGAGGTGTCCCCATGACAGCCGCAACGAAGACCAAAGAAAGCCGCAGCAAGACTGGTAGTGCAGCGGCAGAGACGCTCAAGGCGCAGCCTGTGAAGGCCGCGCCCGCTCCCCGCGGCAGTACGGCGAACGCCGAAGCGGGCGCAAGGAAGGGAGGCCCGCGAAGCAGCAAGACTGCAGCCAGCCAGAGTGAAACAACCGTGGCGCGCAAGCGCGCGGACAGCGCACCCGCGCGGACTGAGACGCCGCCGGCCGCATCAACAAGAGAATCAGCAGCAACCATGAGCAGCAACAAACTTCTGACTGAAGCTGAAATCCTGAAGATGAGCGACAAGGATTACATGAACGAAGCGCAGCTCGCCTTCTTCAAGCACCGCCTTGAACAGCTGCGCGACGAAATCCTGAAGAACGCTGACCAGACCACGGAGCACCTGCGCGAAACCGTGATCGTGCCGGACCCGGCCGACCGCGCCACCATCGAGGAAGAACACGCGCTGGAACTGCGCACGCGCGACCGCGAGCGCAAGCTGCTGAAGAAGGTCGAGCAGTCGCTGCAGCGCATCGAGTCCGGCGACTACGGCTGGTGCGAAGAAACCGGCGAGCCGATCGGCGTGCCGCGCCTGCTGGCGCGCCCCACCGCGACGCTGTCGCTGGAAGCGCAGCAACGCCGCGAACTGCGCCAGAAGCTGTTCGGCGACTGAAGCACGGCGCGCCGGCCAGCCGGCGCAGGCTGCGCGGCATGACGGCCCGGGTACCCGGGCCGTTTGTTTTTGGGCCCCGCACCAGCCCTTGTCGCGCCATGGCCACGGCCTGACATTGAGAATCATCCGGCTGTTGCAGCCGCGGCCTTTCTGGTAAATTCGCAACCTTGTTGCAACAGCGCGCCCGCTACCTTTGCGCACTGCGTTGCCTCCTCCACATTCCCTGCTGCTGCCATGGCTGATCGCCTGCCCGCCACCGTGCTGTCCGGTTTTCCGGGCGCCGGCAAGACCACGCTGCTGAACCACCTGCTCGCGCATGGCGCGGGCGGGCGTGTCGGCGTGCTGATCTGCGGCGCGCAGGCCGGGCAAGCGCTGGCTTCGCTGCCGCCCGGCTGCGAGGCCACGGTGCTGCCGTCGGGCGAGCCGCTGCTCGCCGAAGCCGCAAGGCTGGCCGCCACGGGCCGTTTCGACGCGCTGATGGTCGAGGCCGACGGCCTGGACGAGCCGCTGGCGATTGCCGAAGGCTTCCTGTTCGAGGCCGAGCATGGCGCGGCGCCCGACGCGGCCGTGCAGCCCGACACGCTGGTGACCGTGGTCGATGCCGCCACCGTGCTGCACGACCTCAACGAAGCCGAGTTCCTCGCCGACCGTGGCCTGGCGCAGGGCCAGGACGACGACCGCACCGTGGCCGAAGTGCTGGTGGCGCAGATCGAAGGCTGCGACGTGATCGTGCTGAACAAGGCCGACCTCGTCGGCGCCGCCGAGCTGACGCGGCTGCGCGCGGCGCTGCAGGCGCTGAACCCGCGTGCCGACATCGTCGAAGCCCGCTTCGGCGAGGTGCCGCCCGGGCGCGTGCTGGGCACCGGGCGCTTTGATTTCGAAGCCGCCGCCGATGGCGCCGGCTGGCTCGCTGCACTGCGCGGCGAGGCGCCGGCGGCGGACGCCGCCAGCGGCGTCTCCACGCTGGTCTACCGCCGCCGCCGCCCGTTCCACCCGCAACGCTTCGCCGACCTGATCCATACCGAATGGCTGCGCGAGCATGGCAGCGTGCTGCGCTCCAAAGGACTGTTCTGGCTGGCCAGCCGCATGGAGACCGCGGGCGACTGGAACCAGTCCGGCGGCGTCTGCCGCCATGGCGGCGCCGGCGCCTGGTGGGCGGCGCTGGACCCGGCGGAATGGCCGGCCGACGCCGCCGAACGCGCGGAAGTGGAAGCCGACATGCATGACGGCGGCGCCCCGGCACCGTTCGGCGACCGCCGCCAGGAACTGGTGCTGATCGGCCTGGACCTGGACCACGCCGCGCTGCAGGCCCGGCTCGACGCCTGCCTGCTGAGCGATGCCGAGAGCGCCGCCGGGGTGGAGGCCTGGGCCGCCTATCCGGACCCGTTCCCGGCCTGGGTCGAGGATTTCGACGACGATCACGACCACGGCCACGATCACAGCCATGGCGATGACTGCGGTTGCGGCGACCCCGCCCACGATCACGGCCACCCGGGCGGCCATCCCCATGCGCACTGACTGGTTCGCCCGCTTGCGCGCGCACGGCCCGGGCCTCTGGTCCGCGCTGTGGCTGGCGCTATGCCTGCTGCTCGCGCAGCATGCCGGGCTGACCCACCGCATCGTCCACGGCGGCCTGCTGGCACCGGCCGGCACCCCCACGGTTGCCGACACCAGCGCCGCGTCCGACACTGACCCCCACCCGCTGGCGCAGGTTTTCGGCGGGCACTCGTGCGTGCTGTTCGATGGCGCCACCGTCGCCGACACCCATTGCGGCCAGTTGCCACCGTTGCAGCTCGCCTTCGGCAAGCCGGTCAAGCCGGCCAGCCTGGCCTGGCGCTGGCCCGACCTGCCCTCTTCCCATCCGTTCCAATCGCGCGCCCCGCCGGCGCCGGCCTTCGCCCTCGCCTGATCCGGGACGCGGCCAGCGCCGCGCACCCGCCGTCTTACGCATTCCGAGCTGAATACGCGCCCTGCCGGCCGCGTCGCCATGCCCCATCGCGGGTGTGCCGCGCCTGGCCGGATGCCGCCGTGCCAGCCGGGCCGATTGCCACTGCATTGCTCCGCGCGCCATGTCGAAGAACCGTTACACCGCCCGCCGTTACACCCAGCCTGCCGCCCCGCGCCTGACGCCGCTGGCGGCACTTGCCGCCTCCCTGACCGCCACGCTCGCCACCGCCCTGGTGGCGCCCGCCGCGCTGGCGCAGACCGCAACGGCGCCGGCTGCCGAGGCCGCTCCCGCCGCCGTCCCGGCCGCCGCTCCAGCGACCCCGGCCGGCGCCACGCTGCGCGAAGTCGTGGTCACCGCCAACCCGCTGGGCAGCGACCTGAACGAGATGGTGGCGCCGGTCTCGACGCTGGGCGGCGACGCGCTGGCGGTGCGCCAGGCCAGCACGCTGGGCGAGACCCTCGACAAGCTGCCCGGGGTGTCGTCCACCTACTTCGGCCCCAACGCCAGCCGGCCGGTGATCCGCGGGCTCGACGGCGACCGCATCAAGGTGCTGCAGAACGGCGGCACCACGGTCGACGCGTCCACGCTGTCTTACGACCACGCCGTGCCGGTGGATCCGCTGGTGGCCGAGCGCATCGAAGTCGTGCGTGGCCCGGCGGCGCTGATGTACGGCGGCAATGCCATCGGCGGCGTGGTCAACGTGATCGACAACCGCATCCCCAAGGAGCCGATCGAAGGCGTCGGTGGCGCGGTCGATGCCAGCGCCACCGCCGGCGGCGACCAGGCCCGCAACGCCAGCGCGCTGATCGAGGCCGGCAACGGCAAGTTTGCCGTCCACGCCGATGCCTTCGCGCGCAAGACCAGCGACCTGCGCATCCCCGGCTACGCGCGCAGCGACCGCCTGCGCAACGCCGAGCCGCTGCCCGACGGCGAGGCCGAACCTTACGGCCGCCTGCCCAATACCAGCGCCGACCAGCAGGGCGGCTCGCTGGGCGGCTCCTACACCTGGGCTGATGGCTTCCTCGGCGCCAACTACAGCGCCTATCGCAACGACTACGGCACGCCCGCCGAAGACGCGGTGCGGCTGAAGATGAAGCAGGACCGCTTCGCGCTGGAAGGCGAAGCGCGCAACCTGGCCGGCAATACCGGCGGCTGGTTCGAGTCGGTCAAGGGCAAGGTCAGCTTCACCGACTACGAGCACCGCGAAATCGAGGACGGCGAGACCGGCACCATCTTCAAGAACCGCGGCTGGGACGCTCGCTTCGAGGCCCGCCACGCGAAGATCGGCAACCTGAGCGGCGTGGTCGGCACGCAGTTCGGCCACACCAACTTCTCGGCGCTGGGCGAGGAGGCCTTCGTGCCCAGCACCAACACCGACAATGCCGCGCTGTTCGTATTCGAGGAACTGCCCCTGACGGCCGGCGGCGACCTGAAGCTGAACTTCGGCGGCCGGCTCGACCACAGCAGCGTCAAGGCCAGCGCCAACGGCAACGACCGCTTCGCCGACGCCAGCCGCAGCTTCAACGCCACCAGCGCCTCGGCCGGCCTGCTGTACAAGATGAACCCGGCGTGGTCGCTGACCAGCAACCTGTCCTACACGGAACGCGCGCCGACCTTCTACGAGCTGTACGCCAACGGCCCCCACGTCGCCACCGGCGCCTGGGAAGTGGGCGACCCCAACGCCAACAAGGAGCGCGCGACCTCGATCGACCTGGGCGTGCGCTTCAAGTCAGGCGCGCACAGCGCCGGCGTGTCGGGCTACTACAGCCGCTTTGCCAACTACCTCGCGCTCAGCGCCACCGGCCGCGCGCGCGACGAGGCCGGCGACGTGGTCGCAGTCGGCAGCCCGGATGCGCTGCCCGAATTCCAGTACCTGGGCGTGCCGGCGACGCTGTACGGCTTCGAGGCCGAAGGCAAGACGCGCCTGCTGCAGAAGATGCTGACCAGCAGCGACACGCTGGACTTCGAGGCGCGCGCCGACTACGTGCGCGGCGAAAACCGCGACACCGGCGAGCCGCTGCCGCGGCTGGCGCCGCTGCGCCTGGGCGGCGCGCTGGTGTATGGCGCCGGGCCCTGGGGCGCGCGCGTGGATGTCACCTACGCGGCCAAGCAGACGCGCGTGCCGTCCAACGACACGCCGACCGATGCCTACACGCTGCTGAGCCTGGCGCTGACCTACAAGTTCAAGGTGGCGGGCACGCAAACGCTGGTGTACCTGCGCGGCGACAACCTGACCAACCAGGACGCGCGCAACTCGGCATCGATCCTGCGGGATATCGCGCCGATGGCGGGCAGGAGTGTGAAGGTGGGATTCAGGACGTCGTTCTGAAGACAAGGCTGCGGTGCGGGTCGGGGCGGTACTTCGTGGACGCACCGGGCAGGCGCGTCCATCCCCAACACACATTGAACAAACCTAATCCCGATTCACCACCCACTCCCCCTCGACCTGCGCCGCTCCCACCCGCGCCAGCGCTCCCACCGTCTGCGCGCAGATCTCCGCCATCTGCTGCCCCGGCATAAAGCGCTCGCGCATATGGGCCATCAGCGGCGCCGCCTCCATCCACGCGGCCAATGCGGCCAGCGTCATCCGCTGCGCTTCCAGCAGCTTGAATTTGACCAGCACCTTGACCGCATGGGCGGCATTGCGCGCCGGGTCGGCGCTCAGGTACGCGAGGCGCCCTTGCGCGCGTTCGACCGCCGCGGCGACGTCGGTGAACACGCTGCCGTGGCCGGGGATCACCACGCGCACGTCGAGCTGCGCGATACGCGCCAGCACGGCCGCCTGTTCGGCGAAGCCGCTCTCGCCCTCCAGTTCGGGAAAGATCACGCCGAAACCGTTCTGCCACAACGCATCGCCGGAAATCAGGATGCGCTCGGCGGGCGCGAACAGCATCACCGCATGGGGGTCGTGGCCGGGGGCCGCCACCACTTGCCAGTCGATGCCGCCCAGGCGCAGCGTGTCGCCGTCGTTGAGCACGCTGTCGAAGGTAAAGCGGTCGCACTGCTGGCCGGTGGCCTTGTAGCTGAGCGCATCGGTATCCCACGCCGCCACGGCGCCGGCCTCCGCCGCGGGGATCGCGGTGCGCGGCTGCCAGCGCGCCTGCAGCGCGGCGTTGCCGCCGCAGTGGTCGGAGTGCAGATGGGTGTTGATCACGCGCGCGAGCGGCCGGCCCCGCAGCGCGGACGCCACCAGCGCCAGCGTCTGCGGCGCGTGGGTGACATAGCCGGTATCGACCAGCGCGGTATCGTCGCCGTCCGCAAACAGGATGTTGTTGGCCGACAGCCAGCCGCGTTCGAATACGCGCAGGGTGGCCGGCAAGCGCGGCACGATGCTTTCGCTCACGACGATGTCTCCTCGCCGGCCAGCCCTGCGGCGCGCCGCGGCAGTTGCGCCCAGATGCGGCGCTTGTCCTCGTCGCCGGCCGACGACCAGCCGGCAATCTCTTCGATGGTGCGCAGGCAGCCCTCGCAATAACCGCTGGACGGGTCCATGCGGCAGACGTTGCGGCACGGCGACGGCACCGGCACGGCCCGCATCGCGGTGTCGGCCTGCCTGGCCAATTCGGCGGCGCGGGGGGTGGGCGAGGCCGGCATCATGGCCATGGCGTTGCGCGCGCCTGCCACTCAGCCAGCCGCGCGCGCGGCCTTGGCCGCGACCTTCTGGTTGAAGCGGCCGGCGTCGATCAGGTGGCGCTCGTGCACGCCCTCCGAGATCTTGTCCTCGCCGTCCCACGCGCTCAGCTGGAAACGCAGGCGGCGCCCGTCGACCTCGACCAGTTTGCCCCTGACCGTTACCGCCATGCCCGGCGGCGTTGGCGCCAGGTGCGAGAAACTGACCAGTGTGCCGAGCGACTGCTCGCGCGGCCAGTCCAGGTGCTCGCGCAGCATCTGCAGGCAGGCGCACTCCATGATGCCGACGAGGTAGCCGGTGGACAGCACGTCGGGCATCTCGGCGCTGCCCGGGATATCGTCATACAGGCGCGGCACCGTGGCCTTGGGCGGCACCGTGTATTGCCAGGTGAACGCCAGACCGGGGCGCAGGTCCGGGCTCATGCCGCGGCTCCGGAGGTGCCAGCGGCGGCGGCTGCGACATCGGCCACTTCGGCCCCGGTCATCTGCTGCAACTGGTGCGGGGTCAGGTTGAACACCGCGTGCGGATGGCCGGCCGCGGCCCACAGGCTGTCATAGCGGAACAGGTCCTGGTCCAGCAGCATCACCGGCGCCACCGCATGGCCGATCGGACAGACCCCGCCGATGGCATAGCCGGTCTTGTCGCGCACGAAGCGCGCGTCGGCCTTGCCCAGCGCGCCCACGCGCGCGGCCACCTTGGCCTCGTCGACGCGGTTGCTGCCGCTGGCTATCACCAGCACCGGCGCATCGTCGGCGACGCGGCGGAAGATGATGGACTTGGCGATTTCGGCCACGCTGCACCCCAGCCCCGCCGCGGCCTCGGCCGAGGTCTTGCCGGTCGCCGGCAGCATCACCACGGGCCGGTCGTGGCCCAGACCGGCCAGCAGGTCGGCCACGCGCTGCGCGGACTCGGGCAACGCTTCATCAGGCATCGTCATGCGTGCTCCTGCTTGCGGTCGCTTGCCTTACACGCAGGCCGGCGCCGCGTCGCTGGCGGCGGCCCATTTGGTCAGCAGGGCGCGGCCCACGCGCGAACTGTTGGCGCGGCCGATCGCCTGCGAGATGTAGTCGCCGGCGCGCACCACCGCTTCCAGGTCGATGCCGGTGTGGATGCCCATGCCGTGCAGCATGTAGAGCACGTCTTCGGTGGCGACATTGCCGGTGGCGCCCTTGGCATAGGGGCAGCCGCCCAGGCCCGCGACCGAGGCATGGAAGATCGCGACGCCCACTTCCAGGCTGGCCAGGATGTTGGACAGGGCCTGGCCGTAGGTGTCGTGGAAATGGCCGGAGATCCGGTCCAGCGCAAACTCCGCCGCCGCGGCGCGCATCACTTCCTGCACGCGCACCGGCGTGCCCACGCCGATGGTGTCGGCGATGTCGATCTCGTCGCAGCCCAGCTCGCGCATGCGCCGCACCACGTCGACCACCGAACTGACCGGCACCTCGCCCTGGTAGGGGCAGCCGAGCGCGCACGAGATGCTGCCGCGCAGGCGCACGCCCTGCTCCTTGGCCGCGGCCGCCACCGGCGCGAAGCGTTCGATCGACTCGGCGATCGAGCAGTTGATGTTCTTCTGCGAGAACGCCTCGCTGGCCGCGCCGAAGATCACCACCTCGTCGGCGCCGGCCGCGATCGCGCCCTCGAAGCCCTTCATGTTGGGCGTCAGCGCCGAATACAGCGTGCCGGCGCGGCGCTGGATGCGCGCCATCACGTCGGCGCCGTCGGCCATCTGCGGCACCCATTTGGGCGACACGAAAGAGGCGGCCTCGATATTGACGAAGCCGGCGTCGGTGAGCTGGTTGATCAGCGCGACCTTCACGTCCGTCGGCACCATTGCCTTTTCGTTCTGCAGGCCGTCGCGCGGGCCCACTTCAACGATCTTCACGTAGTTAGGCATGGTCATGGCTGTCTCCTGTCGTTTATCCGGTGGGGTATGGGGCGGGTATGGCGGGTCAGTAGCCGCGCTGCAGGTCGACCACGCCCGCGATCGGCTGGCCGGCGCGCAGCGCGCGGATCTTGCCGGCAATCTGCGCGATGCTGTCCTCGCGCAGCGTCAGCGCCGAGATATGGGGCGTAATGGTGATGCGCGGCTCCTGCCAGAACGGGTGTTCGGAGGGCAGCGGCTCGGTGCGGAACACGTCCAGCGTGGCGCCCGCGATCTGGCCGGCCTGCACCGCCGCGAGCAGGTCGGATTCGACCAGGTGCTGGCCGCGCGCGACGTTGATCACGTAGGCGCCCTGTGCCAGCTTGCCGAACAGTTCGCCGTTCAGGATGTTCTCGGTCTGCGGCGTCAGCGGCAGCACATTGACCAGCACGCGCAGGCCGTCCAGGAACGGCGTGCGGCCGGCATCGCCGTGGAAGCCCACCACGCCCTCGACCGCGCGCGCGGTGCGGCTCCAGCCGCGCACCGGGAAGCCGAAGCCGGCCAGCGTGCGGGCGATATGCGTGCCGAGCGTGCCGACGCCCATCACGCCGATGGTGAAGTCCGCGCGGCGGTGCGGCTTGAGGAATTTCCACTTGCCGGCCTGCGCCTGGGCGGCATAGTCGTCCAGCCGGCGGAAATAGCGCAACACGGCCGAGGTGACGTACTCGGCCATCTGCGCCGCCATGCCGGCGTCATCCAGCCGCACGATCGGCACGCCGGCCGGCAGCGCCTGCGGATCTTCGTCGCGCAGGCGCAGGATGCCGTCGACCCCGGCGCCAAGGTTGAACACTGCCTTCAGGTCGGTGCGGCCGCGCAGCATCTCGACCGGCGGGCGCCAGACCACGGCGTAATCGGCGGATTCGCCGCGGCTGTCGTCCCAGGTCACGCAGGTGGCCTCGGGCAGCGCCTCGGCGAAACCTTCGATCCATGGATCGTAACGGCCATCGGGAACGTACAACTGCAACTTCATGATGTCTCCAGCGACTCTGGTGGTGCAAAGGGCTATTTTGGCAGAGGAATGCGCCGCGGGGGCGAATGGCGGAGCACGGCATCGCGCGAGCGGGACCGCACCAGGCAATGCCTTGCATGCGCACCGGGCACAGTCATGACCGGTGCTGCGCCGTGCCGCGGCGTGGCGCGCGACGCCGGATGCCGTGGTGCCTGCCTATTTCCGTTCGAACGCCAGCAACTGGGCCCCTTCCGTCACCTGTTCGCCGACGCCGTAGAGGATTTCGCTGACGACCCCGTCGGCCGGCGCGCTGATGGTGTGCTCCATCTTCATCGCCTCCATCACCAGCAGGGGCGTGCCGCGCGCGACCGTGGTGCCGGCCTCGACCATTACGGCGATGACCTTGCCCGGCATCGGCGCGGTCAGCTTGCCGCCCTCGCCCTCGGTTTCCCCCGCGTGGGCGAGCGGGTCGAGCCACGCCAGGCTCACATGCCGCCCGGCGTAGAAGACATGGAAGATCTCGCCATCGGCATGCACCTGTCCGTGCGTGCGCCGCGTGCCGAGGTTGACGCGAAGATCGTCCGCCTGGCAGGTATAGGCAAAGGGCGCGGCCTGGTCGGCGTAGATCAGCGTGCTGCCGCGCGCATTGCTGTCCAGCTTTACGTCGAGCACTTGCTCGCCATAGCCGAAACGCAGCGTGCGCGACACACCGCCATTGAGCCGCCAGGCGCCGGCGTGGGTCCACGGCGAGTGCGGATCGGCGGCATCGATGCGCAATTCGCGCGTCTCTCGATCCAGCAGCGCCGCCACCGCCAGCGCGATCACTTCCATGCCGACCGGCGCCGGCGGCGGGAACAGGACCGCCCCGTTGCGCTCGATCAGC
>NZ_JALHRY010000022.1:0-58508 GCF_023952485.1 Cupriavidus mimosae | reverse complement strand
GCCTTCTTCGTAGTTGAGCACGAACTGCAGCGCCACGCGCGCGCCGCCCGGCCAGCGGGCGTGCGGCGGGCGGGCGCCGTAACCGATCAGGTCGCGGGGATAGCGGGACTGGAGCATGGTGGTGGAAGCGGACAAAGTGCGGGAAGACATAGGGGTTCAGTTCAGGGCATAGGGGGCCAGCATGCCGGCATAGGCCTTGGGCAGCGGCCGCGCCCAATCGCCGCGCTTGCTGGTGCCCAGGCGCACCGAGACCAGCGCCTCGGCGAGCTTGACCGCGCACGACACGCCGTCGATCACCGGCGCGCCGATGGCGTCGGCGATCTCGTCGCACAGGTCGGTCATGCCGGCGCAGCCCAGCACGATGCACTCGCTGCGATCTTCGGCCAACGCCACCCGGCAGGCCTCGGTGATGATGCGGCGCGCATCGGAGCCGGGGCGCTCCAGCTCCAGCACCGGCAGGTCGCAGGCGCGCACGTTGTTGCAGAAGCGCTTCATGCCGTAGCGCTCGGCCAGGTGCCAGGCGATATTGCAGGTGCGCGCCAGCGTGGTGACCACGCTGAAGCTGCTGCCCACCACGCTGGCCATGTGCATGGCGGCCTCGGCGATGCCGATCACCGGCCCGCGCGCCACTTCGCGCGCGGCGTACAGGCCCGGATCGCCGAAGCAGGCGATGACGTAGCCATCCACGCCTTCCTGCTCGCCGGCCAGGATCTCGTCGAGGATGCCCGGCACCGACAGGGCCTCGTCATAGTGGCTTTCGATCGAAGCCGGGCCCATGCGCGGGCTGACCGCGCTGATGCGCGTGCCGGGCGCCGCCACGGCCGCGGCGCACTGACCGATCTTGTCGGTCATGCTCTGGGTGGTATTGGGGTTGATGATCTTCAGCTTCATGGACACGGCTCTGGGGTGGATGCGGTCGAAGGGGATGTCGTTCAAGCCCGGCTGGAGGCTGGCGCGGCCGGGGCGGCAAGATGGTCCGGCATCATGCGCGGCGCCAGCTGGCGGTACAGCACCAGCGCGATGCCCATGCCGATGAACCAGCTGTAGTTGGCTGCCGCCTGCCAGGCCGGCACCACCACGCACAGGATCGGGATGATGGCCGCGGGAACCATGGTGGCCACCGCCGCCGGGTTGAAGCCATTGCGGTACCAGTAGCGGCCGCGCGGGTTCAGCGTGTACAGGTCATCCACCTCGACATGCTGGCGCCGCACCAGGTAGTAGTCGGCAATCAGGATGCCGAACAGCGGGCCGATGAAGGCGCCCAGCACGTCCAGGGTGTAGTGGATCACCTGGGGGTTGTTGTACAGGTTCCACGGCGTGATGAAGATCGAGGCCACCGCGGCGATCATGCCGCCGGTGCGCCAGCTGATGTGCTTGGGCGACACGTTGGAGAAGTCGAACGCCGGCGACACGAAGTTGGCGACGATATTGATGCCGATGGTCGCGGTCATGAAGGTGAAGGCGCCCAGCAGCATGGCGAAGGTGCTGTCGATATGGCTCACCGTCTCAACCGGGTCGGTGATCAGCTTGCCGAACACCGGCAGCGTGGCCGAGGTGGTGATCACGGTCAGCAGCGAGAAGCCCAGGAAGTTGACCGGCAGGCCCCAGAAGTTGCCGCGCCTGACCGCCTTGAAATCCTTGGCATAGCGCGAGAAGTCGCCGAAATTCAGCATCGGGCCGGAGAAGTACGACACCACCAGCGCGATCGCGCTCAGCATCACCGGCACCGCTTCCCAGCCGGTGTACTTGACGAAGCTCAGCGTGAAGTTGACGTTCTCCCAGCCGGCCTTGTTCACCAGCCAGATCGCCAGCGCGATCATCACCACGTACACCGCCGGGCCGGCCCAGTCGATGAACTTGCGGATGGTCTCCATGCCGGTCCAGAACACCAGCGCCTGCAGCACCCACAGCACCATGAAGGCGGCCCAGCCGAGCGTCGACAAGCCGGCGAAGCCATGCAGCTTGAGGTCGGCGTATGGCGCCAGCGCCGGGAAGAAGTGCAGCGCCAGCACCAGGAAGGCGCTCGACGCGAGATAGGTCTGGATGCCGTACCACGCCACCGCGATCAGGCCGCGGATGATGGCCGGGATATTGGCGCCGAGCACGCCGAACGAGGCCCGGCAGATCACTGGATAAGGCGTGCCGGTCACCTGGCTGGGCTTGGCCACCAGGTTGCAGAAATATTGCACGATGACAATGCCCACCAGCAGCGACACCAGCACCTGCCAGCTGGTCAGCCCCAGCGCGAACAGGCTGCCGGCGGTGATATAGCCACCGACGCTGTGCACGTCGGACATCCAGAACGCAAAGATGTTGTAGGTGCCCCAGGTCTGCTTGCGCAACGGGGCCAGGTCCTCGTTGGTCAGGCGTTCGTCATAGCTGGGCTTGATCAGCGCATTGCCGTGTGCGGCATGCCCGCCCTGCGCCTGCGCTGCGTCGGCGGGTGTTGCGGTGGTTTGCATCATCTGAGTCTCCTGGCAGATGTGTGTCTTGACGATAGGCGACGCGCGGCCCTTCGGGGCTCTGTGCGGTGCGCCAGGGGCGGGTGTTTATGTGTCTACTAAATTGTCTACAAAATCGATGAAGTGTGTAGACGATGTTGTAGATCACGGCTTCGTGATTGTCAACATTCGTTTTCCCTGAAGGTGGGAGACGGTGGATGTGAGGGGGTGGGGATTGATGCGGGTGACTTCGTGGATGCTCCGGCCCTCACCCCCGGCCCCTCTCCCGCAGGCGGGAGAGGGGAGCGAGCAGGCGGAAGGGAAAAGTCCTTTGGGCTCGCCAGCGATAGCGCGTGCGAGCGCAGCGACGCACTCCGTGCCCGAGCAGCACACCTGAGATAGGGAGCGCGCGCAGCGCAGCCGAAGGCGTCCCACCGATAGCGCCAGCAGCAGGCTGCCTACACCCTGTTGGGATCGTTCAAAAGTCAGTGGTCGAAGGCACCGCCCCTGACTCACATAGCGTTAGCAGGTTCGAACTGGCACCCACGCTAAACGGAAATCACCACCCCCCGAACCACCAACGCCGCGGAATTGATTGCCAGCCGCATAGGCGACGCGTTTCTTGCCTACTTCTTGGCGCTCGGCCAAGAAGTAGGTCGCCGGCTGCGCCGGCGAAACAGCCACGCCCGCCAAGCACGACAACCCAACCAACTTCCACACCCCAAGCGCAGCAAGAACCAACAAAAAACCCGCTCCAGAGAGCGGGTGTCATCGCGCGTGCGGCAAAACTTCAATACGCAATCTTAGCCGTCAAACTGATACTCCGCGGATCCGCCGGCTGGATATAGTTTTCATACTGGAAGCCCCAGTACCGCTTGTTGGTCACGTTGTTCAGAGCCGCCCGCAACGTCAGGTCCTTGCCCGCGACCCGCGTGCTGTAGCTGGCCCCGAGATTGAACACCGTATAGCCGCCGGCCTCGAGCGTATTCCCCGCATTAAGCTTGGTATTGCCGGTGTATTTCCCATCGACGCCAACACGCAATCCCGGCACAAACGGCACGCGGTAGCTGACGCGGCCGGCCATGATGAAGCCGGGCGCGCCGGCCACGCGGTTGCCGCTGTTGGCGACGCCCTTGTCGTAGTACGAATCGAGATACATCGCGCTGGCGCCGAACTCCCATTGCGAGCCCAGGCGGTACACGCCCGCCAGCTCCAGGCCCTGGTAGATCGAAGTGCCGTCCTGCTGGCGCGTCGGCACGCCGCCGCTGATGCTGTCGTACTCGGCGCCGCGCTCGATGCGGAAGGCCGCGGCGGTCGCGCTCCACGCGGCCTGGTCGGCCTTGACGCCGATTTCATACTGCTTGCTGCGGATCGGGCTGAGCAGCTGGCGCGCGTTGGTGTAGCCGTCCGGCACGATCGAGCCGGGCTCCAGCGCTTCGACATAGCTGGCATAGACCGTGGCCGTGGGCACCGGCTTGAACATCAGCGCCAGCGTCGGCGTGACCACGCCGTTCTTGCTGTAGCTGGAGGTGACCGGCACATAGCCGTTCTGCTCGAAGTTGGTCACGCGCAGGCCGGCCAGCACCGACCAGCGCTCGGTCAGCTGCACGGTGTCGCTGGCGAACACCGACTTCTGCGTGATGTCGCTGTTGCGCACCTTGTTGAATGCGGTCGAGCTGTAATACGTGTTGGTGTTCGGCGCAAAGATATTGCCGGTGCCGATGACCGCGCCGAAGCCGTTGTTGTCGTAGCGGTCGATCTGCTTCTGCCACGACAGGCCCGCCACCAGCTGGTGGCCGAACGGGCCGGTGCGGAACTTGCCCTCCAGCATAGCCTGCCATTGCCCCACCTGCTGGTTCTGCGCGGTGTCGTAGCGCTGGTCGATGTAGTTGCCGGCCTGGTTCAGCAGGTTGTAGGTGCTTTCGTTGCGGCTGCGGTTGACCTTGGTAAAGCTGTAGCTGGTGCTGACCGCCCAGTCCGGGTTGATCTGGTAGCGCAGGCCGGTGCTGTACAGCTGCAGGTTGGTGTTCAGGTGCTGGTCGGCGCCGGCGAAGTTGCGGATGCGCCCCGACACCGCGCCCGGCAGCGCCGTATCGCCATAGCTCCACAGGCTGAACGACGGCATCTGGCCCGTGGCGCGGCGGTCCTGGTAGATCGAGTCGAAGGTCCAGGTCAGGTCCCTGGTCAGGCGCGCGTCCAGCCCCAGCGACACGCTGTCGCGCCGGATATTGCGCGCGTTGTACGGGGTGCCTTCTTCGTGCGTCGCGTTCAGGCGGTAGCCGAACATATTGTCCGGGCCGGCGCGGCCGCCCAGGTCGATGTGCTCGCTCCAGACATTGGCGGCACGGTAGCCAAGCTCGAACGATGCCGTGAAGGTGTCGGTCGGCTTCTTGGTGACGTAGTTGACGATGCCGCCCGGCGTGGCGAAGCCATACATGAAGCCCGGCAGGCCCTTGAGCAGCTCCACCTGTTCCATGTGCTCGTACGGCAGCGTGATGCCGTAGGCCACGAACGGCAGGCCGTTGATCTTGAAGCCGTTCTGCCAGTCGATCTGCAGGCCGCGCACGCTCAGGTAGCTGGACCAGCTGTTGTAGCCGTTGCCGTTGTCGCTGACCGACGCGTCCATGGTGAACACGTCGCCTAGCTTGGCCACCTGGCGCTCGGCCAGGTCCTCGCCGGTGACGATGGTGGTGGAGTAGGGCGTGTCCAGTTGCGTGCGCGAGCCCAGCGCGCCGGCGCTGGCCTTTTTCTCGAGCTGCAGGCCGGAATCGTCCGCCGCCGAGGCGCTCACGGTCACCGCCGGCAGCGACGCCGCATCGGCCGGCGCCGCGGCCTGCTGCGCCAGCGCGGCCGTCGCCGGAAAACCGGCGAGCACGGCAAGTTGCGCCAGCACGGCGAGATGGCGAGGTTGGGGTGCGCGCGCTCGCGCGGCGCGAAGGACTTGGCGGCTCATGATGGAACAGCAGGAAGACAGGCAGGCCTGTATGTAAATGTCAATACAAATGCGAATAATTCGCATTTACGAGAAGACCGAATGATGCCTATCCCGTGGCTGCGGCGTCAAGGCGCAAGGTTGGGCTTCGTGGTGAAAGCAACGGCGCAGGGTGCTGCTCCAGGGGCAACCATCATCCGTTGGAAGACCGGAATTCCGGTCCGGCGCAGGCCGCCGCCCGGCGCAAAAACCCGATACCGGATTGTTATGGCGCCCGGCGAAAAATGATGTTGGACTTGCCTGTTGGCGGTTCATAGAGTTGCACGAACAGAGGCGCACGCCCTCTCGTTTTCCCAACTTCATGACACCGAGGAAGCCATATGGATCCCACCCCACAGGAAATGGAAGCCACCCGCATCGCGCGCTGGGGCAAGGTCAAGCCTTACGGCGAGACCTTCATCGAAAGCCGTCTGCCCGGGATGAAGAAGAACATCTACAAGATCATGAATCGCGGCGTGCTCGAGAACAAAGGCGTCGAGCCCGCGATCCCCGGCAACCACCGCTTCGGCGTGACCTTCATCGAAATCCCGGTCGGACAAGGCGCCAGCCTGCACGCGCACAAGACCGAGGAAGTGTTCTGCCCGCTGAACGGCCAGATGGAAGTGATCTGGGGCGAAAAGGGCCAGTATTCGCTGATGCTGAACCAGTGGGACGTGATCTCCTGCCCGATCGGCGTGATGCGTGGCTTCCGCAACCCCAACGACCACGCGCTGGTGGTCTACTCCGTGGTGGGCGGCACCGACGAAGAATGCGGCCGCATCGCCTGGCACCCGGACGTGGTCAAGGCGGCCGAATGCACCGGCCTGGTCTACGGCGACGACGGCTACATCAAGGAAGGCGGAGCGGACACGGCGCAGCCGCGCACCGAAGGCTGACGACGTCCGCGGCGCCGCGGACGGGTGGTCAACGAGCAGGCGCCTGCGGCATGCAGCGGGGCGTCACATCGACGCCCCGCTCCGCGCCAGATTCCATCCCCACTTCCCACAGGAGCTGACCACACTATGACTTCTGCTTCCGTAGCCCGCGCAAGCGCCGCTTCCGCGGCGGCTTCTCAATCAATTCCCGCCACCCCCGAGGCGCTGCTGGAAGCCGTGCTCAAGGCCAATGCCGGCACCGCCGACGCGCGCACCCGCACCATTCTCGATGCCCTGATCCGGCATGCGCACGCGTTCGCGTCAGAGGTGCAGCTGACCTATGAAGAACTCCACGCCGGCCTGGACTTCATGGTCCGCATCGGCCAGGCCACCGGCCCGAAGAAGCACGAGGGCATCCTGCTGGCAGATATCCTCGGGCTTGCCACGCTGGTGCTGCTGATGGACGCCAAGGCCGTGCTGGCCGCCGGCGGCACCGAGCCCGCGCTGATCGGCCCGTTCTGGCGCGCCAACCAGCCGGTGCGCCCCAACGGCGCGCATATCGCCACGCCTGACACCACCGGCGACCCGCTGACGGTGCGGGGCCGCGTGGTGTCGATCGACGGGACGCCCATCGCCGGCGCGCGTATCGAGACCTGGCAGGCGGCGCCGAGCGGCCTGTACGAAAACCAGGACGAACACCAGGAAGACATGAACCTGCGTGCCGTGTTCGAGACCGATGCCGAAGGGCGTTTCTGGTTCGACAGCGTGCGGCCGTCGGGCTATGGCGTGCCGATCGACGGCCCCTGCGGCGAACTGCTGAAGCTGCAGAGCCGCGACCACATGCGCCCGGCGCACCTGCACTTCATCGCCATCGCGCCGGGGCACAAGGTGCTGACCACGCAGATCTTCGATGCGCTCGATCCTTATGGCTTCAGCGACGCCGCGTTCGGTGCGGTCGGCTCGCTGCTGCGCGATTTCGAGCCGGACGGCAACGGGGGCTTCCGCCTCGATGTCGAGCTGAAGCTGGAGCCGGGAGAGACGCGCCTGCCCAAGCCGCCGCTGCCGTGAGGGCGGTACTTTCGGACGGGGTCCGCGCTGCGGCACGATCATCGGGTGCGGTGCAGGAGCGCCTGCGACCTGCCCGTCGATCCCGCTCTGCATCAAAGCCTGAAGAGGTCTCAGCCGGGACTGCGGTTCAGCAGGCAACGCTCGCCGAATAGACCACAAGCACCGGCGGGGTCCGGGCCGGCGCGGGCCAATGGGATCGCGGCGCGTCGGGCACGTGGAAGGTCGGCGGCGCATTGACCAGCGTGACGGGAATGGGCGAGCGCCGCATGATCCTGGCGGGAGTGCCGGCGCCGGCAAGCGCCAGGATCCGCGACCAGGCCGACACGCCCAGCAGGATGCCATCGCACGCGCAGGCCCTGGCCGCGCGGATGATGGTCGTCACAGGCGCGCCGACGCCGATCTGCGCCACATGCCTGACGCCCGAATCGCAGAGGATCTCGGCCGCCCTGGCCAGTCGCGCTTCACCGGCTCGCCGTTCCCGCTCGCGCAGCTTGGCAAGCGAATGATAGGCGCTGGCGCGCCCATGCTCGAGCGGACGCTGCACGTTGAGCAGCACCACCTCCGCCGCACTGCCTTCCCGGTAGAGGAAGGCCGCGTGCCGCACGGCCCATAACGCACTGTCCGAGTCATCGGCAACAACGAGTAGCCTGATCATGGCGGTCGGGAAGGATGGGTTTGCCTGCGCCCCGGTGCGGGCCGCCTGGCTGTACTGACAGCGTAGGCAAGGCCGCGTTTACCGCGCATCAATAAATGGATGCCGCACGTAAAGATCCGATAAAGACAGCGGGAAAACCGTGGCACGCCTGTTGCTGCCTCGGTGCAGGGGACTGACCGCGAGGCGCGTCCGTTCATGCCAAGCGCGCTCTTTATACGTTCTTTATACGTTTGCGCCGCCTTTATACCCAGTTTTTACGACGCCCTCGCTAAGCTCCAAGCCTGAATTGCTCTGAGGTGTTTTGTCATGGACTGGATCTATCTGATCGTATTGCTCGGGTTCGCTGCCCTGAGCGCGGCGTTGCTGGGGCTTTGCGTCAGGCTTGCTCCGAACGCAACGGCGGCTGCCGCAACAGGTGGTGCGTCCAACCAGTTGCCGGCCATGGACGGCGCGTCCGACAGGGAGCCGTGATGGCCTGGACCGAGCTGCTCGGCGGCGCGCTGGCCGTTGCCATATTCGTCTACCTCCTCGTTGCGCTGTTCCGGCCGGAGAACTTCTGATGTCATCGCAATTCCTGGGCCTGCTGGCCCTGTATCTCGCCATCCTGCTGGCATGCGCGCCGTTCCTCGGACGCTATATGCGGCGTGCGGTGGAGGACGACCGCTATGCCCTGACCGGGTGGGGGCGCCCGCTCGAGCGGCTGCTGTATCGCCTGGGCGGCGTGCGTGCGGACGCCGGGATGGGATGGAAACAGTACGCCATCGCGGTTGTTGCCTTCAACCTGCTTGGCGTGGTTGCGGTCTACGCGCTCCAGCGGCTGCAAGGGATGCTGCCGCTCAATCCGCAAGGCTTCGGCGCGGTGTCGCCGGACTCCGCGTTCAATACGGCCATCAGCTTCGTATCCAATACCAACTGGCAGGGCTATGCGGGTGAGTCCACCATGGCTTACCTGACCCAGATGCTCGCGCTGACCGTGCAGAATTTCCTGTCCGCGGCGACCGGCATTGCCGTGGTGTTCGCGCTGATCCGCGGCTTTGCGCGGCAGAGCACGGTCACCATCGGCAACTTCTGGGTGGATCTGACCCGGATCACGCTGTACGTGCTGGCGCCGCTCGCCACGGTGATTGCGCTGGCCCTGGTCAGCCAGGGCGTGATCCAGAACTTCGACGCCTATCGGGAAGTCGGCCTGGTTGCCCCGGTGGAGTACAGCCAGCCCAAGGTCGACGCTGCCGGGCAACCGGTGCTCGATGCCGGGCACCAGCCGGTGACCGAGGCGGTGACGACCGACAGGCAAACGCTGGCGATGGGCCCGGTGGCTTCGCAAGAGGCCATCAAGATGCTCGGCACCAACGGCGGCGGCTTCTTCAACGCCAACTCCGCGCATCCTTTTGAGAACCCGAACGGGCTGGCCAACCTGATCGAGATGCTGGCGATTTTCCTGATCCCGGCTGCGCTGTGCTTCACCTTTGGCGAGATGGTCGGGGACAGGCGGCAGGGGCTAGCGGTGCTCGCGGCGATGGCGGTGATCTTCGTCGCCATGGCCAGTGTGGCAGGCATCTCCGAGCAAATGGCCAATCCCGCCCTGGTCGGGCTGCCGGTCGACCATGCCGGCTCGCTGCTGCAGGCGGGCGGGAATATGGAAGGCAAGGAAACGCGTTTCGGCATCTCCGCTTCGGCGTTGTTCGCCACCATCACCACGGCTGCGTCGTGCGGCGCGGTCAACGCCATGCACGATTCCTTCACCGCCATTGGCGGCCTGGTCCCCATGCTGCTGATGCAGCTGGGCGAGGTGGTGTTCGGCGGCGTGGGCTCGGGACTGTACGGCATGCTCGTGTATGCGCTGCTGGCGGTGTTCATCGCCGGGCTGATGATCGGCCGCACCCCCGAGTACCTCGGCAAGAAGATCGAGACTTACGAGATGAAGATGACCGCGGTGGCAATCCTGGTCACGCCGCTGCTGGTGCTGCTCGGCACCGCGGCCGCCGTCATGACCGAAGCCGGCCGCGCCGGCGTGTTCAATCCCGGCACGCACGGATTCTCCGAGATCCTGTATGCGTTGTCGTCCGCGGCCAATAACAACGGCAGCGCCTTCGCGGGCCTGTCGGCCAACACGCCGTTCTACAACACGCTGCTTGCCGCCGCGATGTGGCTCGGTCGCTTCTGGATCATCATCCCGGTGCTGGCCCTGGCAGGTTCGCTCGCGGCAAAGCGGCGCGTCCCGGTGAGCGGCGGCACCATGCCCACGCACGGCCCGCTGTTCGTGGCGCTGTTGGTTGGCACGGTACTGCTGGTGGGAGCGCTGACCTATGTGCCGGCGCTGGCACTCGGGCCGATTGCCGAGCAACTCCAGGGCGCCGTGGCCGCAACGGAACAGGCGACCCACTGACCCAGTGATATCAGGCATTCCTGCGCGCCTGGCACCAGTACAGCCGGATCGGCGACGTGCCGGCGTTTGGGAGGATTGCGGAGAAACCATGCAACACGATTCGATGGCCCAGACGGCCGAAGGCAATGGCACGGCACCCGGCACGGCCGCTTCCAGAGCTGCGCAAGCGCAGGGAGCGGCGGCCGCCGGCACGCAGCACGCTGCACTTCACCCGCCTCGTCATCCACGCCGGCCGAGTCCGCGCGGGATGTTCGCGCCAGCGCTGCTCAGGCCAGCGCTGGTGGCGGCCTTCAGGAAGCTGTCGCCGCGCGACCAGTTGCGCAACCCGGTGATGTTCGTGGTCTACGTCGGCAGCATCCTGACGACGATCCTGTTCCTGCAGGCGCTGTTCGCGCCCGCCGCAGGCAGCGAGAGCGCGGGCTTTATCCTGGCGGTGGCGATCTGGCTGTGGTTTACGGTGCTGTTCGCCAACTTTGCCGAGGCGCTGGCGGAGGGGCGCAGCAAGCAACAGGCGCAGGCACTGCGCGGCCTGAAGACCACCGTGACCGCGCGCGTGCTTAGGGACGGCAAGCGCGGCGGCGCCACCGAGGCGCGGGCCGCTACCGCACTGCGGCGCGGCGACGTCGTCCTGGTGGAAGCCGGCGACATGATCCCCGGCGACGGCGAGGTCATCGACGGCGTGGCTTCGGTTGACGAGAGCGCCATCACCGGCGAATCGGCACCGGTGATCCGCGAATCCGGTGGCGATTTCTCGTCGGTGACGGGCGGCACGCGTGTGCTGTCGGACTGGATCGTGGTGCGTATCACCACCAATCCCGGCGAAAGCTTTATCGACCGCATGATCACCATGGTGGAAGGCGCCAAGCGTCAGAAGACGCCGAACGAACTGGCCCTGACCATCCTGCTGGTCGGCCTGACCCTGGTGCTGCTGCTGGCCACGGCCACGCTGCAGCCGTTCTCGCTCTATGCCGTGCTGGTGACCAGCGCGGGTGTCCCCGTGACGATCACCGTACTGGTGGCATTGCTGGTGTGTCTCATACCCACGACCATCGGCGGCCTGCTGTCCGCCATCGGCGTCGCCGGCATGAGCCGGATGATGGAGGCGAACGTGATCGCTACCTCGGGCCGCGCGGTCGAGGCCGCCGGGGACGTGGACGTGCTGCTGCTCGACAAGACCGGCACCATTACCCATGGCAACCGCCAGGCCGCGCGCTTCATCCCGGCGCCGGGCGTGTCGCCGCTGCAGCTTGCGCAAGCGGCCTGGCTGTCGTCGCTGGCCGATGAAACGCCGGAAGGCCGCAGCATCGTGACGCTGGCGCGGCAGCAACCCGGGCTGGTCGCGCCGCAGAGCACGGCAATGCCGGTCTTCGTGCCATTCAGCGCGCAGACCCGCATGAGCGGCATCGATCTCGCGCAAGACCACGGCGCCCGGCAGGTGCGCAAGGGCGCGGCCGATGCGGTGCGGCGCTACGTGACCGAGCACGCCGGCAAGTTTCCGGATGCCGTGATGCAAGCCGTGGATGACGTGGCGCGCGCCGGCAGCACCCCGCTGGTGGTGGCCGATGCCAACGGTACGTCGGTGCGCGTGCTCGGCGTCATCGAATTAAAGGATATCGTCAAGACCGGTATTCGCGAACGCTTCGGCGAACTGCGCAAGATGGGGATCAGGACGGTAATGATCACCGGCGACAACCGCCTGACCGCGGCGTCGATTGCCGCCGAAGCAGGCGTGGATGACTTCCTGGCCGAAGCCACGCCCGAGGCCAAGCTCAGCCTGATCCGCCAGTATCAGGCGGATGGGCGCCTGGTCGCGATGACCGGAGACGGCACCAACGACGCACCGGCGCTGGCGCAGGCCGACGTTGCCGTGGCGATGAACAGCGGCACGCAGGCTGCCAAGGAGGCCGGCAATATGGTCGACCTGGACAGCAATCCGACCAAGCTGATCGAAATCGTCGAGATCGGCAAGCAGATGCTGATGACGCGCGGCTCGTTGACGACCTTCAGCGTGGCCAACGACATCGCCAAGTATTTTGCGATCATCCCGGCGGCGTTCGCCACCACCTATCCCCAGCTCAACGTGCTCAATGTCATGGGCCTGGCGACGCCGGCGTCGGCGATCATGTCGGCGGTGATCTTCAATGCGCTGATCATCGTCGTCCTGATTCCCCTGGCCCTGAAGGGCGTGGTCTACCGGCCGCTTGGCGCCGCGGTGCTGCTGCGGCGCAACCTGCTGATCTACGGCCTGGGCGGCATCCTGGTGCCGTTCGCCGGCATCAAGCTGATCGACATGATCCTTGCCCTGTTCGGCTGGGTCTGATTTTTCCCGGAGTACACATGAATCCTCAAGCGCAATCTCCGCAGCCGTACCTGATGTCGCCGGTGCAGGGCGGGCTGGTCCGGCCCATGATGGTGGTCTTTGTTGCCTTGTCGCTGGTGACGGGCCTGCTCTATCCGGGCGTGATCACCGGCATCGCGAAAGCCGTGTTCCCGCACCAGGCGGGAGGCTCGCTGATCGTCAAGGACGGCAGGGCCATGGGATCCGAACTGATTGGTCAGCCGTTCTCCGGCCCCGGGTATTTCTGGGGCCGCTTGTCCGCGACGGCGCCGATGCCATTCAACGCGTCGGCGTCGGCGGGATCGAACCTGGGTCCGGGCAATGCCGCGCTGACCGGTGCCGCCCGCGCCCGCATCGAGGCGTTGCGGGCCGCCGACCCGGACAACGCGGCGCCGGTGCCGGTGCACCTGGTCACGGCCTCGGGCAGCGGCCTGGACCCGCACATCAGTCCGGCCGCCGCCGAATACCAGGCGGCGCGGGTCGCCCGCGCCAGGGGGATCCCGCTCGAGCAGGTCAGGCAGTTGATGGCCGCCAATACCGACGCGCCGCTGCTGGCGGTCCTGGGTGATCCCGGCGTGAACGTGCTGAAGCTGAACCTCGCGCTGGACGGTGTTGCACCGATCCGCTGACGCGGTCACCATAGCAGGGATGAAACAGTGCGGCCATTACCGGCGCCACGGGCCACGGGTGAGCCCTCTCATGTCTGATGCAGAATTCCGCGTAGCCGGCGCGCGCCCCGATCCGGACGCGCTGCTGCAAATCGTGCAGGCGGAAGGGGAACGGGCGGCACGCGGCAAGCTCAGGGTCTATTTCGGCGCGTCGGCTGGCGTCGGCAAGACCTTCGCCATGCTGACCGCGGCGCGGGCTGCGGCCCAACAGGGTACCGATGTCGTCATCGGCATCGTCGAAACCCATGGCCGCGCGGAAACCGAAGCGCTGATCTCCGGACTCGAACGGCTGCCGATGCGGAACGTGCCGTATCGCGAGCGCGTGCTCAAGGAGTTCGACCTGGACGCGGCGCTGGCCCGCCGCCCGTCGCTGATCCTGGTCGACGAACTGGCGCATTCGAATGCGCCAGGCAGCCGCCATCCCAAGCGCTGGCAGGATATCCAGGAACTGCAGGGCGCCGGCATCGACGTCTGGACCACCGTCAATGTCCAGCATCTCGACAGCCTCAACGAAGCGGTCGGTGGCATCACCGGCATCCGGGTCTGGGAAACCGTTCCGGATACGGTCTTCGACAGCGCCGATGAGGTCGTGCTGGTCGACCTGCCAGCCGATGAACTGCTACGTCGCATGAAGGAAGGCAAGGTCTACCTGCCGGAGCAGGCCCGGCATGCGGCGCGCAATTTCTTTCGCAAGGGCAACCTGATCGCGCTGCGCGAGCTGGCGTTGCGGCGTACCGCCGACCGCGTCGACGACGACGTGCGGGCCTGGCGGCAGGCGCAATCCGTGCAGGCGGTCTGGCGCACGCGCGAGGCCGTGCTGGCCTGCATCGGCAGCGGCGACGATGCCGGGCAGGTGGTCAAGAGTGCGCGACGCCTGGCCGGGCAACTGGACTGCGACTGGCATGTGGTGACGATCGCCACGCCGCGGCTGGCGCCGCCGTCCGCGGCCGGCAAGGCCCGCCTGCAAGCGGCCATGCGCCTGGCCGAGGAACTCGGCGCGCGTACGGAGACGCTGGCGGGCAACGACATGGTGCAGGCCGTGGTTGGCTATGTGCGCCGCCACAACCTGACCAAGGTGGTGATCGGACGGGCGCCGGCGGACTGGCGTCGTGGCGGCGCCTCGCTGGCGCAGCGCGCCCGTTCGCTGCTGGCGCTGGCGCTGTCGCCCTTCGTCAGCGCGCCGGCGTGGCTGTTTGGCCGCCGCAGCTTTGCCGATGCGCTGGCGCTCGGCTGCCCGGAAATCGACATCATCCGGGTCGCCGCCGACACCACGCGCACCAACATCCGCCAGCGCCACGGAACGGAGCCAACGCAGCCGGGCGAGCCGGAGCCGGGCGCCACGCGCAAGGACTATGCCTGGGCGGCGGTCTGGTGCGCCTGTGCCACGATGCTGTCGGCACTGGCATTCCCGTGGTTCGATGTCGTCAACATCGCCATGCTGTTCCTGGCGGCAGTGGTGGGAGTCGCGCTGCGCCATGGCCGCGGACCCGCCGCGCTCACGTCCGTCCTGGCGGTGGCCGCCTTTGATTTCTTCTTTGTGCCGCCGCGGCTGTCATTTGCCGTGAGCGACGTGCAGTATCTGCTGACCTTCCTGGTCATGCTTTCTGTCGGCCTGGTCATTGGGCAGCTGACCGCGGGCCTGCGCGAACAGGCCCGCCTGGCGGTCCAGCGCGAAGAAGACGCGCGCACGCTGTACGAACTGGCCCGCGAGTTATCCGCCGCACTGGTGCCCGAGCAGATCGTTTCGATCGGCAGCCGCTTCCTGCGCGCGGCGTTCGATGCCGGCTCGGCCTTTTTCCTGGTGTCGCCGCAGGGACGGCTGTTGCCGCCCGTGTCGGACGCCAGTCAGCACGATGCGGGCGCGCGCACCGATTCGATCGACCGCATCCTGGCCGAATGGGTCTTTGTGCATGGGCAGCCGGCGGGCACCGGCACGCACACGCTGCCGGGCAGCACCGTGTTGTACTTGCCGCTGAAGGCGCCGATGCAGACCCGCGGCGTCCTCGCGGTCGAGCCCGCGGCTTCGCGCGCGTTTGCGCAGCCGGCGCTGCGCCGCCAGGTGGACGTGTTCTGCACGCTGATCGCCATCGCGATCGAGCGGCTACACTATGTCGAGGTCGCGCAGCAAGCACTGCTGTCGATGGAATCGGAGCGACTGCGCAGCTCGCTGCTGGCCGCCGTGTCGCACGACCTGCGCACGCCCCTGACCAGCCTGATCGGCATGGCCGAGACCATGCAGCGCGGCAATCCGCCGCTGGCGCCGGCGGTGGATCAGATGGTATCGGCCATGCTGGAACAGGCCCGCCGGATGCGGACGATGGTGGTGAACCTGCTGGATATGGCGAGACTGCAAGGTCCCGCTGTCCGCGTCACCAAGGCGTGGGAATCGGTGGAGGAACTGGTCGGCGCCAGCCTTGCCTCGATGCGCGAGGCGCTGGCCGGCCATCGCGTCGTGGTGGCAGACCTGTCGGCCATGCCGCTGGTCGAATGCGACGCGGTCCTGATCGACCGCGTGCTATGCAACCTGCTGGAGAACGCGGCCAAGTACACGCGCGCGGGCACCGAAATCCGGATCTCGGCCGCGGTGGTCCAGGATGACATCCGGATTTCGGTGGAGGACGACGGCCCGGGCGTGCCCAGGGGCAAGGAGAGGCAGATTTTCGAGAAGTTCACGCGCGGCGAACGCGAATCCGCCACCGCAGGTGTCGGCCTGGGCCTTGCCGTGTGCGAGGCGATCATGCAGGCGCATGGCGGTCGTATCTGGGTCGAGCCCGCGCAGCGCCCCGCTCTGCCGGTCGGGCCCCACGGCCTGGCCGGGGCGCGCTTTACCATCGCACTGCCGCGCGGCAATCCACCGGCGGTGGAGCCCGAGCCGGCGGATGCGTGATGGTGCTACACCCAAGGAGAGCAGTTCATGCCGTTCGATTTTTCCCCCACCATCCTGCTGGTCGAAGACGAGCCTCATATCCGGCGCTTTGTCCGCTCGACGCTGGAAGCGGAGGGCTGCACGGTATGCGAGGCGGAAACGCTCAGGCGCGGCTTGATCGAGGCCGGGACGCGCCAGCCAGACCTGGTCATTCTCGATCTGGGGCTGCCTGACGGCGATGGCGTGCAGTTGATCGGCGAGGTGCGAACCTGGACCCATGTACCGATCCTGGTGTTGTCCGCCCGCAGCGGCGAAGCCGACAAGGTTGGCGCGCTGGATGCCGGTGCCGATGATTATCTGACCAAGCCGTTCAGCGTCGCGGAGCTGACCGCGCGCGTGCGCGTGCTGCTGCGCCGCCATGCCAGGGCCAATCCGCAGGGGTCGTTCCAGATTACGTTTGGCGACGTGCACGTCGACCTGTCCAACAGGACGGTGACGCGTTCCGGCCAGGCCGTGCATCTGACTCCCATCGAATATCGCTTGCTGGCGGTATTGATCGCGCATCGCGGCAAGGTCATGACGCACCGCGAGCTGCTGCGCGAAGTCTGGGGACCGGCGCAGTCCGAAAGCAGCCAGTATCTGCGGGTCTACATGGGGCACCTGCGGCACAAGCTGGAAGCCGACCCGGCGCAACCGGCCCATCTGCTGACCGAGATCGGATTGGGCTACCGGTTTGCGGGATAGATCGGGAACGCCCCGATCTTTATGGGATTTGGACGCAGGCGGGGTCTGCGCATATCTTGGCGAAAACCCAGGCTGCCGTTGCAGCCGGCAAGCGCCGCGCTGGTGCAGCGGCTGGAACACGCCATGGCGCTGCTGCCGTAATGCCGCCGCGCCGCGGCCCGCCCGTCGGGGGGCAGGACCAGCGGCGCGCTGTCACGGGATTACCGCTTGCCGTCCTTCGCGTACACGCGCTCGCCGGCCACCCACGTCTGCAGCACCTGCGTCTTCCAGATATCGGCAGGCTTGACCTTGAACAGGTCCTGGTCCACCAGGATAAAGTCCGCCCACTTGCCCGGCTCGAGCGAGCCCAGCGTCTTCTCCTGGTGCTGGGCGTAGGCCGCGTCCAGCGTGAAGGCGCGGAAGGCCTGCGGCAGGGTCATGGCTTCTTCCGCATGCCAGCCCTTGATCGGGCGGCCTTCATGGTCGGTGCGGGTCACCGCCGCGTGCAGGCCGTAGAAGGGATTGGCCGATTCCACCGGGAAGTCCGAACCGCCCGCGATCACGGTGCCTTGCCTGAGCAGCGTCTGCCAGGCGTAGGCGCCCTTGATGCGGTCCTTGCCGACGCGGTCTTCGGCCATGTTCATGTCGCTGGTCGCGTGCGTGGGCTGCATCGACGCGATCAGGTCCAGGGCCTTGAAGCGCGGGATGTCCGGCAGCGCGATCACCTGTGCGTGCTCGACGCGGTTGCGCAGCGCGCGCCCGCCCACCTCCTTGTACGCCGCTTCCATGGCGTCCAGCACCTGGTGGTTGGTGGCGTCGCCGATGGCGTGGATGTTGACCTGGTAGCCGGCCTGGATCGCGGTCTTGACCGCGGCCTGCATCGCGGCATCGCTCATGAACAGCAGGCCGCTGTGCACGTGGTCGTCCGAGTATGGTGCCATCAGCGCGGCGCCGCGGCTGCCGAGCGCGCCGTCGCCGTACAGCTTGACCGCGCGCAGGTAGTAGCGGTCGTTGCCGTAGCCCGACAGCGGGCCCTTGGCCGACAGCGCCTTGAAGTCGTCGCCGGTGTCGCGGATCATGCCGTAGATGCGGGTGGTCAGCTTGCCCTGGTCGGCGAACTCGCGGTAGATGCGGTCTTCGGCGACGGTCACGCCGGCGTCGCCCGCGGCGGTCAGGCCGAGCGCGTTCATATGCGCCAGCGCGGCGGCCAGCGCGGCGCGGCGGTCGTCGTCGCTGTACGGCGGGATCACGTTGTTGACCAGCGCCATGGCCTTGTCGACCAGCACGCCGGTGGGGTTGCCGCTGGCATCGCGCTCGATGCGCCCGCCGGCCGGATCCTTGGTGTCGCGCGTGATGCCGGCGGCCTGCAGCGCCCTGGTGTTCAGCCACGCGGCGTGGCCGTCGACGCGCACCAGCCGCACCGGGCGGTCCGACACCGCGGCGTCGAGCTCGGCGGCGGTCGGGAAGCGGCCCAGCTTCCAGTTCACCTGGTTCCAGCCATAGCCCAGCAGCCACTTGCGCTGCGGGTTCTTGTCGCCATAGGCGCGGATCATGCCCTGCGCCTCGGCCAGCGTGCGCGTGCCCGACAGCGAGATCTCGGTGGTCTTGAAGCCCAGGCGGAACACGTGGCCGTGGGCATCGATCAGGCCCGGCAGCAGGGTCTTGCCCTGGCCGTCGATGCGCTGCGCGCCCGGATACTGCGCGCGCAGGGCGGCGGCGTCGCCGGTGGCCAGCACCTTGCCCTGGTCGAATACCAGCCCGCTGAAGCGGGTGACGGTGACCTTGTCCTGCTGCAGGGTATAGCCCTGCACCGATTCCACCAGCGTGGGCGCGGCGTGCGCGGGCAGGCCCAGGGCCATGCCGGCGCCAAGCGCCAGCAGGCTGATGCGGATTGCTTTCTTCAAAGCGATGCTCCTTGTTGTTGTGCTTTTGTGCTTTTGTGCTTGTTACTGCGGATTGCCAGGCGCCCGGGAACGGCGCCTATTCACCGGCCGCGGGCACGACGGTGCGCGTTACGGCGGCTTCGCGGGCCGGCAGCGCGGGGAATTCCATCTCGGCATAGGGCACGAAGCGCGTCTTGCGCGCGATGCGGTAGCCCAGCCAGATCAGCAGGAAGATCGGAATGCCGATATAGGTGGCGGTCACGCTGACCCAGTCGATCTTGCCGCTGGTAAAGGCCTGGTAGTTCTGGCCCAGCGTCACGACCAGGCACAGCCCGAAGGCAAAGATCGGCCCGTAGGGGAAGAACGGCGAGCGATAGGGCAGGCGGTCCAGGTCATGCCCCTGGGCGACAAAGCCCTTGCGGAAGCGGTAATGGCTGACGGCGATGCCGAGCCAGGCGATGAACCCCGTCATGCCCGACAGGTTCAGCAGCCACAAGTACACCGACTTGCTTTCGAACAGCGAGGTCAGGAAACACAGCGCGCCGACCGCGGTGGTGGCCAGCAGCGCCACCAGCGGCACGCCGTTGCGCGTCAGCCGGGCAAACACGCGCGGCGCGCGGCCTTCGGTGGCCAGGTTGTACAGCATGCGGGTCGACGCATACATGCCGGAGTTGCCCGCCGACAGCACCGCGGTCAGGATCACCGCGTTCATCACGCCGGCGGCAAAGGCCAGGCCCGCATGGCGGAACACCAGCGTGAACGGGCTTACGCCCACGGTCTGCACGTCGCTCTTGAGCAGGCTGGGGTCGGTGTAGGGAATCAGGATGCCGATGATCAGGATCGCCAGCACATAGAACAGCAGGATGCGCCAGAACACCTGGCGCACGGCGCGCGGGATGTTCCTGGCCGGATCGGCCGATTCGCCGGCGGCAACGCCGATCAGCTCGGTGCCCTGGAACGAGAAGCCGGCGATCATGGCCACGCCGATCAGCGCGGGCAGCCCGCCGACGAAGGGGGCATCGCCGGTGGTCAGGTTGGCCAGACCGTGGCTGGCCGCCATGTCGCCGCGCAGGATGCCGAAGATCATCAGCGTGCCGATGCCGATAAAGGCCACCACCGTCACCACCTTGACCAGCGCGCACCAGTATTCGGCCTCGCCGAAGCCGCGCACCGAGATCGCATTGAGCGCGAACATCAGGCCCAGGAACAGCGCGCTCCACAGCACGCCGGGCGTGTCGGGGAACCAGTACTGCATCACCAGCTGCGCCGCGGCCAGTTCCACCGCGATGGTCACCGCCCAGTTGTACCAGTAGTTCCAGCCCAGCGCGAAGCCGAAGCCCTCGTCGACATAGCGCGCGCCATAGGTGGCGAACGAGCCCGACACCGGCATATAGGCCGCCAGCTCGCCCAGGCTGGTCATCAGGAAATAGACCATCGCGCCGATCAGGATGTAGGCGGCCAGCGCGCCGCCGGGCCCGGCCTGCGCGATGGTGGCGCCCGAGGCCACGAATAGTCCGGTGCCGATCGAGCCGCCGATGGCGATCATGGTGAGATGGCGGGCGCGCAGGGTGCGGCGCAGCGTGGGCGCGGGTGCGCCGGCGGAGGAAGGCTGGGAGGGTTGTGTCGACATCGGAATCCGGTCTGGGCGCGCCGTGCGGTACAAGCCACGAAGGGACGCAAAGGGGCGCGAAGGCGCGCAACTATGCCGGCATCGCCGGGCGGCCGCAAGCTGCGCCAGGCCGCCAGCCGCGCGGGCGGCGACACATGCCGCAGGGCCTCCTCCCGGTGCTACCGGCCGGTATATTGGGCGGCATCATAAGAGAAATCGCTGTGCAGGGAAAGCCGCTGCCGCCTGCCCGGCAAGGGTGCCCTTGGCCAAGTGCCGCACTCGCCGCCGGATGCCGGCCAGCCTGCCGGTCCGTCCTTCGGCCATGTTGCGCTGTAGGACAAACTCCCGGCGCGGACAGGAATGGCACCGCTGCCGGGGCTGGCGCGCGGGGTATATCTTGCGAGGTAGCAGGCGCTGCACGCCGGCCGGTGCAAGGACCCGGCCACCGGCCCATCCCCGTTCCTTCATTCACCGGCGCAGGGAGACTGACGGATGTTCCAGACGCACAGCGAGGTTCCGTTCGACGCCCGGCGGCCGATCGCCGCTGCGCGTGCCGGCGTCGGCTGGTGCCGGCGTGCGACCCGGCTGGCCGCGATCGCGCTGGCCGGCCTGATCGGCACCGCGGTGCTGGGCGGCTGCGCCAGCCTGCCGGCACAGGCGGAGCGCACCCCGTCGACCGCCCCGGCCAATACCAGCGACACGCCGCTGGGCAAGGTGCTGGCGCCGCGCCTGGACAAGCGCCCGGGCGAGTCGCTGTTCTACCCGCTGCAGTCCGGTCCCGACGCGCTCGCCGCGCGGCTGGCGATGGCGCGCGCGGCGCAGCGCAGCCTGGACCTGCAGACCTATATCTTCGAGCCCACCGGCACCGGCGCGGCCGTGCTCGGCGACATCCTGGACGCGGCCGACCGCGGCGTGCGCGTGCGCATGCTGCTCGACGACCTGCATACCGGCGGACTCGACCAGGTCCTGTCGGCAATCGACTCGCATCCCAATGTCGAAGTGCGCCTGTTTAATCCGTTCGCCAACCGCAGCGTGCGCTGGCTGGAAATGCTCGTGGGCTTCAACCGCCTCGACCGGCGCATGCACAACAAGTCGATGACCGTGGACAACCAGATCACGCTGCTGGGCGGGCGCAATGTCGGCGACGCGTATTTCTCGGCGCGCACCGACATGGATTTCAGCGACCTCGACGTGCTGGTGGCCGGGCCGGCGGTACCGCAGGTGTCCGCGGTGTTCGACGAATACTGGAACGACGCGTCTTCCTATCCCGTGGTGGCGCTGATCCCGGCAGGCAAGGAAGCGCCGGTGGAAATGCGCAGCCTGCGCAAGCGGCTGGAGGCGCGCGGCGACCAGGCCGTGGCCAGCCCCTACGTGCAGGAGCTGCTGGATTCGGGCCTGGCCAAGGGGATCGAGAGCGGCCACATGCCCGGCTACTACGGCAAGGCCGTGGTGGTGTCCGACAAGGCGGCCAAGATTACCCACCAGACCCACGACGACCCCGGCCACGCCACCGCCCGGCTGGAGAAGATGATCAGCGGCGCGCAGAAGGAGGTGCTGCTGATCTCGCCCTATTTCGTGCCCGACGACGACGGCGAAGCCTGGCTGATCGCGCTGGCGCGGCGCGGCATCCGCGTGCGCATCCTGACCAACTCGTTCGAGGCCACCGATGTCAGCCCGGTGCACGCCGGCTACGCACCGCACCGCCAGGCGCTGGTTGCCGCCGGCATCGAACTGTACGAGCTCAAGCCCAGCGCCTATGCCGAACTGGCCAACCGCGGCAAGGCCGCGCGCGGTTCGCGCTCGCGCGCCTGGCTGTCGTCCAGCCGCGCCAGCCTGCACGCCAAGAACTACATCGTCGACCGGCGCCAGGTCTTTATCGGTTCGCTCAACATGGACCCGCGCTCGGCCAAGCTGAATACCGAGATGGGCGTGGTGCTCGACAGTCCGGCGCTGGCCGAGCGCATGATCCGCTCGACCGAAGACGGCCTGCTCGACATGGCGTACCGCATCGGGCTGCAGACCGATGGCGACGGCGGCAATCCGCGCCTGACCTGGACCACGCGCGAGAAGGGGCAACTGGTGGTCTACGACAGCGAGCCCGGCATGGGCCCGCTGCAACATCTGGGGATCGGCGTGTTGCGTGTGCTCCCGATCAAGGAAGAGCTTTAAAGCGGGCCCCGCCAGTGGCCCACCGCTTTCCTGAACCCCGGTTTGGGGGTATTTTTTCCGGCACCGTAGCTCCCCTCCGGAGGAATTCCATGAAAGCTGCAGTGCTGCATCAACCCAGGACGCCGCTGGTGATCGAAGACGTGGCCATCGGCAAGCCCGGACCGCGCGAAGTGCTGGTGCGTACCGCCGCCGTCGGCGTGTGCCACTCCGACCTGCATTTCGTGGACGGCGCCTACCCGCACCCCGTTCCCACCATCCCTGGCCACGAGGCCGCGGGCGTGGTCGAGCAGGTCGGCTCTGAAGTCCGCACGGTCAAGCCCGGCGACCACGTGATCACCTGCCTGTCGGCCTACTGCGGCCATTGCGAGCATTGCCTGACCGGCCATCTGTCGCTATGCACCGAGCCTGATACCCGACGCCGCGAAGAGGAGGAACCGCGGCTGCGGGCCGCCCATGGCAACGCCATGCACCAGTTCCTGAACCTGTCGGCCTTCGCCGAGCAGATGCTGATCCATGAGCATGCGCTGGTGGCGATCCGGCGCGACATGCCGCTGGACCGCGCCGCGCTGATCGGCTGCGCGGTGACCACCGGCATGGGCGCCGTGATCCATACCGCGAAGGTGCAGCCGGGCGAGTCCGTCGCCGTGATCGGCTGCGGCGGCATCGGGCTGGCCACGGTCAACAGCGCCGCCATCGCCGGCGCGGGCCGCATCATCGCCATCGACCGCATGCCCGGCAAGCTGGAGCTGGCCCGCAAGTTCGGCGCCACCGACGTGATCGACGCCAGCGAGGGCAATGTGCCGGACGCGGTGCGCGCCCTCACCGGCGGCGGCGTGCACCATGCCTTCGAGGCCATCGGCCTGAAGGAGACCACCGAGCAGGCCTTTGCCATGCTGCGCCGCGGCGGCACCGCCACGGTCATCGGCATGATTGCGCCGGGGGTCAAGATCGAGCTGAAGGGCAGCGATTTCCTCGGCGAGAAGCGCATCCAGGGCTCGCTGATGGGCTCCAACCGCTTCCCGGTGGACATGCCGCGCATGGTTGATTTCTACATGGCCGGCCGCCTGCACCTGGACGACCTGATCGCGCAGCGGCTGCCGCTGGAACGCATCAACGACGCCTTCGACGAACTGCGCCGCGGCGAACTGGCGCGCTCGGTGATCCTGTTCGACTAGGCGCGCAGCGCGGCCGGTGCGGGGCCGGCAAGCGCGCCGGCCGGTGTTCAATAAGGCTGGTCCGCCGGCCGCACCTCGAAGCGCAGGATCTCGGCCAGGTCCAGCATCTCTTCGTCATCCTCGCTGCGCGTGATCCAGCCGGCGTAGGCGTCGCCGCCGGTATCCCAGTTCCAGAGCGTATAGCCCGCCACGCGCAGCTGGTTGTGCGCCAGCTCCATCAGTTCCGGCACGCTGGTGCTCTCCAGGAAGGCCTCGTCCTCGGGGTCGTCGGTGCCCCAGTCGAGCTCCAGGTCCATGCGCTCGCACAGCTGGGTCAGGCAGCCGATAAAGGACTGCGCGTCCTTCCAGTCGACAAAGAAGCCGGACTGCCAGTCGATGACCTCGCGGATTACCCACAGCAGTTCCGGCCCGTCGGTGTCGTCGTCCTCGGCATCGAGCAAGGCATCCTCGAATATCGCCATCTGGGCCGAGGTCTGGGCGCTGTCGCCAAGGTTGATCAGGGCGAACAAACGCGCGATCGCGTCCTGCGTGTCGTCGTCCAGCGGTGTGGCCATCTTTTTTCTCCTGTTGCCGCGGCGCGCTAGGCCGCGATGCGGATGATCTCGCGTTGGCCCGCCGGTGTCACGCGCAGCGCGCGCGAGGTGCGCGTGGGCTCGATCCAGCCGCGGGCCAGCAGGCTGCCCAGCAGCGCCGCGCCGAGCGCGCCGCCCAGGTGCGGCTTGCGCTCGCTCCAGTCCGGACAGGTGCAGGCAAACTGCCGCCGCTTGCGGCGCGCCGCATCCACGTCCACGCCCAGCCGTGCCAGCGCCTGCGCGCCATCGCCGCTGAGCTCGACGCGCGCCCCCTCCAGCATCAGCCAGCGCGACTGCGTCATGCGCTCGAACAGGCCCACCGCCAGCTCGCCCGCCAGGTGGTCATAGCAGGTGCGCGCCTGGCGCAGCGCCGGCGGCGCCGTGCGCGACACCGGCACCGCGCGCAGCCGCGGCGGCTGGCTCGCCAGCGACGCCGACGCCAGCGCCTCGATCGCCACGCCGATCTCCGGCGCCGCCAGCCGGTAATAGCGATTGCGCCCGCGCGTCTCCGCCACCAGCAGGCCGCCTTCGGACAAGCGCGCCAGGTGCCCGCTGGTGGAAGACGCCGACAGGCCGGCGATCAAGGCCAGCTCGCCGGCGGGCCGGGCGCTGCCGTCCATCAGCGCCCATAGCATGGCAGCCCGGCCGGGGTCGGCGAGCAGGCTGGCGAGGTGGCTGATGCCGGGGGTGTAATCCATGGTTTGGGTTTGGGTGAAGGGTGTGATGCGGAGTATAGGACGGCGCTGGCGAGGGTGGCCAATGCAAATCAGCTTGCGCACACCCGCTCTCTTCCATTACGACGGAGCGCCGCAGTTTCCTTCGGGCGCAGTTTCAGTGGCTTGTAATGTGAACTCGAATACGGCGCCCCGTGGCCGGTTCGGCCACGCGTGCAGGCGCCCGCCATGCGCTTCGAGGATGGCGCGACAGATCGACAGGCCCATGCCCAGGCCTTCGGCTTTGGTCGTGTAGAAGGGCTGGAACACCTGCTCCGTATCGCCAGGCAGGCCGACACCCACGTCGTGCACCGTGACCACTACCTCACGCGCTGGGCTGACTGCGGTGCGTACAGTGAGTTCGCGTGAATGCTCGAGGATCTCGCGCATTGCCTCGACCGCATTGATCACCAGATTCAGCAACACTTGCTGCAGCTGGATCTTGTCAGCCCACACCAGGGGTAGCGCGGGCAGCAGTTCCGTTTTCAGAATGACTTGGGTGCGATCCAGTTCGCCGGCAAAGAGCGGCAGCGTCTCGGCGATCATCTCGTTGAGATTGATGCGCTGCGCTTGCGGCCCGGCCTTGCGCAGCATCGCGCGCATGCCAGCGATAACGCTGCCAGCGCGTTCTCCTTGCTCGACAATGGCGTCCAGGGCTGCGACCGCCTGCTCGACGTCCGGTTGCTTGCGCTTGAGCCACCGTAGCGCGGCGCGTGCCTCGATGGTCAATGCCGCGATTGGCTGGCTCACCTCATGGGCGATTGACGCTGTCAGCGCGTTGAGTGTCGTGACGCGGCTTGCGTGCGCCAACTCTGCATGGGCCTGACGCAGGGATTCATCTGCGCGCCGGCGGTGCTCGGAAAGCCGGCTGTTCTCAATGGCACTGGCCGCCTGGAACGCCAGCAGCTTGATCACCTCGATCCGTGCCGGAACGAACACACCTGGCGCAAGTGCGTTTTCAAGATAAAGTACTCCGATCAGCCTGCCTTGATTCAGCAGCGGCAGGCACAGCATCGAACGTGCCCGGCGCTGGCGAACAAAGGGGTCGGCGGAAAAGGCCCCGCTGGCGGATCCATCGTTCATGACCACGTGCTCGCGAGAATCCAGCACGTGCTCGATCATCGCCAACGGCATATCGGCTGCATCGAGCGGTCGCACGGACAATGTCACCATGACCGTTTCCTCCCGCACGGCAGCCTCGGCTGCAACGTGATGTTCGACGCCTTCGGGTAAGATGAGCAGCCCCCGCGTCGCGCCGGCCTGCTCGATAGCGGTCCGGATCAGCGTCGCCAGCAGCCGTTCCAGCCCGGTCTCGCCGGAAATCGCCTCCGAGATCGCGATGACCGTGGCCAGGTCCAGATGCTGGAGCGGCGCGCCAATCGTACCCATCGACGGGGTTGAGGCAAGGGCGGCTCCCGCATCGACCGCCAGCGCGGGATATTGCATATCGAGCTGCCAGACCTTGGCGTCTGCACCCCAGCGCATGTAACCGTGACGCGCCTGGCGCAAGTACACCATCGCCACGTTATCGAGCCGGCGATCCAGATAAAAGCGCGCCGCCAGTTCGTTTGCCAGCGCCTGAATGTGGATCAGGTCGCTTTCGCGGGCCGAGGCGATAGCCGACTCGTACCCGCGCATCGCGTCGATGTCGCGTCCTTCGAGCCGGGCAATCTCCGCCTGGACCAGCGTGGCCCGGTGCGCAAACGTCGCCGGACAGCGCCGTGCCCATTGCGCCAACTGCCAATGGTGCCCCGCCAGGTCGGGAAGATGCGCTGCGAGTTCACCCTCGACGGCCGGATTGCAGCACGCCGCGCGTGCCAGCGCCGCGTAAAAATGATACTCGGCCTGCTCGAAGTAGGCCGGCGAGGTCCACAGAAGCGGGCGTGCCTGCTCGGCCGCATCCAGTGCCTCGGCCGCGGCGCCAGCCAGATAGCGAGCCTGAAGCTTGCGGATCCAGTACCAGCATGACACCAGCAGCAGGCCCACGTCACCGCGCAAGCGGGCTTCGAACGCGGCTTCGCTGAAATCCTTGGCGTCGAAGCGCCCGAACACCGGCGTCACCCCGCGCAGCGTACGCACGAGCTGGCGCTGAGGCGCAAGGCGGTCCGCCACCAACGTGAAGCGCGGCCCCCAGGCAAACACGCTGCCCGAGTCGGCATCGCGTTGCACGCTGGCGAGCGGATCACCGATCGCCAGCCCGTGCGTCATCAGGTTGCTGCGGATGTAGGCGGCATAGGTGAGGTCGCCGATCTGCTGCGTCAATGCCAGCGCCTGGCGCAGCAGGCCGCGCGCGACGCGCAGCGGCTTGGACCAGTGCAGCAGATTCCCGCCGACGACTTGATATACGCGTGCGCGTATCCGATCGATGCCCCGCCGTTCCGCAACCTCTATCGACAGCCGCTCGAATGCGACGCCGGCCGGCTCATCGGTGGAGGCGGCCACGTGCAGCATGGCCATCCATGCATAGGCCAGGGCCGATTCGTCGCTGTTGCCATGCGACAGGCTCAGGTTGACCATGCGTAGCAGCACAAGCCTGCGCAACTGATCGTCGGTGTACCAGGCCGGCTGCACCAGCGCAATCAGCACGCGCATCGTCGCGAGCGCACCGGGGTCCGTCATCGGGGGCAGCGCAGCCAGTTCGGCGATTTCGCGCTCGCCGAGGTGGCGGGCGAACAGCGCCTCCTCGTGCGCCAATGCCGTTGCAGTCGGATGCGATGCCCATTCCACTCCGGCACGCTGCAGGTAGGCAAGCCCGACCGTGACCGCTTCGGCACGGCGCCCGCCGGTCATCAGCAGGCCCAGCTGGAGTTGCGTGAGAACTGCCAGCGCGGTGATCGACGAGGTCCGCGCGGCCAGTGACTCCAGCCGATGCTCGGCGCGCGCCGCATCCCCGGTGAGAAACTCGCATTCGGCCATGTGCAGCGTCAAGGCGAAGGCGAGGGCCTGGTGCCGCGCGAAGCCGTGATCGCCAAGCAGCGCGAGTCCGATCGACAGATAGTGCAGCGCCGCGGTGTTGGCGCATGCGGACTTGGCGCGCAGCGCGGCAGCCAGGTTGAGTTCTGCAAGCCGGTCGCGCTCTTCCTGTACCTCGATGTTCTCGGTCGCGCGGTTCAGCTGTCCGACGATGGTAAAGACGTTCGCTTCGATCTCGTCGGACGGCGTGCGCTCGAGCAGCAGCCGGCCGACACGCAAATGGAACGCCTGCCGCGTTGGCTCGGCGATGCGCGAATAGGCCGCTTCGAGGACTCGGTCGTGGGAGAAGCGCAGCACGTTCTCCCTGCACGAGACCAGCCCCGCGCGCACGGCTTCCTGGACCGCGGGCTCCAGTTCGCGGGCGTCGCCGCTCCACCCGCGCGCCAGCGTGTCGACCGTGGTGTCGTTGCCAAGGCAGGCAAGCAGGGCCAGTGCCGATCGCGTACTGGCCGCCAGCCGGTCGATCCGTCCCACCATCAGCGCTACCACGTTGTCAGTCAGCGCCTTGGCTGCGAGCTGGTCGAGGTCCCAGGTCCAGCGTGCCGCGCCGTGGTCGAAGTGCAGCAGCCCCTCGTGGAACAGCTCGCTGATGAACTGCGTGGCGAAGAACGCATTGCCTGCCGTCTTCTCCATCACCAGTCGCGCAAGCGGCGCACTCGAGTCGGTATTGCAATGGAGCGCGTCGGCGACGAGCTGCCGCAGTTCGGATTCGCCGAGACAACCCAGCTCGACATGGACCACGGCGGCGCCGTCCGCGCGTAACGCATCGACACCGTGGATCGCGCTCTGGTCGTCTGCGACTTCGTGGCTGCGACAGGTGCAGACCACCAGCAGGTCTGCCGTGCCCGCATCAGTCAGCATCTGGTGCAGCAGCGTGACACTTTCGTCGTCGAGCCACTGGATGTCGTCGAGGCACAGCGTCAGCGGCCGCGCGCTTCGCGCAAGGGCGGCCACGAGGTTGCGCAGCGCAAGCCGCACTTGCGGCCCGGTTTCGCGCGATGGCGTTTCCCCCATCCACGGTACCGGACCGAGCAGCGTCTTCAGTTCGGGCAGCAAGGGCACAAGCGCACCGGCGTTCGGCCCCAGCGCCTGCGCGATGACGGTGCGCCAGGAAGCCATGCCGGCCGCGTGATCTGCCAGTCCAATGCGCAACAGGCCACTGAGCGCTCGCGCGAGCGTTGCATAGGGCAGCCGTACGCCCGCATCGACGGGCGCCTCGGCCGCCAAGTCAGCCGGCGCGTCGGCCTTGCCGGCGGCATGGATCCCGCCGCGCCCGGCAACCGCGCGCGCGAACGACCGCATGAGCGACGTCTTGCCTACCCCAGAATGGCCGGAAACCATCACGATTTCGCTGCGCCCGGTGGAGGCCACGCGCTCGTACGCTTCCACCAGCGTAGCCATGGCTTGCTCGCGACCATAGAGGCGGTCGGGGATGGCCCAGGCCTCTGAAAGGTCGCGCTGCCCCAGTTCGAACGCTGCAATCTGCCCCTGCGCCGACAACGCCCGGCGGCAGTGCTGCAGGTCGCGCACCAGGCCTGCGGCCGTCTGGTAGCGTTCCTCGGGAGCCTTCGCCAGGAGCTTCATGACAAGCGCCGAAAGCATTGCAGGCACGGCTGGGTTGCGCTCGGCCGGCGGCCACGGCGAGCGCGCCAGGTGTGCGTGGACCCAGTCCAGGGGTTCACTGGCGACGAAGGGCAGCACACCAGTCAGCATCTGGTAGAAGGTAACACCTAAGGCATACAGGTCGCTGCGTGCGTCGATGGCGCGATTCATCCGGCCCGTCTGTTCTGGCGACATATAGGGCAACGTACCGGAGATGTCACTGATGTCCGCACATGCCTGGGCGCCGCGCGGCCCTCGCGACGCGATGCCGAAGCCCGTCAGCCAGACCCGGCGCCGGTCCGGCGCCACCAGAACATGGGCGGGCTTCAAATCCTTGTGGATCAGGCCGCGCTGATGGAGATGGCTGACAGCCATGGTTACCGCCACGGCAATGTCGAGAAACATCGCTGGGTCCATCGGCCCACCCACCAGGTGGGCGAGTGGCTCACCGCCGGGATCGTCGAGCAGCAGCATTGCCGTATCGCGCTCGCGCAGCAGCCTTAGCGGGCGGGCGGCCCAGGTCGCATCGATGGTGTCACGAAGCGCATATTCGTGACCGAGCCGGTCAAGCGCGGCCGCGGCGGAGGGATCGTTGGCAGGCCAGACACCGAGCACGGACACCTTGCAACCATCGTCCTGCATCAGCCAGCCGCGGCCGAACAGCCGGTCGCCAGCCTCCCATGTGGAATCAAAGCCTAAGCGTACTCCCGCCTGCGGGAAAAACATGGAAAGCACCGTTATCGAGACCAATGTGCAAAAAAACGGCTAGCTTGCAGGCGCAGCCGGGAGGCCGCATCTTACCAAATCGCCCATGTCGACACATAATCGACAGCCGTGGATGCGCCTGCGGTGTTGGACTGATCGCGTGTCAGCCTGCCGTGATCAGCCCAGTAAATCCTTAAATACATGCCGGCCCCCTCGCCTTGCGACAATGGCTTGATTTTTCACCTTTTTTGATTGTGCAAAGACTCGCAGCAATAATGCGATCCGGCGGATGGTTGGTGGTGGCAGGAACGATCGCGTCGGTTCAGCCAGCGTGGGCCGCCTACCCGGATCAACCCATCACGATCGTCGTGCCTTATCCGCCGGGAGGGCCGGCGGATCTGATGGCGCGCCCGCTCGGTGACGGACTGCAGACCGCGCTGGGCGTGCCTGTGGTGCTTCAATACAAGCCAGGCGCTGGCGGACAGATCGCCTTGCGCCACGTACAACGCGCCAGGAACGATGGCTATACCCTCGTGCTCGCCCTGGCTGCCTACGCGATCGGGCCACTCGTGAGCCGGTCGGCCGGCTACGACCCCGTCAGTGATTTCCAGCCGGTTTCCCTGCTGGCAAAGCAACCATTGGTCCTGTATGTGGGCGCCACTTCGGAAATCACTTCTGTGTCCGACCTGATCGTGCGCGCGAAGTCCCGCCCGGTGACCCTGGCTTCGTCCGGATACGGAAATACCAGCCATCTCGCCATCGAATTGCTCTCGCAATCCGCCGCGATTCAAGTGACCCATGTGCCTTACCACGGCGGCGTCCAGGCGGTCACGGCAGCGATCAGCGGTGACGTGGACGCGGTGTTCGCGGGCGCCGATAGTCTCCGGTACGTCAAATCCGGGAAGTTACGGGCACTGGCGATTGCGAACGACACGCGTCTGCCGATCGCGCCCGAGACGCCCACCTTTGCGGAGGCCGGGTTGCGGAACATGCTGGTCACCGGGTGGTATGGCGTTCTGGCCCCCAGGGGCACCGCGCGCGAGAGAATCGAGAAACTCGATCTGGCGGTGAGGCATGTCCTTTCCGATTTGACGAAGAACGAGGTACTTTCAGGTTACGGTTTCAAGGTCGTGCACGCGGGCCCTGCAGACTTCCAGGCATTTATCCGACAGGAGCTGGCACGCTGGAGCAGGCTGGTCGCCGACCGCAACCTGGTTGCGGATGAGACAGAGAATGGAAAGGCGGGAGTCGCCGGCAATGTTCGGCGGTAAGGAAGGAGGTCCAAGCGCATGCCGACTGCGAGCTTGCTTCACACCCCCGTCAGTCGTACCGCAAGGCGTCAGTAGTTCGACCCGCGACAAACCACGTCCGTAGTTCGCCGATGCCCTTCGCGTTGATCGGCCCGCGCGCTTCCAGCAGAAAGGGATTCCCAAGCCGTTGCCGGGTGGCATCGCTTATCTGAACACGGCCGGCCATACCGTGGGACTCCATCCGGCTGGCAATATTGACGGCTTCGCCCCACAAGTCATAGATGAACTTTCGTCGGCCGATCACCCCGGCAACGACCGTGCCGCTGTGGATGCCAATCCGCAGTTGCAAGCCGAAGCCGCTTTGCCCGTTAAAGCGGGCCAGGAAATCCATCATGTCCAGTGCCATATGAGCGGCCCGGGCTGCGTGGTCGGCAGCAGGGACGGGCAGGCCGGCCGCTGCCATATAGGCGTCGCCGATCGTCTTGATTTTCTCCAGCCCGCGGTTTTCGGCGATATCGTCAAACTCAGCGAAAATCTCGTTGAGTACGGCCACCAGTCCTTCGGGGCTCCGGGCGGGAGAGAAGCGGGTGAACTGGACGAGGTCGGCAAACAGCACCGAGACTTCGTCGAACCTGTCGGCGATGATTTCCGGTGGGCCAGCGGCGATGAGACCGGATCGCTGCTTCAATCGTTCGGCAATGGGCGACGGCAGTACGTTGAGGAGCAGCCGTTCGGTGACCTGTTGCTCGCGAACAAGCTTCTCGTAGAGCTGCCTGAGTTCATCGCTTTGGTGAACGATCGTTTCCCTGCTCGCTTCCAGCTCACATACCTTGCGCTCGAGTTCCTTGCCGTATTGCAAGGACTCGCTGTGCAGCAGGCGCACTTCCAGCATGTTTCGCACCCGCATCAGCACCTCGCCGAGATCGAACGGCTTGCTGACGAAGTCTTTGGCACCGGCCCGCAGTGCGCGCACCTTGTGATCGGGCTGGGCGGTGATGACGATTACCGGAAGGTAGCTGTCCGGCTGGACCGCCTTGAGGTGTTCCATGACCGCGAACCCGTCCATGCCAGGCATCTGGAGATCCAGCACGATCAGGTCATAGTGATTCCTGCCGTGAAGCTCGCCGACCGTGCGTGGATCGGTGGTTGACTCTATACAGGTGTAGCCCGCCCCATGCAGCATCCCCTTGAGCAGCAGGACGTTCGCCTCCAGATCGTCAACGACGAGGATTCTTGCTGCCAGGATGTTCTCCGCGTTGATCATGGCAGGTCTGTTCCCGGCCGTTCCAGCGCGGCGTTCAATGCGTCCATGAACTCCTGGATCCGGATCGGCTTGGTCAGGTACCGGAAGAATCCGGCCTTCATGCCCCGTTCGATGTCGCGCGGCATCGCGTTGGCGCTGAGGGCGATAACCGGGATATTCATCGTTGTCGGGTCGTCGCGCAGACGTCGCAGTGCTTCGATGCCGTTGATGTCGGGCAGATGGATATCCATCACGATAACCTCGGGCAGGACAGTGCGAGCGAGCTCGACGCCGAGTGTCCCCGTGGCCGCGGACAACAAATGCACATCCGCGCGGCGCGCGACAAGTTGCTCAAGCAGCTTGAGGTTGGCCGGATTGTCTTCCACGTAAAGCAGGGTGTGCATCGTGGACGGGGCCGCGGTGGACGACCAGGCGGGTGCGGCGGTCTCCGCGTGTTCGCCAGCCATTGCCGGCGGGGCGGCAGCGGGCAGTTCCATCCGGAACACGCTGCCCACGCCAGGCGTGCTTTCGACGTCGATGGTTCCTCCCATCAGTTCGGCCAACCGCCTGGCCACCACCAGGCCGATGCCTGTGCCTTCCACGGGTCCCGCCTCATGTCCCAGTCGATTGAACGGCTGAAATAGTTGTTCGAGCCGTTCCGGTGTCAGGCCTGCGCCCGTGTCACGGACGCTGACGCTGACGCGATGTTCCGCCGTCGTCACCTGCACCTCGACTGAGCCTTGCTCCCGGTTGTACTTGATGGCATTGGACAGCAGGTTGAGGAGGATCTGCTTCAGCCGGGTCCGGTCGGCACGAACGAAGCAGGGTGGTTCGACGGCGGGAAACCGCATGCGGACCGCGCGTTTCAGTGCCTGCTGCTCGAGCATTGCCTGACACTCGTGCAAGGTGTCGACGACCGATACCGGCTCGGGGGACAGCGACGCCTGACCGGCCTCTATCCTGGCCAGGTCAAGGACTTCGTTGATGAGCTCGAGCAAGTGCCAGCCCGCTTTCAGGATCTGTTCGATGCTGGCCTGCTGCGACGCAGTCGGAGGCGGAGACTCCGACGCCAACAGCTGCGCGAAGCCAAGGATGGCGTTCAGCGGATTGCGCAACTCGTGGCTCATGCTCGACAGGAACTCCGACTTCGCATGGTTGGCGCTTTCAGCGGAGGCCTGGGCCTGCTTCAGTGCTTCGATGTCGGTGCTGGATGCCAGCCACTTCACGATCTTGCCGTCGGCATCCTTCAATGGTGAGCCGCGCTCGAGGTGCCACCGGTAGGCGCCATCGGATGCCCGTTTCAGGCGATATTCGATTTCGTATTCGCAGCCTTTCGCCACAGCGTCTGCCCAGTGGCCGATATTGCGTGCGAAGTCCTCGGGGTGGACGGCCGATTTCCAGTCGCCGGCCTGAGTTTGCTCAAGACTGAGGCCGGTGTAGCTAGTCCAGCGTCGGTTGCAGTAATCGATATGGCCATGCGCGTCGCCGGTCATGATCATGTGAGGAATGCCGTCGGCGAGCAGCCTGAAGTGCGGCTCGAGCTGCCTGAAGTCGAGGGCGGAAGGGCGATACTTTCCCGCTCCGTCGTGAGTCTGCCTGCGCATGATCTGGCCCCGCAGCGGCGGTCAGGCGCCTGTGTGCAAGCGGCATGGCAGGCCGGCCGGAATCCGCGTCTCAGGGAAAGGATACGCGCGGCCAATGCCGGTGCAAACCGGCATGCGCGGTGAAGCCGCGGGTCAGCTCGCAAGTCGATAGTGCACCACTTCCACCAGCTCAACCGAGGCGGGATGGCACTACATCCTGGCCAGATAGCGGGCCACGGCCGGGATGTCTTCGTCCGGCAAGGTGGCGGCAATGGCGTCCATCGCGCCGGTCGCGTCATGGCGCTTGCCGCTCTTGAACGCCGCAAGCTGGTGCGCGAGGTAATGCTCTCCCTGGCCGGCGAGGCGCGGCGCCAGCTCCTTGCCCGTCAATGCTTCCCCATGGCAGGCCTGGCAGCTGCGCGCCTGGACCAGCGCCTTGCCGCGCGCCTCGAGCGCGGCGCTCTCCATCGCATCCGGCCTGGCGGCAGACGCCTGCCTGGCATAGTAGGCTGCCAGTGACCGGATCTGCTCGTCCGTCAGGTTCCTGGCAAGCGGTCCCATGGTCGGGTTGTCGCGCTGCCCGCTGGCGAACGCGCGCAACTGCGCCGCAAGATACGCTGCCGGCTGCCCGGCCAGGGCGGGGTACTCCGCGTTCCGGGATTGCCCGTGCGGGCCGTGGCAGGCGAAGCAGGTCTCGGCGAACTGCGGCCAGGGGCCGCCATCGGCCTGGCTTGCCTGGGCCTGGCTGTCCAGTGCCGTGCCGAACCGGTGGTAGTCCACCAGGTCGGGAACGAGGAATGCGGCCGCTGCCGCCACTACCGCAGCAGTCGCGAACATCATGCGCTTCATCTTCATTTATGCCTCCGAGACATTGGAGTGCAGCGGCCCATGCAGCGCGCCGAGTGCCTGCAGGGCGGCACGGTGCCCCGAGCGCACGGCGCCGTCCATGGCGCCGGCCCAGATGTCGGCGGTCTCGGTCCCCGACCAGATCAGCCGGCCCAGTGGCGGATGCAGGTGCTTGCCCAGCTTGGTCCAAAAGCCGGCGGGCATCGGGTTGATGCAGCTCATCGACCACGGGTCGACCTTGCCCCAGTCAAGGTCGTGGTATTGCGTGGGCTTCAGCGCCTGGTCTCCGAATGCCCTGGCATAGATGGCGGACAGGATGGGCTCGGCGGCTTTCGGCTCGGCCGGCAGGTAGCCGGGCTTGACGAAGGCGCTGAGCACGCCGACCGAGCCGTCCGGCGGCGAGTTGTCGACCGACCAGATCAGCGGGCCGTCGAGCGGCACCACCTGGCCGTTGAAGCCCTTGTCCCGCCAGAACGGCCGTGAGTAGACATGTGCCGCCTTGCGCATGGGCGCATGGGCAGGCCAGGCCCGGTGCAACTCCGCCCGGCCGGGGGGCAGCGGGGGATCGAACACAATCTGCTGGCACAGCGCCGGGTTCAGCGCGGCAATCACGTGACGGGCCCGCACCACGCCGTGGTCGGTGTGCAGTTCGACGATGTCGCGGTCCCAGCCGACGATCCTGCGCACCGGGGAGGACAGCCGGACCTTGTCGCCGAGTTCCTGCGCCATCCGGATGCTGAGCTCCTGCGAGCCGCCTACGAAGCGTGTTTCCTGCGCGCCGTCCTTGATCTTCTCGAGCGTGTCGTAGTCACTGTTCGCGCTGTTAATCACCGACAGGTAGTGCAACAGCCCGAGTTGTGCGGGTGGCGCGCCGAGCGAAAGCGTGGCGGCCATGCCGAAGGAGAATTTCTCTTCGTTGCTCAGGCCTTGTCGCGCCAGCCAGTCGCCAAGCGTCAGCTTGTCGTATTCCGCCGCTTTCGACGCCTTCCATGGCGCGCCGCTGGGCACGCCGCGCGCCATCTCGCTGAGCCTGGCGGCAACCTGTCCCTGGGCACCGATGCCCCCATGCAGGTCCTGGGTCACGCGGATGTTGTCGGCAAGGAACACGGTCTTGCCCGCGTAGTAGGTGCCGAAGGTCTCGACGCCAAGCTCGCGCGCCAGGTCGGCAATGGCGGTCTGGCCGGGGCCGATCCACTGGCCGCCCGCTTCGGAGACCACGCTGTTGCCGAGGTCGTGGTTATAGGTGCGGCCGCCGACGCGGTTGCGCGCCTCCAGCACCACGAAGGACTGGCAGCCGGCGCGGTGCAGGTCGCGCGCGGCGGTCAGTCCGGCCAGGCCGGCGCCGAGGATGGCGACGTCCAGCACGTCGCGCTGCGCGCGTGCGGCACCCGGGCGCAGTGGCGCGGCGTTGGCGGCATGCGGTGCGACGGCAACCGCCAGCGATGCCGCGCCCGCCGCTGCCGCAAGGCCGAGCAGCCGTCGCCGCGTGTGTGAGTCCGGCCTGGAGGCTGGTGATCTTTTCCGTATCGCCTCGGCCTGGGCCGCGCCATCCCGACGCCTTGTTTGCTGGTTCATTGTTTGGTGCAAGCAAAAAATAGGATATGAAGCGAAATATAGGACGAAAAGACAAACAAGTCAAAAGGCCATTGACATGAGGTGATTCCGGCATCGCTCCGTGTGTGAAATCGCCCGTTCGGGCAGGGAATACCCTGTCTTTTTTCTTCTTTCTATCTTTGTCATAGTTACCTAACTTTGGTGTGTTGGCCTATTAACGAATCGGCCACGGAACGACAGGAGTTCACCCATGGATCAATCCAAGCGCACGGCTTTCGCGGAGGACGGGGCCGTCCTTATCGAAGGCTGTCTCAATGCGGAACAGTTGGCACTGTGTCGGCAGGTGTTCGACTGGGGCATCGAAAATCCCGGTCCCAACGCGCACAGCCTGTTCGACGGCTCGGTGCAGAAGTCGCATGTCGACAACGCAAATCCCTTTGCCAAGGGCAGGCTGGATGAACTGGCCGCCGCGCTGCCCTTCGGCAGGCTGTTTGCCGACCTGTGGGGCTCCGAGCACGTCTGGTATTTCGCCGAGGAACTGTTCCTGAAGGCGGGGGGCAACGCGGGGCGCTCGCCCTGGCACCAGGACACCTCCTACCTGCCCTGGGCCGGCAAGCACTTTGCCAACGCCTGGATCAGCTTCGAAGCGGTACCCAAGCGCAACGCGCTGGAGATCGTCCGCGGCTCGCATCTCGGCACGCGCCACGACGGCAGCACCTTCCAGAACCCGGACGATCCCACCGAACCCTTGCACGGTGGTGGCGCCTGGCCGCGGCTGCCGAATATCGAGGCCGAGCGCCGTGCCAATCCCGATGCCTACGACATCGTCTCCTGGGCGACCCGGCCCGGTGACGTGCTGCTGCTGCATCCCGGCGTGCTGCACGGGGGCGGCGCCGTCGACCCCGACTTCCCCGATCGCCACACGCTGGTGATGCGCTTCTTTGGCGATGATGCGGTCTTCAGTCCGCTGCCCGAGCACAGCGATGCGGGCTTCACGCCGGCGGGCGTGCTGTTTGTTGAAGAACTGGCATCGCTGAAGGCGGGCGATCCGTTCCGAGCGTCCTGCTTCCGTCAAATCTTCTAAGCCAGGGCCCCCTGACATGACGACTCCCACCATGAACCGACAGTCCATCATTCCGCCCGGCACCGAGGCGCTGTACAACGCCCTCCATTTTTCACCCGCGACCCGCGTTGGCGACACCGTCTGGGTCTCCGGTCAGGTCGGCGTCGACGCCACCATGACCCCGGCCGCAGGGATGGAGGCACAGGCACGGATCGCCTTCGAATCGCTGAAAGCGGTGCTGTCGGCCGCCGGCGCGAGCCTGGCCGACGTGGTCGAGCTGACGACCTACCACACCAGTTTTCGCAGCGAGCTCGCCGAGTTCACCAGGGTGAAGGACGAGTACATCCCCAACCGCTATCCGTCCTGGACTGCGGTCGGCGTGACGGAGCTGGCACTGCCCGGGCTTTGCATCGAGATCCAGGCGGTTGCGGTGGTGGGCTGCGGCGCAGCCTGAGCCGGTCCCGGCGGGCAGCGTCCTGCCGTTTTTTTGCACCCTATCTTTGTCATAGTGTCCTATGTTGGGCACTCTGTTTAAAAAAACAAGAAGCCGGGACAGTTACCGGTTGAACCTGGTGGTAGGAGACACAGATGAAATACACGACGTGGTTGATCAGCGCGACCGTTGCGCTCGGCGGCACAGCTTACGCCGCCGCTCCCGAGCAGGAGATGGCGCGGCTCGGCAAGGACCTCACTCCGGTGGGTGCCGAGCGCGCCGGCAACAAGGATGGGTCGATTCCGGAATGGACCGGTGGCGACATGAAGGCGCCAGGCGGCTGGAAGCCCGGCACGCCGCGCCCCGACCCCTATGCGAACGACAAGCGCCTGCTGTCGATCGACGCGTCCAATGTCGACCGATACAAGGACAAGCTCGCCCCCGGGCAGGTCGAGATGGTGAAGACGATCCCGGGCTACCGCATGGACGTCTACACGACGCGCCGATCCTGCGGCTTCCCCGACTTCTACTACGAGCGCACGAAGAAGAATGCGGCGAGCGCCAGGCTCGCCGACAACGGCCAGAACCTGGCCGAGGCCCTCGGTGCGGGCGTGCCGTTCCCGATCCCGCAGAGCGGGGTCGAAGCGATGTGGAACCACAAGCTGCACTGGAAGGGCGAGGGCTTCCAGATGAGCTACGCCGGCTATATCCCGCCCAAAGGCAGCGACGGCATCGGCGAGCCGCTCGGCCAGGAGGAATGGCAGATGTCGCCGATGTGGTCGCCGTCGAACAAGGGCGTCGCCGATGCGCGCGGCATCGAGAGCCTTTACCTCAACACCTTCACTAGCCCGCCGTCGATCGCCGGGGATGCCACGCTCACGCAGTACAAGTTCGCCGAGGCCAACGACGTCTGGCTGTACTTCGCCAGCCAGCGCCGCGTGCGCCGCGCGCCGACGTACCAGTACGACGCGCCGCAGCTCAATACGGAGAACCTGCTGACGGTCGACCAGTACATGCAGTTCAACGGCCCGCTGGACCGCTACGACTGGAAGCTGGCCGGCAAGAAGGAGATGTACGTCCCGTACAACACCTACCGCGTCAACTCCTCCGCGAACAAGGTCGAGGATGTCGTCAAGCCAAAGTTCCTCAGCCGCGACCACGCGCGCTACGAGCTGCACCGCATGTGGGTGGTGGAGGCCACGCTCAAGTCCGGCATGCGCCATACCTTCCCCAAGCGCGTGTTCTATCTCGACGAGGACACCTGGACCATCCTGGTGGAAGACATGTACGACGCGCAGGGCAAGGTCTGGCGCACGACCGAGATGGGCCCGTACATGGCCTGGGAAATCCCGGCCTGCGTATGGGCAGCCAACACCAGCTATGACCACCAGACCCGGCGCGCGGTGCTCGACCGCGTGGTCGCGGGCCGCAAGGAGCCGGACTGGCTGGCCGCGCGCGAAGGACGCCTGAAGGAGAAGACCTTCGAGCCGGACGGGCTGCGCCGCTTCACCACGCGCTAAGCGATCAAACGGGAACACGGGGAGGCCATCATGAAACTGCGTGATCACGCGGGACCGGTTGTCGGGGCGATCGGCAGGGCGAGTGCGAATGCAAGCAGGTGTGCAAGTGCAAGGAAACTGGACCGGAAGCTGGTCTGCACCGCGATCGCCGGTGTGCTGGCCGGGGCCAATGCAGGAGCGGTCCACGCCGCGCAATGGACGCTCGACAACGGCTGGCAGGTCGCCTTCGATTCGACGGTGTCGTTCGGCGTGGCGGTGCGCACGTCGAAGACGAACTGCAGCTTCGTCGGCAATGACAACGGCGGTTGCGTCGGCGACGCGCCGACGCCGCTGCAGCAAAGCAACCCGGCTGCGTTCTCGTCGAGCCTGGACGTGCTGCGCGTGAACCAGGACGACGGCAACCTGAACTACAAGCGCTGGCAGCCGGTCTCCGCCAATGCGCAGTGGACCAGCGACCTGTACGTCAAGGCTTCAGACGGCTGGAGCGGGCTGCTGCGCGGTGTCATCAATTACGACTTCGCGGTCGACCATACCCGGCGCAGCGACCTCGACCCGTCGGCGCGCAACTTTGCCACCAGCAACCCGCGCCTGCTCGACGCCTACGTGACCAAGGAGTTCGAGGTCGGCGACCAGCAGGCACGCGTGCGCGTCGGCAACCAGGTGCTGAGCTGGGGTGAGAACCTATACATCCCGGGCGGCGTGAACTCGATCAACCCGATCTACCTGCCGTCGGCGCACCAGCCCGGCACGCCGCTGAAGAACCTGTTCATCCCGTCGCCGATGGTTTCGGCCAGTTCGTCGCTGGGTCCGGACCTGGGCATCGAAGCCTTCTACCAGTGGAGGTGGAACAGCTTCGTGTTCGATGCACCCGGGACGTTCTTCTCGACCAGCGACTTCGTCGGCAGTGGTGGGCGCGGCCTCTATATCCCGACCTCGACGGTCAATGCGGCGCTGGGCGCCGCGGGCTTGCCGCCGTTTCCGCGCGCCACCATCGGCGACAACGGCACCCGGATCGTTGGCATCAATCCCGCCACCGGCTTGCCCTACAACCGCCGCCTGAGCGCGGGCGAGCTGGCTGACCCCGGCGCCAACCCGGTGGGGCCGCTGCTTGGCGCCGGCACGTTCATCCCGCGCGGCCCGGACAACAAGCCGACCAATGCCGGGCAGGGCGGGCTCGCGCTGCGCTACAAGTTCCCTGATAGCGGCAACGAACTCGGCTTCTACTACCAGCACTACAGCGACAAGGTGCCGTTCGTCAGCTACCAGGTGGGCACCACCACGGCCAATCCCTTCGGCTGGCAGGCGTCGCTCGACTACGGCAAGAACCGCGACCTGTTCGGCCTGTCGTACAACTTCCAGGCGGGCGAATGGGTGATCGGCACGGAGCTTTCCTATCGGCCAAGCGATGGCGTCGCGATCGATCCCACCGCGGTGATCGATCCGGGCAACCCGTACTACTGCAATGCGCTGGCCGATTTCACCGTGAAGCCGGTCGGCAGCAGCTGCAAGGGCTGGGTCGACACGCAGCACTACCAGCTGCACCTGACCGGCATCCACATCATGTCGCCATCGGGATCGTTCGGCTGGCTGCTGCGCGCGCTGGGCGCCAGCGAGGGCACGCTCACCGCTGAGGGTGCGCTGGCGTACTACCCGAAGCTGAAACTCAACGCCGGCATCCCGTATGCGGTCACCGCCGACTACAAGCTGCCGACGAAGCTTTCGGCGGGCATGGTGCTGGCGGCGTCGGTGACCTATCCCAACATCTTCGGCACGCGTGCGTCGCTGTCGCCGGATATCGCCGTGATGCAGGGCATCGGTGGCTATTCGGCAACGGCGCTGCCGGGCTTCATCCAGGGCGCGGGCGCCGCGGTGATCGGCGCGACCATCGACTTCAAGACCAAGCCGGAAACCAGGCTGCGCCTGGACTACACCCACAACTGGGGCGGTAGCGGCAGCAACCTGCTGCGCGACCGCGACTTCTTTTCCCTCAGCATGACCACCGCCTTCTGATGCTTGCACGCCTGTTAACCCGTCTAGAAGGTGCCCTGTTCGGGCATCGCCTTCCCTTCCTGCTGCTGCTGGCGGGCTTCACGGCCGTCATGGGCGTGCTGGGGGCGAAGCTCGAGCTCGAAGCCGGCTTCGAAAAGCAGCTGCCGCAGGGCCATGAGTACATCAAGACCTTCGAGCAGTACCGCCACCAGCTGTTTGGCGCCAACCGGCTGACCATCGCCGTCCATGCCCGCGACGGCGACATCTGGAACGCGCAGGCGCTGACCCAGGCGCTCAAGGTAACCGAAGCCGTCACCTACCTGCCCGGCGTGGACCGGGCGAGCGTGACTTCGCTGTGGACGCCGAACGTCTTCTTCACCGAGATCACCGAGGACGGTTTCCGCGCCGAGGCGGTGACCGGCGGAGACGTCGTGCCGGAGAAGCTGTCCGCCGAGGTGATCGGCATGGTCCGCCAGCGTACTACCGCCGGCGGCCATATCGGCACGCTGGTCGCGCGCGACCAGACCAGCGCGCTGATCACAGCCGAGCTTGGTGATGTCGACCCGTCCACCGGCAGGAAGCTCGACTATATCCAGTTCAACCGCTTGCTGGAGGAGAAGATCCGGCGACCGTTCGAGAATGACAAGCTCGAGATCCAGATCATCGGGTTTGCCAAGCAGACCGGCGACATCGCCGACCGCGCGGCGGACGTGGCACGCTTCTTCGCCATCGCCTTCCTGCTCACCGGGCTTGCCGTGTACTGGTACTGCCGCTCGATCCGTCTGACGCTGCTGCCGCTCGCGTGCTCGCTGGTGTCGCTGGTCTGGCAGTTCGGCACGCTGCGCCTGCTCGGATACGGGCTTGACCCGCTGGCGATCCTGGTGCCGTTCCTGGTGTTCGCCATCGGCGTCTCGCACGGTATCCAGCAGATCAACTTCATCGTGCGTGAAGTTGCGCAGGGAACCGATTCCGCCATGGCCGCGCGGCGCAGCTTCACGGGCCTGCTGATTCCCGGCTCGCTTGCGCTGATCACCGCATTGGTCAGCTTCGTCACGCTGCTCCTGATCCCGATTCCGATGATCCGCGAGCTGGCGCTGACCGCGGCGATCGGGGTGGGCTACAAGATCGTCACCAACCTCATGATGCTGCCGGTGGCCGCGTCGTACTTCCGCTTTTCACCGGAGTTCGCGCGCCGGTCCCTGGCCCGGCGTGAGCGCCATAACGTGTGGCTGGAAGCCATCGCCCGCATCGCGCGGCCGCGCAACGCCGCGATGGTGACGCTTGCCGGTGCGGTGGTCTTCGGCCTGGCGGTATGGCAGAGCCAGGGGCGCCACATCGGCAGCCTGCAGGCGGGCGCGCCGGAACTGAGCGCGGACTCGCGCTACAACCTCGACGTGGCGGCGATCGTCGACCGCTTCGACGTGGGCCTGGACTGGCTGACCGTCGTGTTCGAGGCGAGACCGGAGCACAAGGGTGAAGTCTGTTCGCGCGCCGACGAGCTGCTGTTCATCGACGACTTTGCCTGGCGCATGGGCAGCGTGCCCGGGGTCGTGTCGACCGACTCGCTGGCCGCGCAGCTCAAGCTCTACAACGTCGGCATGAACGAGGGCAGCCCCAAGATGGCGACCGTGACGCGCGACCCGCGCGGCCTCGGCTCGCAGTTCCAGGGCGTGAACAACCGCATCGCCGGCCTGTCGTCGATCGACTGCCGCGTGCAGGGCGTCAACCTCTACCTGCCGGACCACCGCGCCACGACGATCAAGAGCGTGGTGGAGGCGGTGAAGGATTTCCGCGACGCCAACTGGATCGACGGCGTGCACGTGCGCCTGGCGAGCGGCAACGCGGGCGTGCAGGCCGCCACCAACGAGGTGCTGGAGGCAAGCGAGCTGCCGATGATGCTCTACGTCTACGCCGCCATCCTGATCCTGGTGTTCCTGGTCTATCGCGACTGGCGCGCGATGATCGCCTGCTGCTTGCCGCTGACCGTCGCGACGTGGATCGGCTACTGGTTCATGAAGCAGCTGGAGATCGGCCTGACCGTCGCGACGCTGCCGGTGATGGTGCTCGCGGTCGGCGTCGGCGTGGACTACGCCTTCTACATCTACAACCGCCTGCAGGTGCAGCTTGCGCACGGCCTGGAGTTCACCCGGGCACTCGAGCTGGCGATGAAGGAGACCGGGCTTGCCACCGTGTTCACCGCCATCACGCTGTCGGTCGGCGTGGCCACGTGGACGTTCTCGAGCCTCAAGTTCCAGGCCGACATGGGCGCGCTGCTGACCTTCATGTTCATCGTGAACATGGTGATGGCCATCACGCTGCTGCCCGCCTTCGCGGCGATGCTCGAGAAATTCTTCCCGCGGCGGGGACCGGTGTACATGCCGGAAATTCTGAAGCACTAGGACACAACGATGAGCCACCTTTTGATGAGCCCGCTCCGATACTTGCCCTTTGCCGCGCTCATGGCATGCCTGTCGTTGCCGGCAGCAGCCGCCGGGGCCACGGCACCCGCGCCCTGGCCGGCCATGGAACGGGCCCGGCAGGTTTCGAACGCGGCCACTGCGCCGCTGCTGGCAGCCGCGCGCGCCGGGAAGCGCGTCGTCGCGGTCGGCGACCACGGCGTGGTCCTGCTGTCCGATGACGGCGTCAGCTTCCGGCAGGCGAAAACCGTTCCGGTCCGTACGCTGCTGACCACGGTCCAGTTCATCGACGCCCGCCACGGCTACGCGGCGGGCCACGATGGCGTGGTGCTGGCCACGCAGGACGGCGGCGAGACCTGGACCTTGCTGCGCGCCACGCCCGGCGTCGAGCAGCCGATTCTGGCGATGCACTTCGACAGCCTCAAGCATGGCATCGCCGTAGGCCTGTACGGTTGGGCGATCGAGACACACGACGCAGGCCGGACCTGGACCGACCTGGCGATCGCGTCAGGCGAAAGCGCCGACCGGCATCTGCTGCACATGTTCGCTACCGCCCGCGGCTCGCTGTTCGTCGTCGGCGAGGGCGGGACGATTTACCGCTCAACCGACCGGGGCAAGTCATGGGAAGCCACGACCACCGCAGGCAAGGGCTCGCTCTGGCACGGCCTTGCGCTCTCGGACGGCACGCTGCTCGTCTGTGGCATGCGCGGTCACCTCTATCGCAGCAGCGATGACGGCAAGACGTGGCAAGCCGTCGACGCGCATACAACCCAGTCGCTGACGGGGGTCGCGGAGCTCGCCGACGGCAGCGTGACCATCGTCGGCATGGGCGGCACCGTGCTCGCGAGCACGGACCACGGCAAGACCTTTGCGCGCACGGAGCGCGCCGGGCAAGAGGCGCTGACAGCGGTGCTTGCTGACGGCGCGCGCGCGCTGGTGGTGTCGATGACCGGCCCCTTACCGGCGTCCGGCCCGGCGCAGCGATAGACCTTCGCGCACAGGCGGCACTGCAACACCTTCATTCACCGAGCAGAACCAACCTGCCCATCCTCTCAAGGAGACAATCATGGCAAAACACCCCGTCGTCATCTATGGCGCAAGCGGCTACACCGGCATGCTGATCATGGACTGGCTGATCGATCAGAACATTCCCTTCACCGCCGTCGCGCGCAATGCGGGCCGGACCAGGGAAATGATGGCGCAGCGTGTCGTCCGCCTCGAAGCGGCGGAGTACGAGATCATCGAGGCGGAGCACGACGTCGACTCGCTCGTCAAGGCCTTCCGTGGCGCCAAGGTGGTGTGCAGCACGGTCGGACCGTTCTTCCGCTTCGGCATGGTAGCGGTCGAGGCGGCGCTCAAGGCCGGATGCCACTACCTGGACCCGGCCGGCGAGCAGCACTACATCCGCCAGGTCCGCGACGAGTTCGGCGAGCAGTATCGCCAGGCCGGGCTGCTGGTGTCCCCGTCGAACGCCTACATGTACACGTTCTCGGAAATCGCGGCCGAGCTCGCGTTGGAGACGCCGGGCGTTGACGCGCTCGAGACCGCCGCGCTGTGCCGCGGCCCGCGCGGCGGCGCCGGGGTCAGCGTCGGCTCGACCGCGACCATCTTCGAAGGCTACCGACAGGAAGCGTGCTTCCTGTGGGAAAAGAAGCTGGAGCGCCATGCGCCTGACGCGTCGTTCAACATCGTCGACCCGGCGTTCATGCAGCCGGTGTTCTGCCTGCCGTGGGGCGGCACCTCGCTGCCGGTCTATTTCGAGAACGATCCGCGCGTGCGTAGCTGTACCTCGTGCGTGGGCTTCTACGACAACAACGCCATGCGCATGGTGCATGCGATCGGCCAGAAGTGGGAGTCCGAATACAAGCACCTGCCGCCCGAGCAGCAGGATGCGGTGCTCAAGCAACTGGTCGATTCAACCACGCCGGCCATGCCGCCGCGCGAACGCACCACGCTGCAGCGCACGGTGGACTTTGCCATCGGTCGCGGGCAGCTCGCCTCGGTGCGCGCGACCGTGCACGGCATCACGCCCTACATCGCCACGGGCGCGATCCAGGCTGCCGAGGTCATCAAGCTGCTTGACGGCGACACGGCACGCGTCGGCTTTGCGTCGGGCTCGAAGGCCTTCGGCCATCGCTACCTGCTCGGTTTCCTCGAGCAGCGTGGGCTGGCCCGCGCGACGGTGTCCAACCTGTAACTTGCCGGTTCGGCGCTATTCCTTGCCCGCCTCAGGGCAGGGAATGGCTTAAAAAAAAACTTCACAGAATTCGTCAGAACACGCAGAGAGTGAGGAAAGCCTGAGATGGCAATCATTGATTTTTTTGACCGCGGCCTGCGCATCAATCCGCACGGCATCGCCTATATCCAGGACGAGCGCAGCTTTACGTTCCGGGAGATCGGCGACCTGTCGTGCCGCATCGCCAACGGGCTGCTCGCTGAAGGGCTCGCCAGGGAGACCAAGGGCGCGGTCTGGGCGGACAACGATGTCACGGCCTGGGGCTGTGCGCTGGGGCTATGGCGCGCGGGGATGGCGTATATCCCCGTCAACGGGCGCAATGCGCCCGACGAGAACCAGTTCATCCTCGATGCCTTCGACTGCGAGGTGCTGTTCTTCCAGCAGGCGTTCGCACCGGTGATCGATGCGTTGCGTGGCGGGCTGCCGAAGGTGAAGCTCTGGGTGTGCATCGACGCCGACCTGCCTTGGGCGCCGTCGCTTGCGACGTGGAGCGCGGGCCAGCCGTCGAGCGCACCGGTGGTCGACTACGACATGGACGATGTCGTGACCCTGTCGGCCACGGGCGGCACCACGGGCCGGCCCAAGGGCGTGATGAACACGCACCGCGCCTACCAGACCTATTTCGCGCAGTTCATGACGGCGTTCCCCTACCAGGGCGAGGAGCGCCCCGTGAACCTCGCCGCGGCGCCGATGACGCATACGGCCGGGATGCTGTCGCTGCCTTGCACCGCGCGGGGCGGCACCGTGGTGGTCCTGCCCAAGCCCGATCCCGCGGCCGTGCTGGGCGCGATTGCGCGGCACCGGGTGACGGAGTTCTTCCTGCCGCCCACTGTCATCTATCGTCTGCTCGACATCCCCGGCATCTCGAAGCAGGACTTCTCCTCGCTCAAGTGCTTCCTTTATGGCGCCGCGCCGATGTCGGTCGAGAAGCTGAAGCGCGCGATCGAAGTGTTTGGCCCGGTCATGGCGGGCGGCTATGGCCAGACCGAGGCGCCGGCGTCGATCTCCTACCTGACGCCGGCCGAGCATTTCGTCGGCGGACGGCTGGCATCGGACGAGCGGCTGTCCTCGGTTGGCCGGCCGAACCCGCTGATTCGCGTCGAGATCCTGAACGACCGTGGCGAGGTGCTGCCCCAGGGCGAGAGCGGCGAGATCTGCGTGCGCGGGGACCTCGTCATGAAGGGTTACTACAAGGCGCCCGACAAGACGGCCGAGACCATTGTCCACGGCTGGCTGCACACCGGCGACATCGGCCATCTCGACGCGGACGGCTATCTGCATATCACCGACCGCAAGAAGGACATGATCATCAGCGGCGGCTTCAATGTCTATCCGAGCGAAGTCGAGCAGGTCATCTGGGCGCATCCGGCGGTGCAGGACTGCGCGGTGATCGGCGTGCCCGACGACACCTGGGGCGAGGCGGTGAAGGCGGTGGTGGAGCTGAACGCGGGCCACAACGTCAGTGCGGACGAACTGGTCGGCCTGTGCAAGCAGAAGCTAGGCTCGGTGAAGGCGCCCAAGAGCGTGGACTTCGTCGCCGCGCTGCCGCGCAGCCCGGTCGGCAAAGTCCTGAAGAAAGACCTGCGCGAGCAATACTGGCAAGGCCTGCAACGCAAGATCTGATCGGGTTTTCGGGGAACGACAAGCTATGAGCAATATCTACATCGCCGGCATCGCCATGACCGTATTCGGCCGGCATCCCGAGCGCAGCATCGAGGACCTTGCCGGCGAGGCGCTGCGCGGCGCGCTGGCGGACGCCGGCTGCACCGCCGGCGCCATCGGCGCGGCGTTCTACTCCGGCATCACCAACGGCGCGCTGCAGGGCCAGTTGTCGGTTCCTGGACAAGTCGTCTTCAGTAAGACCGGGATCGAGGGCATTCCGGTGTTCAACGTCGAGAACGCCTGCGCCTCGGGCAGCACCGCCGTTCACCTGGCGGTGCAGCACCTCAGGGCCGGGGCGTGCGACGTGGCGCTGGCCATCGGCGCCGAGAAGATGAACGTTCCGGACAAGGCCAGGTCATTTGCGCTGTTCGAAGGGGGGTGGGACGTGTCACGCGTCGAAGAGAACTTCGCGACGCTGGCAACGCTGGGCGAAGGGATCGAGCCACCGCCCGGATCGGAGTCCGACAAGCCCTACAGCCGTTTCATGAAGATCTATGCCGCGCTGTGCCGGTATCACATGAAGACCTACGGCACCACACAGCGCCAGATCGCGGCTGTGTCGGCGAAGAACCACGGGCATTCGGTGCATAACCCGCACTCGCAGTTCCGCCGGCCGTTCACGATCGACGAGGTGCTTGCCGCGCCTCCGATCACGTATCCGATCACGCTGCCGATGTGCGCGCCGGTCTCGGACGGCGCGGCGGCCGCCATTGTTTGCACCGAGGCAGGCCTGCGGCGCATCGGCGCGGACCGCGGCCGATGCATCCGGGTCGCGGCGAGCGTGATTCGCAGCTTCACGCACCGGCCCATCGATGCGCCGGAACGCAACATCGGCTACCTGGCCGCGCGCCAGGCGTATGAACAGGCCGGCCTGGGCCCGCAGGACATGCACGTCGCGGAAGTCCACGACGCCTCGGCGATGGGTGAAATCATCCAGGCCGAGAACCTCGGCCTGGTGCCAATCGGCGAGGGCGGGCCGGCTGCCGAGCGCGGCGAGTTCACGCTGGGCGGACGGATCCCCATCAACACCTCGGGCGGGCTCGAATCCAAGGGCCATCCCTTGGGCGCGACCGGCATTGGCCAGCTCTATGAACTGGTCACCCAGTTGCGCGGGGAAGCCGGCGTGCGGCAGGTGCAGGGCGCGCGTCACGCGATCCAGGAGAACGGCGGGGGCTTGCAGGGCGTCGAAGAAGCGGCGCTCGCCGTCCATATCCTGAGCAAGGATTGAAGGAGACAGGCATGACTGGGTTCGACAGGCAGGGCCGGCCGGTGTATCGCCCGCTCGGCGGCTGGGTGGAGGCGCCGGATGACCTGCAGCCGGAACTGGAGGGCGAGGCGGCCGCGGACGTGATCGTTGTCGGCGCCGGCTTTGCCGGGCTGTCCACCGCGCTGGAGCTGGCTGCGCGCGGCGCAAAGGTGATCGTCCTTGAGCGCGACTTTGCCGGCTTTGGCGCGAGTGGTCGCAACGCCGGCTATCTCGCGGGCGGGCAAGGGCTTGAGTACGATCTGTTCCTCAGGCGCATGGGACACGCGCAGGCGAAGCAGATCGTCCGCTTCTACGATGACGGCGTGGATTACGTGGAGCGAAGGCTTGCCGAACTCGGGATCGATTGCGACTACAACGCCTCGGGCATCATCCGTGCGGGGGTTCATCCTTCGCAGGAGAAGAAGCTGCGCAAGAGCCTGCGGACCGGCGTGGCACTCGGCTCGCCTGGGGAGTTCCTTGACTACGCCGCGATGCGCGCGCGCGGCATACCGCCGGCATTCCTGTTCGGTTGCTACCTGCCAGGCGGTGGCACGCTCGATCCGGGCAAGTACGTGATGGGACTGCGCCGCGCGGCGCTGCGTGCCGGGGTGAGGATCTGCGAGAACACGAAGGTGCTGTCCTGGGCCGACGGCCCCACCGTCACGGTGCAGACCGAACGGGGCCGCGCGCTTGCGCCATTCCTGGTTCTTGCCACCAATGCCTATACGCCGCAGCTGGGCCTGCTGGGCAACAAGGTGATGCCGCTGCGGGTGTCGGCGCTCGAGACCGAGCCGCTGTCCGCGGCACAACTGGCGTCGCTCGGCTGGCCACGGCGCGAGGGTATCGTGACGGCGCACTGGACCATGGAAAGCCATCGCCTGACCGCGCGCAACACGCTTGTGACAACGACGAAGCGGCTGCACTACGTCTACGGCAGGCAGACGCCGAATGTGCCGGACGAGGCAGCCTATCGGGCGCTGGCGAACGGGCTGCACCAGCGGCTTCCGATGCTGGGAGACCTTGCCATCCGGTCATGCTGGAGCGGCTATATCAGTTTCGCCTACGACGCGCTGCCCGTGGTCGGCGAAGCCGGCGAACAGCGCAACATTCTCTATGCCGCCGGCTGTTCAGGGCACGGCGTCGGCACCCAGTCGCTGATGGGACTGCTGCTGGCCGAGCGGATTTGCGGCACGGAGAATACGCTGCTTGCGGCGCTGCGCCACAAGACGCCGTCAACGCTGCCCGAACCGCTGCAGTGGTGCGCTGTCAATTCCGCGCTGGGCGTAGCCAATATGCTGGACGACCGGGTGAACCGCAAGGTGAGGGAAGCCGCGCTCCGGTAGGGTGCGGCGGCATGCCATTTCACTGCTATCTTCAAGGGAGGGAAGCGCCGCCGAAGAGCCTCTGGCGCCATGCGCCCCGACGGGCGTCAGCTATAATGACGCCCGCCCAGCGACCCGCTGGCGCGATCCTTTCCCAGTGCCGAAAGGCCCTGATTCAAGGCAGAAGAGATGACAGTGCCTACGGAACAGCGCACCACCAGGAAGCGGCGCACAGCGACGGCAGCGTCCGCCGGAGCAGATCCCGAAGGGCTGCGGGCCCAGGGCCTGCGCACGCGCAATGCCATCCTCCGCGTGGCCAGGAAGCTTTTGCTGGAAGGCGGCAGCCTGGAATTCTCGCTGCGCGCCGTGGCCCTTGGCGCGGGTATCAGCATCAGCAATCTCCAGTACTACTTTCCGACCAGGCAGGCGGTGCTGCGCGCCATCATGGCGCCGATCATCGACGCCTATCTCGAAGACCTGAAGCGCGCGCTGGACAGCCGCCTGTCGCCGCGCGAGGCGCTCGACGCGCTGCTGGAAAAGGCACTTGCCGACGCGAGGAACGTCAAGGATTCGGCGTTGTGGTGGCATTTCGTTTCGCTCGCCTCCACCGATCCCGAGTGCGCGCGCATGTTCGACGAGTGGTATGACACGCTTACCCGCGGCATTGCGGAACTGGTGCGTGCCGTGAATCCACAGCTAAAGACCGCCGATAGCCTGCACGCAGCCTCGCTGCTGATCGCGCTGGCCGATGGTCTCGCGTTGCAGCTTGGCGCCGGGCGCCGCAAGCGCGCCTACCCGGGCGGGCTCGATGAGGTATTTCGTGCGACGGTCAATCATATCGTGCTGGGGGAGAGATCGACCGAAGAGGCCAGCTAGCGATCACTCCATCGTTGCAGGATGCGGAGAAGACAGGGATTACCCTGCCTTTTTTTATGTCCTCATGTTTGGCAACATGACCTATGTTTTGTATCATGTTCTAAAAGATGAGCGGCCGGTCCGGAAATCATGCGGGTCGCTTGTGTCCACGAAGAAAGGAGACAGAGATGATTCGACTGAACAAGACCGCGGCGTTGCCGGCAGTCGGCCTGACCGGTTTCGAGACGCCGTTGAGCGAAGAGGAAAACGCGATCCAGCAGACCGTCCATCGCTTTGCGCGCGATGTCCTGCGGCCGGTTGGCAAGGAGCTTGACCGCATGACGCCGGAGGAGGTCATCGCTCCCGGATCGCCATACTGGGCGGCAATGATGGAAAGCGCGAAGCTGGGGCTCGACCCGCGGCTGATCGCGCAGTTTCCGCCTGAGGTTGCCGTTCGCATCGAATCGCTGATCGGTGAGGAGCTCGGGTGGGGCGATGCCGGCCTGGCCGTCTCGCTGGGCGCCGCGACCATGCCGCTGACGATGGCGCAATCGCTCGGCAACCAGGAACTGGTCGAGATGTGTGCGGGCAAGATCGGCTGCTGGATGAATACACAGCCCGACCGCGGTTCCGATGCCGCGATCCTGTACCGCGAGGAACTGAGCGCCGGCGGCAAGCAGCCGGTGGGCAACGTCACCGCAAAGGTCGGTGCCGATGAGATCATCATCAACGGCCAGAGCTCGGCCTGGGTGTCGAACGGATCGGTGGCGCAGGTCGCGCTGGCCTACATGGCGGCAGACTACGGCGACGGCTTCCATGGCACTGGGGAGCAGGGCGGGTTCACCAACGGCATCGGCCTGATCCTGCCGCTCGACCTGCCGGGAATTTCGCGCGGCAAGCCGCTGGACAAGATCGGCCAGCGTTCGCTGCCGCAAGGCGAGATCTATTTCGACAACGTCAGGGTGCCGAAGCGCTTCGCCATTGCGCTGCAGGAAGACTACCTTGGCAACCTGGCCTCGACCTGGTCGTTCGCGGGCACCCATATGTGCCAGGTCTTCGTCGGCGTGGCGCGCGCGGCCTTCGAACTGGCGCTGGCCTATTGCCACGAGCGCAAGCAGGGTGGGGCGCTGCTGATGGACCACCAGATGACGCATCTGCGCGTGGGCGAGATGCTGCGCCGGCTGGAGATGGCGCGGGCCATCGCGCGCCGCAGCCTGGCGTTCGCGCGCCTGTCGCCGCAGAGCCATCCATACGCGACCGCGCAGGCCAAGGTCAGCGTGACCGAAGAGGCGATGAAGATCACGCACGAGGCCTTCCAGCTCTTCGGCGCCAACGGCACCACGCGCGAGTTCCCGATCGAGAAGCTCTTCCGCGATGTGCGCTCCGCGCTGATCGAGGATGGCGAGAACTACGTCCTCGCCTCGCGCCTGGGCGTGCTGGCTGGAAGGCTTTACCAGAACGGCTGGGCGCACGAGTAAGCGTCCGGGCAGGCGCCGCACGCCGGCCGTCACCACGGTCGGCCCGGGCGCACCAGACCAAGCAGCTCTTTGCAGTGAGAAGCAATCATGACCACATGTTCCAGCGCAAGCGCAGCCGCATGGGGGCGGCAGCCCGGCTCCAGCGAACTGCTCCACCGGATCCGCGCCTCGGTCGCACGCATTCGCATGGATGGCGCCAACGGCGCCGGCATCTAACGCCGGCTGTCGAGCCTGCTGCGGCACGCGCTCGCGGCGGGCTCGCCATTCGAGATCGCGCTGGTCCTCGGGAGCGCGGCAGAGCTCATGTTGTTCCCGGAAGCGGAAGTCCTGGAGCAATGCACGGCCGCCGTGAAAAAGGCTGATCAACAGGCACTGCGCGGGCTGGTCTGGGCTGTCAGGCACAGAAGCATGAGAGGCGGGAAGGACGCGCGCAGGTTCACGCTCGACCCGCAATGAGGCACTGGAAACAGCGAAACACCATGGTGAAGCATTCAATCAATACGCAGCGCAGGCAACTGCTCAAGCTGGCAGGTGTTTCGACTGCCGCAGGCAGTATCGGACTGAGCCCAGGGCTGGCACATGCCGGCAAGCCGGGAGACGTCGTCGATGTGGCCATTGTCGGCGCGGGCCTGGCGGGACTGACGGCAGCGCGGGACCTTGGCCATGCCGGCTGCGAGTCGTTCGTCGTGCTCGAGGCGCGCAGCCGTGTTGGCGGGCGCACCCTAAACTACGACGTGGGTTCGGGCCAGGTGTCCGAGGTTGGCGGCCAGTGGATCGGCCCCGGCCAGACCGCCGTGGCCGATCTTGCGCGTGAACTGGATGTCGGCACATTTCCGAGCTACTACAAGGGCAACACCGTCATCCTCGGTGGCGACGGCCGCCTGGAGATGGACCTCAAGGGCACGTTCGGCAGCGACGAGGCGATCGGGAACAAGCTTAGCAAGCTCTCGCGCGAAGTCCCCGCCGGCGCGCCGTGGAAGTCACCGAAGGCGGCCGAGCTGGACCAGCTCTCGGTCGGCGAGTGGCTGGCCAAGCAGAACATCAAGCCGGAGGATCGCACTGGATGGAATGCGAGCATCGCGCTCTCCGGCGGCGTGATGCCGGCCAAGATGGGAATGCTGCATTTCCTCTCGATGATCAATTCGGCCGCCTGCGATTACATGCAGCTCGACAGCATCAAGCATAGCGCGCAGGAAACGCGCTTCGTCGGCGGCTCGCAAATCCTTAGCACCAGGATGGCACAGGCATTGGGCAGGAAGGTGCGCATGTCGAGCCCGGTCCGACGGATTTCGGGCTGGGACCGCGACGTCGTCACGCTGCACACGGACCATGGCGAGGTGCGCGCCCGGCAGGTCATCATGGCCCTGAGCCCACCCTTGTGCCAGCAGATTCAGTTCGATCCGCCGCTGCCGGCAACGCGTGCCGCGCTGCAACGGGCCTGGCCCGCGCACTCGCCGGCGCGGAAGACGGCCATGGTCTATTCCCGGCCGTTCTGGCGCGACAAGGGTTTGAACGGACACATCTTCCAGGTGAACGGGCCCATCCTGTGGGCTTTCGACAACTCGCCGCCCGAGGGAGAGATCGGCGTCATCAACGCCTTTATCTCGAACGCGCAGGTCCCGTCGGAACACAAGGCCGCGCAGCAATTCCTGACGGCGCTGTACGCCCGTGCCTTTGGCCGCGAAGCCCTGTCCCCGGTGTCTTACCACGATCACGACTGGGGCCGCGCCGATCCATGGACGATCACCTGCGTCTCCGCGATCCCGCCGGGCTTCTGGAGCGCCCACGGCGCGGCCTTGCGCCCACCGTGCGGGAAGCTGATCTGGTCCGGCACCGAGACGGCCGAGATCTGGGCCGGCTACATGGACGGCGCCGTGCGATCGGGTCACCAGGCCGCGCTCCAGGCGCTCAACGCGCTGCGTCGCGCTTAGGAGGCAGAGATGAAGAAACGGATATTGCTGGGCGCCGCCGGCGCCATCGTTGCCGGGTTGCTGGCCTGGTTCGGGCCCGACCTGCTCGGACTCTATCGGCTTGATCGCTACATCTCGGCGTCCGCGGCGGCCTACGAGACCAATAACGGACCTTGGCCACACGTGACCGACGCCTGCATCGCGTGCCACGGCGTCAGGGGCAATTCTGCGCATCAGGGCTATCCAAGCCTGGCAGGGCAACCGGCGCCATACCTGGCGGCCCAGCTCCACAAGTTCGCCAGCGGCGAGCGGCCTGAGCCGATCATGGGGCCGCTGGCCATGACCATGAGCGAGACCGAGATCAACAACCTGGCCGATCACTTTGCCCGGCAACCTGCCGTCGACAACCGGACCTTCACGCCGGATGCCGTCTTGCGGGAAAAGGGCAGGCAACTGGTGGCACAGGGCAATTGCGCCGCTTGCCACGGTGGGCAACTGATGGGACGCGAGCAATTCCCGCGCCTCGCCGGGCAAGGCTATGACTACCTGCTTGCGCAGTTCGACGCGTTTGCCAATGGCGCTCGCAGCGATCCCACGGGAATGATGAAGCGCATAGCCACGGCAGCGTCAGCGCAGGACCGCAAGGCGATGGCGACCTACCTCGCGAGCCTTGCTCCGCAGAAGAAGTGATGGATTTCCCGCTGGATAACGTATTTCTGGAGTCGTGATGGAACTAAGCTTGTTCATTCTCTGTTTCTCGCTGGCCACACTGATGGCGACATCGTCGATCTTTGGCCTGAAGTTCCTTGGCAAACGCAACTACCTTCTCGGTTTCGAGTGGCTGGTCGTGACGTTCTCGGCATCGAACGCCCTGCTCTATTTTCTGGGCGGTGTGCAGATCTCCTATCGCATTTCGTTCTTCCTGGATGCGTTCTCACGGGGCTTCGGTATCCCGGTGATCGCCACCGCCGGCCTGATGGCCGTCACGCATCGCTACAAGCCGTCGATCCTGTCGGATGTCCTGTTCTTTGCCGCCGCCATGGCGGCAACGGCGGTGCTGGTGTCGGCCGACTTCATGGCGCAGCCCAGGCCGTACTTCTACGTAGCGATGTGGTCCGCATTCTCGGTGTATCTGGCCTATTTCACCTGGAGATTGCTGAGCGCCGGCGAGGGCCTGCATGCATTCGGCGTACTGGTGGTCCTGCTGACATCGCAGGCCATCGCCACCATCTACGACTTCTACAAGATTCCCGGCGACGACGAACACGCCATTTTCTATATTCTCGCGTGCCTCACGTGGTCGCTTATGTGCGTCGTGATGTATTACGCCTATGGTGCGCTGGAGCGCGCGCAGAAGAAGGAGGCATCGCTGTCGGCGATGCTGGCGGCCCGATGAACAAGACGGCCCAAATGAGCATGGACTTTTCCGCGTTCGCCGGCACGCGGCCGGTGACGGAAGCCATCGGGTTCGATCCCGCTGCGCTACAGGCGTGGATGGCCCGGCAGGTGGAGGGCTTCGCCGGCCCGCTGACCATCGAGCAGTTCAACGGCGGCCAGTCCAATCCCACCTTCAAGCTGGTCACGCCGGGCCAGGCCTACGTCATGCGCGCCAAGCCCGGGCCGCGGGCAAGGCTGCTGCCGTCGGCGCATGCCATCGAGCGTGAGTTCCGTGTCATGGCCGCCCTTGCCGGCACCGATGTGCCGGTGGCGAGGACTTATGCCATGTGCGAGGACGAGACCGTGATCGGCCGCGCCTTCTACATCATGGAGCATGTCGAAGGACGCGTGCTGTGGGACCCGTCGCTGCCCGGCATGGCCCCGCACGAGCGCGCGGCCATCTACGACGAGATGAACCGGGTCATCGCTGCGCTGCACAGCGTCGACTACAACGCTGTCGGCCTTGGCGACTACGGCAAGCAAGGCAACTATTTTTCGCGACAGATCGAGCGGTGGAGCAGGCAGTACAAGTCTTCCCAGACCGAATCCATCCCGGCGATGGATGCGCTGATGTCATGCCTGCCCCAGCACATCCCGCACGAAGCGGAGGAGCAGGTCTGCATCGTTCACGGTGATTACCGGCTCGACAACCTCATCTTCCATCCGACCGAGCCTCGTGTCCTTGCGCTGCTCGACTGGGAACTCTCGACCCTCGGCCATCCGATGGCGGACTTCAGCTATCACTGCATGAGCTGGCATATCGAACCGGGCCCGCTCCGGGGCATGGCAGGCGTCCACGCCGCCAGCCTGGGTATCCCGGACGAGGCGGCCTATCGGCGTGCCTATGAGCAACGTACCGGACGCAAGATTGCGCAGGGCTGGCACTTCTACCTCGCCTTTAGCATGTTTCGCACCGCGGGCATCCTGCAAGGCATCATGAAGCGGGCGTCGGATGGCACCGCGACTTCCACGCGTGCGCTCGAAACCGGGAAGCTGGCCAGGCCGGTCGCGGCAATGGCCTGGAAGCATCTGCAAATGCATTCGCGCTGACCGGCACTTCTTCCAACATCACAGCATCATGGCGAATTCAACACCGACCCCTATCGCGCAGCCCGGCCTTGCCGGATTCCTGGACTTCACCGGCAAGACGGTGCTGGTGGTGGGAGGCTCCAGCGGCATCGGCAACGGCATTGCCCAGGCATTCCGGCAACTCGGCGCAGAGGTCCACGCCTGGGGCACGCGTGCCCGCGCGGCGGACTACAGCGCCGACGACGGCTCTGATCTCTCCGGTTTGCATTATGCGCAGGTAGATGTCTCCGACCAGGCCGCCATCCACGCTGTGCAGCCTGCCTTCCAGCGCCTGGATGCGCTGGTGCTGTCACAGGGCACCATCCTGTACAAGCGGGCCGAGTTCGAAATGGAAGCCTTTGACCGGGTCCTGAGCGTTAACCTGTCCAGCGTGATGGCGTGCGCGGTAAAGTTCCGGCCAATGCTCCGCGAGAGCCAGGGTTCCCTGGTTACGCTGAGCTCGATCGCGGGCTTCCGGTCCGTGCGCGGAAACCCGGCCTACGCCGCATCCAAGTCAGGCGTGGTGGGTCTGACCCGCACGCTGGGCGAAGCCTGGGCAGCCGAAGGTATTCGCGTCAACGGCATTGCCCCGGGACTGGTCGATACCAAGCTCACCAAGGTCACCACGGCTTCGCCGGCGCGGCTCGATGCAACGCTTTCGCGCGTGCCCCTGGGCCGCATGGGCTTGCCACACGAGATCGCCGGAGTCGCCGTTTTCCTGGCCTCGCCGTTGGCCTCCTATATGGTTGGTGAGACGCTGCTTGTCGACGGCGGGCTGACGCTGGCCTGACACAAGGGAATCGAATATGCAAATTGGTATTCCACGGGAAACACTCCACGGCGAGACTCGCGTCGCCGCCACTCCGGAGACCGTCAAGAAATACGTCGCCCAGGGCCACAAGGTGGTGATTCAGGCCGGCGCCGGCCTGGGCGCCAGCCAGCCCGACGGCGCGTATGAGGCGGTCGGCGCCACCATCGGCAGCGCCGCCGACGCGCTCGGCGCA
>NZ_JALHRY010000021.1:0-68352 GCF_023952485.1 Cupriavidus mimosae | reverse complement strand
CCGAAAACGCGGCGGACGCCGCGAGGCACGCGTCGCTTGTCGTTCCCTAAACGCCGCTTTTGCCGCTGGAAGTCTTGGTCTGGCTAAGTTCGTGGCCGGCTTCGACGGTGGTGACATCGATCCTGGCATGGATTATTTGCAAGCTCTGCCGGTGCCGGTACAGGAATTCGTGCAAGTCGTGGCCGTGCAATATGCGACGCCGCCGGTGAGGGCATGTATAGGGTCCTGCAGGGACGGTGCCGAGGTGCTAACCTCAAAAAGATTACTGCCCGACGTCACCCTCGCAACTGGGAGAGAAAATGAGCCGTCTGCTGCTCACCAATATCGACCCCGACACCTCGGACGAGGAGATCCGGACGTTCCTGGAAAAATACGGATTCCCGCCATTCGACAACCTGGAGCATGAGGACGGCGACGGCTCGCACCCGGCCGTGCTGCTGACCTATCAAACTCTGGACCCCGCAGTGCTGGGCAAGCTGCAGCAGCGTATCGACCATATGTACTGGAAGAAGCGCCAGTTGAGCGCTTCCATCCTGCATGACCGTTTTGCCTGAGCGGCTTACCGCGATGGCGCGCCCAGGCCTGCCGCGCCGGCTTCCTCGGCCGGTTGCGGTGTAAGCGGGGCAGGGACGGCCATCATCTTCTCCGCCGGATAGAGCGCCATGAAGCTTCTCGCCAGCTCCGGATCCCGGCACGCGAGCCACGCTTGCCATTGCAGATACGGAATCATCACGACCGCCCGTTTTTCCTTGCCGGGGGCGTGCATCAGCTTCATCACCGCGTGGCCCGGCGCGCTCACCGTGAACATGGCGAAGGAATAGGATCCATCCGGCCATTGCCTCCACAGCCCGGCAATGCCGAGCGCCGGCTCGTCCGGCAGCCATATCCGGTAGCGGATCCAGCCCTGGCCGGCGACGTAGCACGGTTCGTAAATGGCCATCGCAGGCACCAGGCACAACTGGGTGCGGTGCCACGCGCTGCACGAACCCCGCTTGTCGCCGACGTACTCGGCGCGGACATTCATGGTTTCAAAATCGCGGGCGCCGTGGACGTGGCGCGAGCGCGGCACGAGGCCAAAAGTGGCCAGCAAGCATTCGCGGCGGCCACTGGCATCCGCACGGACGATCGGCGCAGCATCGCCGGGCCATATTTCCGCCTTCCATGTTCCTGGCGGTGGTTCGACCCCGAAAACATCGCGCAGGACCGGGCCGGTCACTGCGGTGAAATTGGTACACACGATATTGCCTCCCCTGACGTCAGATGCCTTGCTGCAGGCACGGTCAGCGGATATTCGCTACACCTGTCCGAGTGGCGGTGCGACGGGAAGGGTGGGCGTTTCTCCGGCTGGCCAGCATTGCGAGCAGCTATCGCGATAGCTCCGACGCCATTTTCCTGGCCGATTCCAGATGGTGCTCCAGCGTCGTCAAGGTCTTCTTTGCAAAATCCCGTACATCGCTGTCGCGAGCGTCGCTTGCGGCCTTGCGGAACAGCGCCACCGCATCATTGTGCGCCTTGACGCCGACTTCGTCGGCATATTGCTTGTCGAAGCTGGCGCCTTGCAGTGCGCCCATGGCTTCCAGCTTCTTCTGGTCAGCGGGACTCGGGGTGGTCGGCAATTGCACCCCCTTGGCATTGGCCAGCCGCTTGAGATCTTCCGCGGCGGCACGGTGGTCCTGCAGCATCTGGCCGGCAAAACGCTTGACCGTGGCGCTGGTGGCCTTGGTCTCGGCCAGCTTGCTGGCATCGATCTCCATCTGGCCTGCCTGTGCGGCCTTGTTCATGAAGTCCACGTCGCCGGCGGGCGGCGCAGCGTACAGGCCGGGTGTCAGGCATAGCAATACCGCCGCAAGCGCGGATTTGACATGGTGCCCACGGCGGCCGGGCTGGCGTGCATCGAATGGCATGACTGTCTCCTGAACGGGCAACCATACCCGGCCTTGCAACAATCATGCCGTCATGCCGTGCGACCTCCTGCCTCAGGAAACCCGAACGAATTTGGCGACGGAAGGCACCCCTTGCGAGTCGATGATAAACAGCATGTAGTAACCGGGCGGCACCAGCGAGCTGGAGGCGGGCAGGGTGACGCGCAGGTTCTTGGCCCCCTGTTTGGTATAGCGCAATTTGATATAGCGCTGGTGCATGTCGTTGCCGTGCGTCACAGCCCCCGGCGCCACCAGCGCAACGCTGGAAACATTGGGGGTGCTGGAACCAACAGTAAAGGTTTGTCCCAGGCTCAATGTACCCGGTGCGCTGCTGATATTGGGGCGAGCCCCCTTGAACAAGTACGGTGGCGAATACACCTGTGCCTGGTGCGTACTGGCGGCCAGGGGATTCATGTCGTCCTGGGACAGCAAGACGGTGGCGTCAGGCAACAGAATGGCACTGGAGTGGTAGCCCGCCTGTATGGTGTTCGGGCTCATCGGGATCCAGGTCCCGGTCGGATCGCCGGCCGGCTTGTTGTAAAGCTCGCTGTCAAAATGCGGGTTGTCATAACCGTTGCTGGCAGCATTGCCGCCCACCGTAAACAGCGTTCCATCCGGCAGGATCACGGTATTGGCGTTATGGCGAGGCTGCAGCCATTGCGGAAATTGTCGCCACCCGGCGTTGGGGTTGCCGACATCGAACCATTCGTTGTTGCGGAAGGCGCTGTCGCCTTCGGCGCCGCCCGCGATCATCACGGCCTGCTTGACGGGCGTGACCGAGGCATCGGTATAGATAACGCCGTTGGCGTACTCATAGTGCGAGCTCAGCATGTTCGGAATGCTACTCCATGACCAGGCGCCAGGCGTCAGCAGCACGGTATTGTAGAAGGCTGGCCCGGCCTGCATCATCTGGCCCGAACCAAGCAGATATTGGAACGGGTACATGCCGGACGGGTGGTGGAGCGACACCGTGCTCATCGTGCCAACGCTGTCCATGCCCGCCGCAGGGGTGAACAGTTCGACCACCGAGGTGGTATTTCCGGATCCCGTTTCGTCGAGGCCGCTGGTGATGACTACCCGGTTGTCTGCCAGCTTGGTCACCGTCGGATACCAGCGGCCGACCGACATATTTGGCTGGGTGGTCCAGCTCTCGCTGAGCGGATTGAACGTATAGCTGCTCAGCGCGCCCTGGAAGTTCTGCTGGCCTTCTGGCGCATTCGGGTCGGGGTAGCGAAGATTGCCACCCGCAATGAAAACCCTGCCGTCGCTCAATATCGTCTGACCGGCACACCAGATGTTCTCAGGCGGCGTTATGGGATGCCCAGTGCGTGTCGCGGGATCCCACACATAGGCGACACCGGTGTTCGACGCTGCCGGATTATGGTACTGCGTCGGCTCGTACGACCAGAACAGCACCTTGCCTGTGTGCAGCAATACCGCCGTGATGCCGACGACCGGGATAACGAATGGCGCGCTCCATTGGCCGGCCGTATTGGTGGCCTGGGCTTTGGCCGCTGCCAGCACCTGATCATCCGGCGTAGCTACCCGGTCCAGCCCGGCTGCCACGCGACACTGCTTGGCACGTGCTCTGGCATGGGAATCGGCATGGGCCGGACCGAGCACGGCAGCTTCTCGCTGCCTCAGCCGGGCTTCCGCGGAGGGGTTGTTGCAGGCGTCATTGTCGAAGCTGACGGGCGGAGCGGCGTGAACCGACGGTGCCAGCAGGAAGAAACCAACCACTGACGCCCACACGGTTTTCCGGAAAATCATGCGTTGACGCATTTGCATCACCTCCTGCAGTGACAGCGTTGCCATGGAATGCGGGAGTTCCGCGCTGGAAGCTCACGGTGGCATGCCGAAGGACATCCAACCGGACTTTTTCTAGCTTAGGGGGGCAGGCAGAGAGCCAATGTGGGCAGGCGCACGGAAGGAATGCGATTGGGGGCTTGCGTTTTGCTAAGCAGCGTGCGCGGCGCCCGGACGAAACGGGAGGTGCTGGCTATATCGTACTTAACATAATATACATTATGCGAAATGTAGTTGTTGGCCGTTTTTCTAATGTCGTACTTGGGATGAATTCAAATGTCGTACTCCGTGCTGGATCGTGCCAAGCTGGCGGCCTTGCCGCCACGCCAGGAGCACGATCATGGGCCGACCCGACACGATCACCATGAGCATGCGGGAACTGGATCGCTGCAAGGTCATCCAGGCCGTGGTCGAAGACGGCCTGATGGTCTGGCGCGCCGCCGAGAAGCTGGGCATTTCCAAGCGCCAGATTGAGCGCTTGGTGCACCGGCAGGACGGCCCTCGAGGATGGCGTTCTATTCGGACAAGGCCGGCATCTTCCGCGTCAACGCCAGGGACAGCGCCGAGGGCCGCGGCTACACCCAGTTCGGGCGCGCGCTGTTCGAGCTCAATATCGACATCCTGTGCGCCAATTCGAGCCCGGCCAAGGGTCGCGTCGAGCGGATGAACGGCACCTTGCAGGACCGGCTGGACAAGGAGTTGCGGCTGCGCGGCATCAGCACGATGGCCGCCGCCAACGCCTTTGGCCCGCACTTCATCGCCGACTTCAATGCGCGCTTCGCCAAGGTGCCCAAGCGCGATTTCGATGCGCACCGACCGCTGCGCGGCGACGAGGACCTGGCGCGGATCTTCAGCTGGCGCGAATGGCGCAAGGTGTCGGCCAGCCTCACGCTGCAGTACGACAAGGTGATGTATCTGCTGGAAGACCGGCCCGCGCACCGGCGCCTGATCCACCGCCCCACCCTGCGCTGAATTCGGTCACGTCAGGCCAGCCCCACCGCCCGACGGGAACCCCGCAAAAGGCGCCAACCCCGCACAAAAAACGGTCCGTACGCCTGGCAACTTCGGAGGTCAGCCGAAGCGCACGGGGTCGTACGGCGAGGCGTCGACCCACGGTTGCTCGCCGTCCATCAGCTCGGCCAGCAGCCGGGCCGTGACGGGCCCCAATGTGAAACCCTGATGCCCATGCCCGAAGTTGAACCACAGGCCGGGATGGCGCGGCGCCTGCCCGACGATCGGCCGCATGTCGGCGACGCAAGGCCGGGCGCCCAGCCAGGGCGTGTCCTCGACCGGCGCGCCCATCCGTACGAGTTCACGCGCGTGGCGCTCGGCATTGCGCAGCTGCACCGGCGTCGGCGACGCATCGTGATGGGCGAACTCGGCGCCGGTGGTCAGGCGCAGCCCACGCTTCATCGGCGCCAGGAGGAAGCCGTTCTCGACATCCAGCAGCGGCAGACTCGGCATGGATTCGACTGCATAGTGGCGGTGGTAGCCGCGCTTGACGAACAATGGGAGGCGGTAGCCGAGCGGCCGGATCAGCGCAGAGGCCCACGGCCCCAGCGCAACGACAGCGTGGGCGGCGTTGACCGGGCCGTCGTCCGTTGTCACGGTCCAGCCGCTTCCCGCCTGCCTTAGCGTCATCGCGTCGCCGCGGCGCACGATGCCACCGGCCTGCGAATACAGCGTGGCATAGCGGCTCACCAGCTCGCCAGGATCCGCAATGGTCCAGGGATCGCGCCAGTGGATCGCCCCGGCCAAGGGCCCGCACCACGCCGGGTCGGTTGCGGTAATGCCGGCTCGGTCCAGGATCCGGTAGTCAAGCTCGTGCTGCTGCCCGACTTCCGTCGCGGCACGCGCGGCGTCGTTGAAGGCTGCGGCGCTGCGATAGCCCTGCAGCCATCCCGACTTGCGCACGAGGTCCTCGGCGCCGGCCAGCGCAATCAGGCGTTCGTGCTCGGTCAGGCAATGGCGGATCAGCGCGCTGTAGGCCGTGATGGTGCCGGCATAGCGGTCGGGTGCCGATTCGCGCCAGTAGCGCGCCAGCGGCGGCAGCAGGCTGGCGAGCGCGCCTGGGTGGTAGTGGACATCGTTACCCTGCCGGGCCACTACGCGCAGCACGGCCGCCCACTCGCGCGGAAAGGCGTAGGGCTGCACCGCTTCACGCTGGATGATGCCGGCGTTGCCATACGACGTTTCCCTGCCAGGCTCCCGCCGGTCGACCAGCACGACTGCATGGCCGCGCTGGCGCAGCGCCAGTGCCGTGCAGACGCCGACCATGCCGGCGCCGAGTACTACGATGTCCTTTGTCATGATGTCCGATGCGGTGCCTGGGGCATGGCAGGTTTGTGATCCGGGTATCCGAAGCCTGATTCTGCATTGGGGGCGGACCCGGCGGAATATCGGCTGCGAGCAATTATTGGAATCCGTGATTGCCGGATCGGCAATCACGCGCTGGAAATGCGTGCGATCGCCTCGGCCAGGTGCTGCACGAACGCGCGCCCCGCGGGCGGCAGGTTGCGGCGGGCAAGCGTCTGGATCTCGATATAGCGCTCGTTCATTTCGCGGTCGCGCAACGGTATCGCGGCAATGATGCCTTGCGCCAGCCGTCGCCGGACCGACAGCTCGCCATAGAATGCAACGACGCCACCACCCGCCGTCGTAAAGCCGACCAGCGAATCCAGGTTGTTGCTGGAAAACACGGTCTGGTAGCTCAACCCCTGCCGGCTGCAACTGGTGTCCAGCAGCTGCCGCAGCGAGCTTTCCTTCGGCGGCAGCGCCAGCGGATAGCTGATGACCTGGGACAGCGATACCTGGCGCTGGCCGGCAAGCGGATGGTCCGGCGCCATGATGGCGAGCACCGGCGCCGGATGGCGCAGTTCCACTTCGATATCGAGCTCGGGCAACCCGCTCAGCGTAATGCCGATGTCCGCCTCGCCGTCCCGGATGCGGCGGGCGATGTCGCCCTGCGGGCAGACGTGGAGATCGAAGCGGATCCCACCATACTTTTCGCGGAAGCTGGCCGCCAGTTCCGGGATGAAATCGTGCGCAATGCCCTCGACGCTTGCCAGGCGCACCTGGCCGACGCGCAGGCCGCGCAGCGCCTGGATATCGGCGGTCACGCGATCGATCTCCTGCTGGGCGCGCTTGGCGTGTGCGGCGAGCAGCTCTCCCGCAGCGTTGGGGACGAGGCCACGGGCGCGCCGGTCGAACAGCAGCGTATCCATCTCGCTTTCCAGCTTGGCGATCTGCCGGCTCACCGCCGACGGCGCTACGTTGAGCTTGAGCGCGGCGTCCTTGACCGAGCCGGTGCGCACGACTTCAAGGAAGTAGCGGACAGCGGTTTCCTGCAGGATGCGGTAGGACATGAGCGGATATTGCGGGGGATCGGCATGCGCCAATGAAGTCCCATTCTATGGATTGCCGATTTGGCAATCAAGCTTTCCAAACATTGCCACGATTCCAGGTCGGATCGGTCGTACGATGGATCCAACGCGGTCACATCCCTCCCACCGCACAGCATCGAGTCTTACTTGCCGGAGCCTCTTCATGCGATCCACCGCTCACCGCCCGTCCTTGTTCCTGTCCGCCTGCAGCCTGGTTGCCGCCGCCGTGCTGGCGCCCGCTGCGGCTGGGGCCGAGGGCCGTTATCCATCCAAGCCGATCCAGCTTGTCCTGCCCTTCCCGCCCGGTGGTGCCACCGACCTCGTCGGTCGCACGATCGCGCGCAAGCTTGGCGAGCGGCTGGGCCAGACCGTGGTGGTCGAGAACCGGCCCGGCGCCGGCACCGTGGTCGCGGCGAGCTATGTGGCCAAGTCGGCGCCGGACGGCTATACGCTGATGGCCACCTCGGGCACCACTTTCAGCGTCAATCCCGCGGTCTACGCCAGGCTGCCGTATGACCCGCAGAAGAGCTTCGAGCCGATCGGGCTGATCGGCTCTACCGGCCTGGTGCTGCTGGCCAACCGCGACGTGCCCGTCAGCAACCTCAAGGAGTTCGTCAGCGCAATCAAGGCGCAGCCGGGCAAGTATTCGTACGGCTCGTTCGGCGCCGGCACCACCGCGCACTTCGCCGGCGAGGAACTGCTGAACCTCACCGGCACGAAGCTGCTGCATGTCCCGTACAAGGGCAGCGCGCCGGCGATGACTGACCTGATCGGGGGCCAGATCCCGTTCAGCGTCGATACCGTCGCGGCGGCGATCCCGCAACTGAAGTCGGGCAAGATCAAGGCCATCGCCGTCACCACGGCGAAGCGCTCGACGCTGCTGCCCAATGTGCCGACCGTGGCGGAAAGCGGCTATCCCGGCATGGATACCAGCACCTGGATCGCGCTGGTCGGGCCGCGCGGCCTGCCCGACGACGTCCGGGCGAAGCTGGAGAAGGCGCTGGCCGACACCATCGCCGATCCGCCCACACGCAGCCAACTGGCGGACAGCGGCATCGAGCCGTCGTTCGCGCCCGGCAAGCAGGTCGCCGCCATGATCGACAAGGAGATCCCGCAGATGCGCGCGATCGCGCAGCGCGCCAACATCAAGCTCGACTGACTTTCCTGATACCGGCGGCGCCGCGACAGCGGCACCGCGCCACAGCGCCACCTTCCACCGTCAAGCAACCGATGCAAACATCGCTGACCTCACTGACCGCGGTCGAACTGCGCCGCCTGATCGGCGCCAGGGAAATCTCGCCGGTCGAACTCCTCGAAGCGTGCATCGCGCGCATCGAGGCCTACAACCCGCTGATCAACGCCATCACCGCCACCTCCTTCGCGCGCGCCCGGCAGGAAGCGCGCAAGGCCGAACAGGCGGTGCTGCGCAACGAACCGCTCGGCCTGCTGCATGGGCTGCCGCTCGGGGTCAAGGACCTGGAGGCGACGCAGGGGCTGCTGACCACCTATGGCTCGCCGCTGTTCCGCAACCATGTCCCGGCCGAGGACAACGTGCTGGTGGCGCGCCTGCGTGCGGCCGGCGCCATCGTGGTGGGCAAGACCAACATTCCGGAGATGGGCGCCGGCGCGAATTCGCGCAACGCGGTCTGGGGCGCGACCGGCAATCCGTTCAATCCGGACCTCAATGCCGGTGGATCGTCAGGCGGTTCGGCGGCGGCGCTGGCTGCGGACCTGCTGCCGGTCTGCACCGGCTCCGACACCGGCGGCTCGCTGCGCATTCCCGCGGCCAAGTGCGGCGTGGTCGGATTCCGACCTTCGCCCGGCATCGTACCCAACTCACGCAAGCTGCTGGGCTGGACGCCGATCTCGGTGGTAGGACCGATGGGACGCACCGTCGCCGACACCTGCCTGCAGCTGGCGGCCTCCGCCGGGGTGTCGGTGACCGATCCGCTGAGCTACGCGGTGGACGCCAATGCCTTCCTGTCGCCGCCACCGGTCGACCTGTCGACGTTGCGCGTGGGCTGGACTGAGGACTTCGGCAGCTGCGCGGTCGATGACGGCATCCGTCGCGTGTTTCGCTCGAAGGTCGCGGCGATGCGCCACCTGTTCGCGCGCTGCGATGAAGTCAGTTTCGACCTTGGCGATGTGCACCGCTGCTTCGACGTGCTGCGTGCCGAGAGCTTCGTCGCCGGCCTGCACGACGCTTACCAGCGCGACCCCGGTGCGCTCGGGCCTAACACCCGCGCCAACTACGAACTGGGCGCAAAGATGTCGCTGGCCGACAGCGCATGGGCGCAGGCCGAGCAGAACCGCATCCTGCAGCGCTTCCAGCGGGCCTACCAGGAATACGACCTGATCCTGTCGCCGACCACGCCCGTGTCGCCGTTCGCCTGGACCAACCTGTACGCCGATACCATCAACGGCGAGAAGCAAGCGAACTACTACCGCTGGCTGGCGCTGACCTATGTCGTGACGCTGACCACGCACCCGGCAATCGCGCTGCCCTGCGGCACCGACGACGCCGGCATGCCGTTCGGCCTGCAGGTCACCGGCCGCTTCCACGGCGACCTGCAAACGTTGTCGGCAGCGCAGGCCATGGAAGCGGCGTTCGCGACGTCGCCCGCGTTGCGCCGTCCGGTGCCGGATCTGGCATCGCTGAAACCCGCCCAGCCGGCGCTGCGCTCGATCGTCACGGCGCCGCCGTCAGCGGGAACCGCGCAGCAAGGCGGCGGCGTCTCTGCGGTATGAGCCGGGTGGAGGAGCAGCGCGACAACACGCGTTCGCTCTCCGTGCCCGGCACGGAGGGAGCTCCGCGCAAGCGTGGACGGCCCACCGGCAAGAAGTCGCAGCGGTCGCTGGGCCAGAACGATATGTCACCTGAGGCGGACCAAGACCCGGAGCCCGACTCAATCAGCGTTCCGCATCGACTCACGCAGGCGCACTGCGACCTCCGCAAGAATCTCCTCGGCAGCAGCGCTCACCTCCCGATCCCTGCCCGGCGGAATCCACGTCGATTCGACATCGACGATGGTGCCCCTGCACTCACGTCCCGCACACGCGTCCGCAACATGCCGTGCCACCGCGGCTGCAATGGCCCGGGCGGCCGACTCGCCTCTGAACAACATCAGCGCAGCGGCCTCCTTCGCAACCCGCCAGGCATCTGTGAAGTGCGCATGCGTCTGCGCGGGTGCCGGCCTGAGGTCCATCATCTCCTCCTTTGACCCTAGTCGATAAATGCGTTTGCCTGCCTGATGACGGGACTCCACCGTGCCACCTCGCTACGCAGCTGGGCGGACAACGCTTCCGGCGTGGCACGGTCCTTCGCAACCGGAACGGCCCCCAGCTTCTGCATCCCTTCCCTGAACGCAGGATCGGTCACCGCGTTCTGCAAAGCAGTGACCAGCCTGGCTGCAACCGGTTGTGGAATGCCCTTGGGTGCGTAGATGCCATGCCATACCGTTACCTCGAATTCTCCCAGCCCTTGCTCGCGCAGCGTCGGCAGCTTGGGCAGTGCCGCGAGCCGTGAAGGTGTCGTACTCCCATATGCCTTGACCCGACCTGTGTTGATCGGCTGAAGCGTCGTCGTCACCTGGTCACAGAGCAGATCGACCTGCCCACCCTGAACATCGACCATCGCTGGCGCGGCGCCCTTGTAGGGAACGCTTGTCATCGCGGCGTGAAGCTGACTCATGAGCATCAGCCCGCACAGATGCGATGCCGTACCGATTCCGGCGTTTGCCAGGTTGATCTTCTTCTGGTTCGCCGAGATGTAAGCGCGCAACTCGTGGAAGCCGTTGGGTGCGAAGTCCGGGCGCGCGACGAGCGTCATGGGAACGTCTGCAACGAGCCCGATATGCTCGAAGTCCCTGATTGGGTCGAACCGCGGTGATTTGCTCAACGCCGGCAATGTGGCCATGCCAATGTTATGGATCAGGAGGGTGTAGCCATTGGGGTCGGCACGCATTACCGCCTCCGATCCGACGATGCCACCTGTGCTCGCGCGATTCTCCACGACGACAGTCTGTCCCAGCGAACGCCCCATCGCCGCACCCAGATGGCGTGCGACAACATCGGTGGGGCCGCCAGGGGAAAACGGAACCACCAGGGTCAACGGGCGCGTGGGGAATGACTGCCCGAACGCAGGGCTGCATGCCAGCCATCCGATCGCAAGTGCCGCAACGTATTTCATAGCCTGTCTCCTTACATCGTGATTTTTTGATTCGCGCCAATGACTACCCATGTTCCCGTCCCGCCATGCTCAATCGTGGCTACGCATGGTGACGAATTCCTCCGCAACACTGGGATGCAGGGCAACGGTTCGATCGAACTCGCGCTTGGTGATGCCTCGCTGCAGTGCAATGGCGCCCATCTGAATGATTTCCGCGGCATCGCGTCCCACCATGTGCATACCCAGGACGCAATCGCTTCGCTTGTCGACGACGAGTTTCATCATGACGCGCTCGGCGCTGCCAGCGACTGCCGCGCGCAGCGGGCGGAAATCGGTTCGATAGACGGCAATATCGGGAAGTGCCGCGCGTGCCTCCCGCTCTGTCATCCCGACACTGGCGATTTCTGGCGTCGAGAACACGGCGGTAGGCGTCAGCCCGAAGTCCGGGGCCCGACACTTGGCCCTGCCGAACAGCGCCTCGGCGAGCCACTGCCCCTGGCGTATGGCCACGGGCGTGAGGTTCAGCCGGCCGATCGCGTCGCCGATGGCATAGACCCCTTCCACGGACGTTGCATAGCGCTCGTCCACGTCGATGGCGCCACTTGGCGTGAGTGCCAGCGCGCCTGCTGCGGCCTTCGTGTTGGGCCGACGGCCGGTCGCGTTCAGGACGACGTCTCCTTCAATAACGGTACCGGCTCGATCTGTTACCCGATAGCCAACCGGCAACGCTTCGATGCGGTCGACTCCCGTGTTCAGACGGATATCAATGCCCTGCCCGAGGTAGGCACTGGCAATGCCGCTCTGGATATCCGGATCGAATCCCCTGAGAACGGAGGGTCCCCGGTGCAGTACGGTTACGTCCGCACCAAGCCCCTTGAATATCCCGGCAAACTCGAGCGCGATATACCCGCCACCAATGATGACGACGCGGGCCGGCAGATGCGGTAACGCAAAGACATCGTCCGACGTGATGCAATGCTCGGCACCAGGAATCTCCATCGGGGCGGGCCTCGCGCCAGTTGCCACGATGATGTGCTCGGCCGATATCGCCTGGCCGGAGGCAAGACGGACGCGCCCTGTACCTTCCACAGCGGCCCGCTCATCAAAAATGGTGACCCGGCTTCCATCCAGACCCTTGCGGTACAGACTTTCCAGTCGACCGACTTCCCCACCGATGCGGTCGCGCAGCGCACTCCAGTTGTGGTCGATGCCTCCGACGCCCCATCCGAAGCCAATGGCATCGGCTGCTTCCGAACGAAAGCGGCTTGCCGTGACGAGGAGCTTCTTCGGCACACAGCCTCGAATCACACAGGTACCACCAACCCGCGACTCCTCTGCAATCGCTACGCGTGCACCGAGGGCCGCGGCGGCGCGGGCGGCGCGTACGCCCCCGGATCCGGCGCCTATGACAAACAAGTCGAAATGTTCCATGCGTCTTCCCCGCCCGATCACCGTGCGATAGCTGCCTCTTCGGCCGCCTCGCCAGCTGGTTCCAGCAACCGGTCGCGCACCAGTACGCCTTCGGCATACAAGGCATCGATCTCCGCTTCGCTCAGCCCGACGATGTCTTTCAGAACCTGCTCGTTGTGTTCGCCAAGCAGATCCGCTTTCAGGGCGGACGCGTATTGCCAGGCCGAAAACCTCGCCGGCGGCCCTGGGATCTGGAACTCGCCAACGTAGGGATCCGAGACCGTGCGGACCACGCCGCGCTCCTGGAGGTGCGGATGGTTTATCGCCTCGCGCAGGGTGAGTACCGGCGCACACGGAATTCGCTGTTGCTCCAGAGCTGCAATTGCGTCGTCACGGGATGGAAAGCCGGACAGCCACGCTTCCAGGAGTTCCTTGAGTGGCGCGTTGTTGTCGCGGCGCAGCGCGGCGGTGGCAAAGCGCGGATCGGTCAGCAGGTCCGCTCGCCCCAGAGCCGTGGCGAATTGCTCCCATTGGTGCGGCAGCGTGGCCAATGTGAGATAGGTGCCGTCACCGCAACGAAAGATGCCGGTTGGTCCGCCGTCAGGATGCTGAGAACCTGTGCGCCGGGGTTCATAGCCTTTGCGCAGACCGACGCGTGGAACGGACACCTCATGCATGTTGAAGTAGGTATCCAGCAGCGATGTCTCGATGTACTGCCCCTCTCCTGTTCGCTCGCGATGCAGCAGCGCGAAGCCTACCGCCATGGCGGCTGCCACACCGGTTGACGCATCGCCAATCGCCATCGTGATCAGCGCCGGATTGCCGTCCGGCTCGCCGATGAGATCTGTCACCCCGGCATAAGCCTGCGCGACGTAGTCGTAGCCTGGTTTACTGGCCAGCGGGCCCTTTTGCCCGGCCAAAGAAATGGAACACATCACAAGCCGCGGATTGAGCTTCTTCAGCACGTCATAGCCAAGGCCGAAGCGGTCTATGACGCCCGGCGAGAAGTTCTCGACCAGCACGTCGAACTGCGGAATCATCTTGAGAATAAGCGCGCGGGCCTTGTCGTGCTTCAGATTGAGTGCAAGACTTTTCTTCGAATGGTTGTGCTGAACGAAGTAGGTGCTCTGGGAGCAGCGCTTGTACTCGGGTTTCTGACTGCGCAGCCCGCCGATCCGGGTGCGGTCGCCAGACGGCGCGAGTTCGAGCTTGACCACCTCGGCGCCCATTTCGGCAAGGATGCGGGTGCAGGTCGGGCCGGCCACGATCTGGGTAATGTCCAGCACGCGATAGCCGGTCAACATTGGGTACCTGGTTTGCAACATGTTCTGTCTCCTATCGCGCGGCGAACTGGCTCTTGCCGAACAGGTTGTCCCACCGTTCCCCGCTCGGCTTCGCGCCGGTCTTGTCGACCTTCTCCGCCAGCACGGCGAGACCGCGTTGCACCGCCGGGCGCTCGCGCACGGCGGAATACCAGCGCTGGATGTTGGGATAGTCAGCCAGGTCCTGGCCCTGCCATTTGTGGGCGCGCAGCCAGGGAAAGGTGGCCATATCGGCGATCGAGTATTCGCCGGCCAGATATTCGGTGTCCGCGAGTCGGCGCTCGATCACGGTGTAGAGGCGACGCGCTTCGTTCGTATAGCGGTCGATCGCGTAAGCAATCTGTTCTGGCGCGTATTTGCGGAAATGGTGGGCCTGCCCTAGCATCGGGCCGACACCCCCCATCTGGAACATCAGCCACTGCATCACCTGATAGCGTCGGCGCGTCTCCTGCGGCATGAACCGGTAGCCGCTCTTTTCGGCCAGGTACATCATGATGGCGCCCGATTCGAACATCGGCAGCGCCTGCCCGTCAGGACCGTCATGGTCGATAATGGCCGGGATCTTGTTGTTCGGACTGAGCGCCAGGAATTCCGGCGCAAATTGCTGGCCCTTGCCGATATGTACCGGGATGACGCGGTAGGGCATCGCCAGCTCTTCAAGGAGGATGGAGACCTTGTAGCCATTCGGGGTGCTCCAGAAATAGAGATCGATCATCTCGATAAGGTGGCTGGTTACTGGTGGAACCCATCTTAGAAATGTGATGATCGTTGCGCCAATACTGTGTCCCGCTTGGGGCATGTCAAAAACTTATGGCTATCCGTCGCCAGCCTTCGCCCCATACAATGAGCCATGGAATTTCGACAACTGAAGTACTTCGTACGCATCGTTGAGCTTGGGAGCGTCTCGCGTGCGGCCGCGGATCTCTACACCGCGCAGCCGGCGCTCAGCCAGCAAATCGCCAAGCTGGAAGACGAACTGAAGGTAAAGCTGTTGTCCAGGAGCGCCCGCGGCGTTGTGGCGACCGAGGCGGGCGAGGTTTTCTATCGGCATGCGCGTGCGATGCTGCGGCAGGCGGACCTGATGAAGAACGACGTCCGGCATGCCGGCGAACATCCTCAGGGAACCGTTTCAGTCGGCCTGCCAACCAGTGCGGCGACGATTCTTGCGCCGAGGCTGCTGGCGGCAGCAGCCAGGCAGTATCCGGATATTCAGCTTCAGATTACCGAGAGCCTCAGTGGTCATCTTCAAGAACTCGTCGTGAACGGCCGTATCGAGATGAGCCTCCTGTTTGAACGCGTGGATGGATCCGGCGCGGTTCGCGAAAGCAGGATCGGCGCCCATCTGGAGGTGCGCCCGCTGCTGACCGAGCGCTTGCTCCTGATGTCATGCGAAGCCTCGGGCGGCGCCTCGCCTGAAGAAGTCAGCATCGAGGATGCGGCGAAGCGCCCACTGATCCTGCCCGGGAAATCCAACATTACGCGGCAGATTATCGACGCGGCATTTGAAGCCGCGGGAGAGCGACCGGTCGTGCTTGCGGAACTCGACTCCCTCGCAACCATCCGCGCGGTCGTTGCCAGCGGCGTCGGCTCGACCATCCTGTCGCCCTCTCTTCCGGGCGGCACGGCTGGCTTCACCGTCCAGCGCATCGCGGGTGCAGCACTGCAACGACGACTGTCGCTCTGCACGTTCGACATCATGCCGCTGAGTTCTGCGGCGACGCGGATCATGGAGTTGATTTGCGAAACGGCGCTGGCGCTGGTCGACGAAGGCGCATGGCCGGGCGCCGCGCGGATCGGCTAGTCATACGGAATCGCAATACCGCCACCGCAAAGTCCTATTGGCCGGCGCCGCGCTTGCCTGTCTAGACTGCTCATGCGTCTCAACAGGCAAACGGCACCCCATGACAAATAAGCGGATTCTCGACGGCATCAAGATTCTCGACCTCACCCGGTTCTTCTCCGGCCCGCAATGCACCTTGTTCCTGGCAGGGCTTGGAGCGGAAGTCATCAAGATCGACGCCCCGGGCGTCGGTGACCCGACAGCGTTCTCGCCCCCTTTTGCGGGCCCGCACGGCGTCTCGTTCGAAAAGCGCTCGCCCCATGATATGGGGATTGCATATCTCAAACGCGCCCGTGCCAAGAAGTCCACCACCCTCAATCTGAAGAGCACCGAAGGCAAAGAACTCTTCATGCGCATGGCGAGGAACGCCGACGTGGTCGTGGAGAACTTCAGTGCCGGCGTCGCCGATCGCCTCGGCATTGGCTATGACGTGCTACGCGAAATCAATCCGGGCCTCGTCTATTGCTCCCTCACTGGCTACGGCTCGACGGGGCCCGCGCGGAACCTGAAGGCCTATGATCTGATGGTGCAGGCAGCCGTCGGCCTGATGAGCATCACCGGACATGCCGAAGCGGGGCCGACCAAAGCGGGCTCTCCACTCTCTGATGCTATCGCGGGGGTATTTGCGGCGTTCGGAGTCGTGGCGGCGTTGAACTACCGTCAGCGCACCGGCCACGGACAGTCCGTTGACGTTTCCATGGCGGACTGCCTGCTGTCATTGATTCTCGACGAGCCGCTGGATTGCTATCGCGAACTCGGCCTTGCCTTCCAGCAGGGCAATCGCATCATGCGCTTCTCACCCTTCAATGCCTACAAGAGCGCGGACGGCTGGGTCACGCTCGGCACTGCCAGCAACGACGACTGGAGCACGCTGCTGGATTTGATGGGCCGCTCGGACCTCAAGGATGACCCGGATGTCATGTCCGTTGCCTGGCGGCTCTCCAACAATGCAACCGTCGATGAATTGGTATCGACGTGGACCGCAACGCTGGCCACGTCGGAAATCGAGCAACGGTTGCACGCCGCGAAGATCCCTTGCAGCGCGGTGCGAACCATCGATGATGTGCTCGCTTGCGAACAGACGATCGCGCGGAACATGACAGTCTCGCTCTGGAACCCCCTGGCGGAGGCCGCAATGAACGTCAAGGCCCCCGCTTTTCCATTGCGCTTCGGCCATGCCGATGTCGGCTATGACACGGCCGCGCCGATACCTGGCGAACATACCGAGGCGGTGCTGCGAGAAATGGCCGGCGTCGATAGCGTCGAGCTCCAACGACTACGGGAACGCCGGATCATTTGAGCTGTAGCGGGGCGGCAAACGCCCCGTCTGCCCGGCGGCGCGGTGTCCTCATGCCAGAAGTAAAGCCTTCGCTCTACAGGCGCTGCCTGCGGACCGGCGCGCCCTGATGGTCAGGCACAAGGCAAGAAAAAGCGACGTGGCGTTCGCCACGTCGCGCTTAGGGGCAGTGCCGCCAGTCGTCTTCGCATGGCAGCGCTCGGAGCCGTCGCGCCGGGCGTCCACCGTGCGGCAGGTCCTACGCGGCGCGCGCCAGTTCTTCTTCCATGAAGTCGAGGCGATCCTTGCCCCAGAACATTTCGTCTCCCACATACATCATGGGCACGCCAAACACGCCGCGTTCGACGGCGGCGTCGGTGCTTTGCGCAAGCTCGGCGCCGATTTCATCGCTGGATGCCGTGTCCTCGAACCAGGCGAAGTCCACACCGAGGGACTCCACGATGGATCGCACCCCTGCGTACTCGACGATGCCGGCATCGCCCCGCTCCCAGTACGCCTCCATGACCCGCTCTACGAACTCCAGCTCCAGCCCCTTGCGTCGCATCGCCAGCGAGCCGCGCAGCACCCGGCTCGACTTGATCGGAAACTGCCTGGGAATCTGAAACGGCAGCTTGTATTTTTCGGCCCAGCGCATCAGGTCGCGCTTGCGGTAACGGAGCTTCGACTTGGGCTCCTTCATCAGTTCATACTCGTTGTTTCGGAAGACATAGCCCAGGTTGTAGGGATGCAGCACCAGCTCTGCATGGTGACGCTCAAGGATGGGCTTGATCAGCTTGATCGCGAAATAGGTGTTCGTGCTTCCGACATCCCAATACAGGTCAACCTGCTTCTTGGCCATTTCGACTCCTGTTGATTTGAAACAGGTTCAGTCTATGGAAGCGGCAATTGGCTGGCTAATACGGATTGGCGATTCGGGTATATCGGAAAACTATTGGCGAGTCGCTGCCGGGAGCGGGCATCCTGACATGCAGGTGAGACGACTAACGGCCTGTGAGCAACTCATGCATACCCACCCGCGCGGCAAGCCACCGCGACTTCGTTCGTCCGACCAGCCCCCGGCTCGGCCGAGGATGGCCGTGTCATCCGGCGGTCCAACCACAACCGACATGCTGCACTGCATCCGGGCGACCGTACGGAAGATACAGCGGGAGACCCGCAACGCCGGCCATGACATCACGCCCGAGGTCGAGCGCCGGCTGGGTTGTCTGCTCGGACAGGCCATGGTGACTCGATCGGCCTTCGATATAGCGGTGTTGCTCGGCAGCGGCGCCGAACTAATGATGTTTCCGGATGCCGCCACGCTGGAAACATGTGCTGCTGCCGTCGACGCTGCCGGGCAGCGCGCCTTGCGCTGCGTCGTATGGGCGGTCCGCCATCGCTGCTGCAAGGTGGGACAGGGTGTCCGGCGATTTGCCGTCGAACCCCGGCTGGACGCCGGCCGCGTCATCGCCATCGCTAAAGCCCCACGCCCAGCCCTCCGGCATGGAAGCAGCGAACAGGCCACTGCCCGCCCGCCACCAGTCGCCCGGTAATCGCGAGCAGACGTTGCCATACCGTCGTCACGGCCAACGAAGCGGGCAGGATCGCGGCGCGGCAAAGGTAGACCTGTCGCGTAAATTCTTCCTCGGCGATCCGTGCACAGGAGATGAGGCCGCCTTGCCATTCTTCCTGCACCGACGCGTGCGACAGGATCGTGCAGCCGGCGCCCGCCGCGGCAAGCGCAATGAGTTCCGGGATGGCATTCACTTCCGCAATGACGTGAAGTTCGGTGTCCCGGGACGCGCTGAACCGGTCTATCAGGCTGCGCAACCCGTGCAGCCCGGCCGGGAGAATCAATGGGTAATCCACCAATCGGGAGAACGGCACGCTGACGGCAGAATCGATTCCGTTCCGACCGTGCGCCGAGAGCTCGCCTGGCGCTCCGACAAGCAACAGGCGCTCCTCGAGCACGCGCTCGGCGCGCAGTCCCGGGTCGGGTGTGCCGCCGAAGGTCATGCCGATATCCAGGTGTCCGGTCAGCAGCCCTTGCGGGATATAACCCGTGCTCTGTTCGATGATTTGCAGGTCAATCCCTGGCCATTCTGCGCAGACTTCCTTCACCAGCGGCACGGTCAGCAGCTTTGCCAGCGACTGTGGCAAGCCGACTGCCACCCTGCCCTGCGGTTGCTTGATGGCGGTCCGGATGTCCTCGTACGCTGCCTCCACGCGCCGCAGAATGTCATTCGCATGGGCGAGCAGCATTTCCCCCGCCGCCGTAGCGACCACGCCGCGCGGCGTTCGCTCGAACAAGGCCGCGCCGAACTCCTCCTCCAGGCTCTTCATCTGAAGGCTTAGCGCAGGTTGCGCAATATGCAGGCGCTCGGCGGCCCGGGAAATGGACCCGGCCGTGCAGACCGCGACGAAGCCCCGCAGGGTACGAATTTCGAGCGCCATGAAACGCCTCAGAGGAATTGCCATATTGAAATCTTATATCGGATATCGCTAACCTGTCTTGGACTTATAGCTATCAGGCCGTCATGCTACGGCCAAGACCACAGGAGACGATGATGAATCCGACACGACGCACACTGCTGCTGGGGGCCGCGGCCTCTGTCCTGACACGCCCCCTCCTCGCCGCAGACTGGCCGACCAGGCCGGTCCGGATCGTTGTTCCATTTGCTGCCGGCGGGCCTACCGACTTTATTGCCCGATTGCTGGCGACGGCCCTGTCGAAGGAATTGGGACAGCCAGTCGTGGTTGAAAATCGCCCCGGCGCCAGCGGCAATATTGGTGCCCAGCATGTGCTCGATAGCGGCAACGATGGCTACACCCTGCTGCATAACACCGTGGCCATGCAGGCTGTGAACCCGCTGATGTATCCGCACGTGCGCTTCCAGCCGGGACGAGACTTCGTGCCCATCGCGACCACCGGGTCGATGCCGAACGTGCTGGTGACCCACCCCGACAAGCTCAAGGTAAAGACCCTTGCTGACCTGGTCCGATTGGGAAAGGCAAAACCCGATGCCCTGACCTACGCGACCTTTGGGGCAGGCTCCTCGCCTCACATTTACGGCGCCCTGCTGCTGAAAAAAGCTGATTTCAAGGCGGTAGCAGTGCCGTACAAGGGCAGTTCGCCGGCCCTCGCGGATGTAATGGCCGGGCAAGTCGATTTTGTGTTCGACTCGTTCACGACGTGCATTGGCCAGATCCAGGGCGGCAAACTGAGGCCGCTTGCGATTACGTCCTCGCAGCGCTCGCCGCTGCTGCCGGATGTGCCGACGCTCAGGGAGGCCGGATATCCAGGCGCGGATCTGAAATTCTGGTTCTCCCTGCAAGCCTCTGCGCAAACGCCCAAGGCGATTGTCGAGCGCTTGCGAGCGGCTTCGGCCAAGGCAGTCAACGACCCTGAATACGTGTCAGCGCTGCGCAATCGTGGTGCCGTGCCAATGCCGACACGTCCCGAGCAGCTCGACAGCTTTGTCAGGACGGACGCTGAGCGCTGGAAGGACATTGCGCGCGGCCTCGGACTTCAGCCGGAATAATCAGGAAAGCTCACGCCATGCAACCATTGAAAGGCATTCGGGTCCTGGACCTGAGCAAGGTCCTGGCCGGTCCCCTGTGCGGCCAGTATCTGGGCGAACTCGGCGCTGATGTCATCAAGGTCGAACCGCCGGGTGCGGGCGACGACACGCGCGGCTGGCTTCCCCAGGATGCGGGCCAGTCCGCGGTGTTCCTGGCCGTCAACCACAACAAGCGCAGCATCGCGCTGGATCTCAAGACCGAGGCTGGCCAACGTGTCGCGCAGCAACTGGCTGCCAACGCTGACGTTGTACTGCAGGGCTTCGGCGGTGGTACCGCCAGGAAACTCGGCGTTGACTACGCTACCTTGAACGCCGTGAATCCCCGCTTGATCTACTGCGAGATCTCCGGCTATGGGCGCGATGGCCCGCTGGGTAACGAGCCTGGATATGACGTGATGCTGCAAGCGTTCAGCGGGATGATCAGCACCATAGGCGAACCCGGCGGGAAGGTGGCACGGGCCAGCTTCTCGCCCGTCGACATCGGCACCGGCATGCACGCCCTCAGTGGCATCCTGGCGGCGCTGCTCGAACGCCATATGACGGATAAGGGTACGTACCTGGAGGTGGCGCTCATGGAGACCGCCCTTGGCTTCATGGGGTACATGGCCCAGAACTACTGGCGCAGCGGCAAGGCACCGCAGCGGATGGGCACCGCGCATCCGTCGATGTCCCCGTACCAGGCCTTCGACACGGCTGACGGGCTGCTGATGCTCGGCGTTGGCAATGACGCGCAATGGAAGCGCTTCTGCGCGGTGGCGGGCCTCGACGACTGGGTCGATCATCCGGACTTTGCCACCAATGCCGCGCGGGTACAGAACTTCTCCCGGACGGTGACATTGGTGCAGTCGCGCCTGCTGACCCGGCCGCTGTCCTGGTGGCTCGAAGAACTCAAGAAGATCGGTGTCCCGTGCTCGCCGATCCAGACCTTGGACCAGGCCCTGGAACACCCGCAGGTGCAGGCACGGCAACTGATCGTCAAGACCGAACACCCCGTGCTGGGTACCGTATCGAACATCGGGCTGCCAGTTCGCTTCCGCCGCCAAGCTCGGCAGGCAAGTCGTCCCGCGCCGCTGCTCGGCGAGCACACTGACGAGATCCTGCACGAAGCGGGCTTTACGCCAGAGCAGATTGAGGCCATGCACCGTGCCGGCACCGTAGCCGCTTGCGGGGCGACCAAAACCGCCTAGATCAACCCAAGACTGAACAGAATATGTCCCTGGTCACCTATAGCGTGCGCGACCACGTCGCCGAAATCCTTCTCAACCATGCTCCCGTCAATGCCCTCACGGTTCCGATGGTCGACGCGCTGATCCGGGCGTTGGACCGCGCCGCCTCTGATGAGGCGGTGCGAGCCGTGATCATTGCCAGCGCCGTACCCGGGCGATTTTGCGCTGGGCTTGATATTGCCGCGCTGCAGGGCGCGTCGGCAGATACTGTTCACATGCTCCTGGACAAGCTGTATGTCCAGCTGTCGGAAGCGCAGTATCGCCTGGGCAAGCCGTCCATCGCCGCGGTCACCGGCGCTGCGCGCGGTGGCGGCATGACGCTCGCGATATCGTGCGATCTGATCGTGTCCGCCAACGATGCCAGCTTCGGCTACCCCGAAATCGACGTCGGCATGCTGCCGGCCATCCACTTCACCCATTTGCCGCGCATCGTCGGCCGTCATGTGGCATTTGATCTGCTCTTCAGCGGGCGCACCTTCGGCGCGATCGAGGCGCAAGCCTTGCATCTGGTCAATCGCGTCGTCCCCCCGGACCGGGTACTCCAGGAAGCACGGTCACTCGCCGCAATGCTGGCGGCCAAGTCCGCATCCGCGATGCGCATTGGTAGAGCAGCATTCCACCGCGCCGCCGACAGCGACTACCGTCGTGGCGTTTCCTACGCGGTCGATACGTTTTGCCGCGTCGCGGCCACCGATGATGCGCGCGAAGGTATCGCCGCGTTCGTGGAAAAGCGAACCGCAAACTGGCGCTGACCTTGCCGGCTTAACCGCCCTACCCTTGTCGCCGCTATCGTCGTGACCGCGGTCCGGCGGCCGTCTTTGACCTGGTACAGCGTTGATGCCGGACGCCTCCCCGCGCCTGACCGCCCTCCGTGCGCCAGCGCACAGAACGCCGCACCGGCTACCGGCATGCTTAAACATCGCCGTCCCCTCAGCGGGGGCCTGTGCTGTGCAAGCCATGGAGCGCAACGAGGATGAGCCAGCCCGAGCCCCCGGACATCGCGCCGCCGCTGCCCGATCTCCTGATATTCAGCGCCCCGTTCCATCCCTCGGTGGGCGGCATGGAGCGCTTTGCCGAAGACCTGGCGCTGGGGCTGACCGAGCTGGGCTATCGGATCGAGCTGGCGACGCGTACGCCGGCGGACGCGGGCGACGCCCCGGCGTTTCCCTATCCGGTCACGCGCGTGGTGGGCATGGTGGAGCTGGCGCGCGCCATGCTGCGGCACCCGCTGGTGGTGTTCGTCGGCCTGACCTTCTACGACGTGCTGCTGGCCACCTTGCTGCGGCGCCGCATCGTACTGACACATCATGGCCCGTACAGCCACTATGGCGAGACGCGGCGATTCACCGCGGGCAACGTCAAGCGCTGGATGTCGCGCTTCTACCACAACATTTGCGTCAGCCGGTACCTGGCCGGATGGCTGCCAGGCCAGCCTCTGGTGATTCACAACGGCTATCGCGACGACGTGTTCAAGGCCGCTGCCGCGCCGCGCCCGGCGGGCAGCTTCGCCTTTGTCGGGCGGCTGGTGACGGAGAAAGGGGTCGACCTGTTGCTGCGCAGCTTCGCCAGGTTGCGCGCCATGCGCCCCGAGGCCCGCCTGACGGTGATCGGCGACGGGCCGCAGTACGCGGTGCTGGTGGGCCTGGCGGCCACACTGGAGTGTGCCGAGGCCGTGACCTTTGCCGGCGCGAAGCGACCCGGGGCGGTGGCGGCGATGCTGGCGCAGCATGCCTGCCTGGTGGTGCCGTCGACCGGCTTCGAGCCCTTCGGCATCGTCGCCCTCGAAGGCCTGGCAGCCGGCTGCGAGGTCATCGTCACGCGTCGCGGCGGGCTGCCCGAGGCCGTCGACGGCTTCGGCTGGGTGGTGGAACCTGGCGTTGACTCGCTATGCGAAACGATGCTGACCGTTTGCGCCGGCGAGACGCGCCGCAGCGAGCCAGGCCTGCGCCTGTTCCTGGCCGACCACCAGCGCCAGACCGTGGTGCGCCGCTATGCCGAAGCCATCTCCGGCTTCCTGCGGCGCTAGCGCGCGGGCTTTTTCGGCTTGCCGCTTTCGGCCTGGTGCTGCCGGCGCGGATCCTCGTTGCGAAAGCCTCCATAGCTGCTTTGTCCCGGATCGGCGCTGCGGCTTTTGATCTCGCTGGCCTCGCGGTCCATGCGCGCGCCCGGGTTCTTCCTGTCGGCGCCGGCCTTGCCAGCGGTCTTGCCTGAGGTCTTGCCTGAGGTCTTGCCTGCGGTCTTCCCGCTCGAACCTGGTTTCATTGCCAACTCCTTGTCGTGACACGTCGGTCGGTCTGAGGACTTGTTCCCCCGTGCGGGCCGGCCCTGATTTCCGCAGCGGGCCGCCGGCAGCGGGAAGCCAGAACCACGCAACTTTTGTTCCACGATGAAAGGCCGCACGCCGCCGCCGATGACGGCCTGCACTGCAGTCGTATCAAGCAAGCCGCGGGGCGGCGTTGCAGAATTTGCAGGCCGACGACCCCGCCGCCTCCCCGCCGCCTCCCCGCCGCCTCCCCGCCGTGACACCGGCGACGCGGTGTTATATCCTCCACATCACGCTCTCCGCCGTCCGGCCATACAAGAACAAGGCACCGCGCCAAACCTGCATGCTCAAACTCCTCGGGCGTATCCAACCACGGCTGCGCTACCTCGACCTGAGCCTGAACGCCGGCCGCACGGTGCGGATCCGGGTGGTCGAGCGGCCCGGCATGTGGATGGAGCCCGCCCGGCTCGACGCCATGCTGGCCGAGATGCGCGGCATCGTGCGGCGTGGCATTGGCAAGGACCTGGATTACGGCGTGCTCTCGGGGGATCCGGAACGGCTGCGGCGGGCCGTGATCACCCTGCTGTATGACCGCGCCAGCGGCCGCGCCATCGCGTTCAATGCGCTCTCGGTGATGCCTGTCGAGCTGCGCGGCCGACCGGTGGAGGCGATCCACCTCGGGCTGGTGATGGTCGATCCGGGGTATCGCACGCAGGGGCTGTCCTGGGTGCTGTACGGGCTCACCTGCATCCTGCTGTTTTTCCGCCGCGGCCTGCGCCCGGTCTGGATCAGCAACGTGACCCAGGTGCCTTCGATCATCGGCAAGGTGGCCGAGGTCTTCGTCTCCGCCTACCCCAATCCCTTTGCGCCGTCGCGCCGCAGTTTCGAGCACCTGAGCGTGGCGCGCGAGATCATGCGCTCGCACCGCCATGTGTTCGGCGTCGACCGGGCCGCGGGCTTCGACGAGGCCCGCTTCGTTATCACCGATGCCTATACCGGCGGCTCGGACAACCTGAAGAAGACCTTCGACGCAGCGCCTAAGCATCGCGACGCGCGCGCCAACGAACTGTGCCGGCGCGAACTCGATTACCAGCGCGGCGACGACTTCCTGCAGATTGCCTGCCTGGACCTGGCCAGCGCGCGCAAGTACCTGCTGCGCGAGGTGCCGCGCGACTCCCTCCCAGCCATCCTGTACCAGGTGGCGTTTCTCGCGGTGGGCCACCTCGTCCTGCCGCTGTTCCACTGGCTGAACCCGCGCGAGCCGATGGGCGACCTGCGCGCAAGGAAGCGCCCATGACGGTGCCGTTCTCATACGACGAGTTCACCACCCGCAATCTCGGTTTCGTCACGGAGGCGGAGCAGCAGCAACTGCGCCAGGCACAGGTGCTGGTCTGCGGTGTCGGCGGCATGGGCGGGGCCTGCCTGCAGGCGCTGGCTCGCGTCGGCATCGGCCGCTTTGCGCTGGCGGACTTCGACGCCTTCGACGTGTCGAACCTGAACCGGCAGGTCTTCGCCAGCCTGGATACGGTCGGCGTGAACAAGGTGGAGGCCACGGTGGCGCAGATCCGCCGCGTCAACCCGGAGCTTGCCATCGAGACCTTTGGCGCCGAGTGGACCGACAACCTCGATGACCTGCTGGGCCGCTACAAGATCGTGGTCAACGGCATGGACGACATCGCCGCGGGGCTTGCGCTCTACCGCAAGGCCCGCGAGCACGGCGCCACCGTGATCGACGCCTATACCTCTCCCCTGCCCTCGGTCACGGTGGTGCGCCCGCACGATCCCCGGCCGGAGGAGCGGCTGGGCTATGCCACACCCGGCATGGACTGGCAGGCGCTCACGCCGGAACTCCGGCAGGCCTGCCTGGGCAAGGAGCTGGAATACGTGATGGTCCACTCCAGCTCGGTGCGCCATGTCCAGCCGGACCTCGCCCGGGACCTGCTGAGCGGCAAGCGCAAGCGCATGTCGTTCGCGCCGATGGTGATCACCACCGGCAACCTGATGGCGTTCGAAGCAATCAAGCTGGTGCTGGGGCGGCCGCGGCTGGCAGATTGCCGCGGCTACTTCTTCAATCCCTGGAGCATGCGCATCGAGCGGCCGCGCAACCCGCTGTCGGCATGGGCCTTGCGCGCGCTGGTGCGGCGCTACATGGCGAGGCTGATGCGAGATGGGAGCTGACCGTGATTGACGCGCTGGCAAGCGATGTGGCCGTGACCTGGCTCGGCGCGGCCGGCTGCGGGCTCTACCTGCATTTCCTGTGGAACCGGCGCGACGCCGGCGCCGGCACGGGCCTGTTCCTGTTCGGCGTACTGACCGCGCTGCTGGCGGTGCGGGGCTTCGCCTGGCTGTTCGGCGGCACGTGGCTGGCGCAGCTGGTGTTCGCCGCGGCCACGCTGCTGCCGATGGCGATGACGCTGTTCGCCGAGCAGCTGTTGCGGCGGCACCATCCGCTGTGGCTGAAGGGGCTGGCGCTGGGCGTGTCGGCGCTGTTCTTCACCCTCAACCTGTTCACGGACCTGGCCGGCAATACCCGGCTGCTGCTGGCCTTCCTGGGTTGCCTTGCCGTGGTCACGGCCAGCAATGGCTGGTTGCTGCTGTGGCTGCGCGACGCCGACCTGTCGGCCAACGAGGCGCGCCTGGCGCGCGCCGTGGTCGTGGTGGTGGTGCTGGCGCTGCCGCTTGCCGCCACCGATTTCCGCGAAGAGCTGGGCCAGGTGCCGGTGCGCCTTGGCGCGCTGGGGGCGCTGGCGTTCGTCTATGTGTTCCTGCACCTGTCGGAATCGCAGCGAGTGGTGCGCGGGCTGCTGGCGCACATGGCCGCCGCACTGGTGTTCGCGGCGGTGCTGGCCGGCGTGATGGCGCTGGCCACGCACGGCCCCGGCCCGGGCTTTGCCGAGGCCGGCCTGCGCGGCATGCCGGTGGCCATGGCGTGGGTGCTGCTGACCGCCATCTTCGTGCGCATCCGCGCGGTGTCGCTGGCGGGCGATGGCAGTGCCTTCCTGCGCTGGCTGCTGCACGCCCGGCTCGATACCCCGGAGGGCTTCCTGCATTCGCTCAAGCGCCTGCCGCAGACCGCCGACCACGTGGTGCTGGGTGAAGCGGAGCTGAGGGGCTATGCGCTGGACGCGCTGTTCGAGATCGCCGGCAGGCGGCGCGAGCCGGTGTCGATCGGCGAAGCGAGATCATGGGCCGCGATCGGCGCCGACCATCCGGCCGCAAGCCAAACCGGCCATCGCATCGAGGCCGCGGAGCAGCTCGCAGACCTGCTCGCGCGCCACGAGATGACGCATGCGCTGCTGGTCACGCGCCAGCCCGCGCAGGTGGTGCTGCTGAACCTGCCGCAAGGCGCCAACGCGGCCATCGGCGAGCTGCGCGCCGCGGTGATCCTGCGGCTGGCGCGCCATCTCGGCCAGCGCGAGGCCGCATGACGCTCACCCTGCGCGAAGGCGATTTCGATGCGTTCTTCGAGGCGCCGTTTGCCTGCTATGGCCACGCGACACATTTCGTCTCGCCGATGAAGGCAGACCTGGCACGCGCGCTGGATGCGGCGAAGAACCCGCTGTTCCGGCACTTTGCTCGGCGCACCTGGTTCACCGCGCATCGCGAGGGGCGCATCGTGGGCCGGGTCCTGGCGCATGTCCACGATGCCGCCAACCAGCGCTTCGGGCAGCAACGCGGCTATTTCGGCCTGTTCGACTGCATCGACGACGTGGCGGTAGCGCAGGCGCTGCTGGATGCGGCTGCGGGCTGGGCCAGGCGGCAGGGCTGCGACGAACTGGCCGGCAACTTCAACCTGACCATCACGCAGATGATCGGCATCGTCACCGATGGCTTCGAGCATGCGCCCTACACCTACCAGGAATACACGCCGCCGCATATCGCCAGGCTGCTCGCGGCATGCGGCTTCGAGCCGTTCTTTCCGATGCGCACCTTCGAGCTCGACGTGCGCGGCTGCGATCCGGGGCTACTGATCGGTGACAAGCAGCGCGCGCTGCTAAGCGACCCGGCCTGGCAGTTCACGCCGATCCGCCGGCGCGGCTTCGAGCAACGCCTGCGCCAGGCCTGCGCGGTGCTGAACGACGGCTTTGCCGACAACCCGATGTTTGTGCCGCTGACCGAAGAGGAATTCCTGTATCCCTGCGCCGGCATGATGTGGATCATCGACCAGCGGCTGTCGTATCTCGCCAGTTGCAACGGCGAGCCGGTCGGGGTGCTGTTGTGCGTGCCGGACCTGAACCCGTTCCTGCGCGCCACCGGCTTCCGGCTGAAGCTGGCGACGCTGTGGCACCTGCTCCGCTTCCGCGCCGGCCGCAAGCGCGCGGCCATCATCTTTTTCTCGGTGCGGCGGGATTTCCACGGGCTTGGCGTCAATGGCATGATGCTGCATCACCTGCTGGCCGCGATGCGCGGGGCCGGCTACACGCATCTGGGGATCAGCTGGATCTCGGACGCGAACGGCGCCAGCCTCCGGCAGATGGAAAAGATCGGCCAGCCCGCTGCATCGGCTGAACCTGTTCAGGAAGGCGATCTAGCGACATGCTTACCCGCGCCCAGCAACTCATCCTGGCGGCACAGGCCGGCCGCGCGCCCAGCGCGCACAATATCCAGCCTGCACGCTGGCGCTTTGCGGGCGACCGGGTGGAACTGCTGGAGGATCCCGCCCGCTGGCTGGCGGTGGGCGATCCCACCGGACGCGACAACCAGATCGCGCTGGGGATGGCGTGGGAAGGCATGGCGCTGGCGCTGTCGGCCATCGGTGTGGGATTGGCGCGGCCCGAGGTGCGCGCCCTGTCCTATCCTTGCACGTCACCTGCCTTGCGCATCGCGGCCTCTGCGACCATGGCGACCGGAGCGCAGGCCGACGCGCTCGCCGTGCAGGTCGACCAGCGCCGTGCCTATCGGGGCAAATTCCGTGGCGCGAGTTCGTCGCAGCGCATCGCGCTGGCGCAATGCGTTGCCGCGCACGCCGTCCACGTCATGCCCGCCAGGGAGCACAGCAGCGCCGAGATCGCGCGATGGTACGACGAGGCCGCGGCGGCGGCATTCGAGATGCCGGGCTTCGCCGCAGAGCTCTACCGCTGGCTGCGCTTGTCGCCGGACCATCCGCAGTGGCCGCGCGATGGGCTGTCGGCACCGTGCATGGCGTTGTCGCGCTGGGAGGCCTGGGGCGCGTCGATTGTGCTGCGGCCCGGCGTGGTGCGATGGCTGTCCGCGCTTTCGCTGACCGGCATGCTGGCCGCCGAGAGCGCCAAGATACGCAGCGCGGCCGGGATCGTGCTGATCCATGCCGGCCCCGAGGTCTCGAACTTCGACATCGGCCGGCACTGGTACCGGTTCTGGCTGGCCATGACCGCGCACGGCCTGGCCGGCGTGCCGATGTCGGCGTTGGCGGATTCGCCCGGCCATGCGGCGGTGCTGGCGGAAAGCCAGCGATTGCCGCGCGGCAACCGGCTGGTCAACGTGATGCGCTTCGGGCCCGCGCCGCCGGGCGTGGCGCAGAGCGCGCGGCTGCCCGCGCACGAACTGCTACTGGATGACTGACGCGGCCTAGAGCAGTTTCAGGAATTCCAGCAGCGCGTCCTTGTCGTCTTCCGCCAGCGTCGAAAACTCCCGCTCATGGCCGCGGTTGCTGCGCCCGGCCGTCGCGGTGTCGTAGCGCATCGGCGCGGACCACGGCTGGTAGCCCGCGGGATAGGCCCAGTCACGTTGCGCATCTGGCTGCCCGGCAATGCCCAGCTTGCGGTAGTCAAGCGCATGTCCGCCCACCCAGAAGCGCGCGGGCCGCGCCTGCGGATGCATCAGGTGCCACAGCGTCGGCACCGAGCCGTTATGCAGGTAGGGCGCCGTCGCCCACAGCCCGGACAGGATCGGCGCGACATAGCCGCCGGTGTTGGCGGCGTCGATATGCCTGCCGAGCTCGGAGCGCGCGATCGCACGCAACAGGTCCGCATCGATGGCTTGCCAGCGCGTCGGGTCGGTGCCGAGGTCGGCCTGCGCAACTAGCCGGTTGGGGAAGCTCAGCAGACGCGGGCGTTGCGCATCGTCGCTGTAGCGGCCGTGGCATTGCGCGCAGTTGGCGGCGTAGACGGCACGGCCGCGCGCGGCGCGGGCCAGGTCGATCGGCCCTGGGAATGGCGGCGGCGTGTAGTCCGCCAGGAAGCGCATGACGTCTGCCACCGGCGCAATCGCGCGGCCGGCGCGGGCGGGCGGCATGCCCATGGTCGGCACGGTAAAGAAGGCGACGATCGGCGCGAGGCGCGCGGCATCGCCGGTCGCCTCGGGCGAGGCCGGGCCGAAACGCGCCGTACCCTTGCCGGCATAGACGCCGTCATACAGCAGCGAGGTGCGCAGGCTGCGCTGGCCCAGTTCCGGGATCGAGGTGGCGCCGCTGGCCGCAGTGCCGGCGGCCAGCAGGTGGAACTGGAACTTGAGCGCGGCGACGCCGTTGGTGCTGCCGGGCGCCCCGTTGCTGAACGGCAGCGGCGCATCGCCGTTCGCCTCCAGTTCGGCCACGCGCCTGACCAGCCGCGGCCAGACGAACTTGCGCAGCGTATGCAGCTCCTGCGCGCTGGTGTCGGGATAGAGCTGCGTGACGGCCGCCAGCAGCGCCTGCGGATCGGCGCGGACGCGCTTGACCGCCTGATAGACCGCGGCGACGAAGGCATCGAGGTTGAGCGAGGTATTCGGCAGCCCGAGCCAGATGTTGTGTTCGGGATGCCCGTCGGCGCCGTAGGTGACGCCGGCATGGCAGGCGGCACAGCCCAGGTTGGATACCTCCAGCCGGATCGTGGGCACCTCGCGGCCGATCATGCCGCTGACCACGCCCAGCGGCTTGTCGAAGCGGGGTTGCTGTGCGCCAGGCCAGTTGAGGACCGCGTCGGGATAGACAAAGCCGAATTCGCGCAGTGCCCGGCGCAGGCGCTCCGGCGTGACCGGTGCATCGGGATTGCCCGCGACCAGCAGCGCCGCGGTGGCCAGCTTCCACGGCAGTGCATTGGTTTCCAGCGTGTCCGTGCTGAGGCCGCCGAAATCGTCGAAGACGAAGCGCATCGCGCCGATGGCGGCATCGGCATCGGCATGGGCGCTGCCGGCGCGGAAGTCCCGCATCACGGCGGATTCGCCTTCCGCATAGCCGCGCAGGAAATCGCATCCTGACAGCAGGCACAGCAGCAGGCCCAGCAGCAGGCCAAGGGAAAGCAAGCGCTCCAGCCCGATCGCCAGTCCGATGCCCAAGGCCACCGATGCGGAAATGATCAAGGGGTCCATGCCATGTGCCCGAGGTTGCGGTCGTCGTGAAGCCTGGCGGATGCCTGTGACGACAGTATCGGTGCACGCGGCGATTTGCGCACCCCCCGTGCAGGGCCGTGAAGGGCCCGCACGGGGCTTCAGGGCGCGGCGACCATGACCACGTGCGCCTGCATCGGGCCGGCCAGCGGCCCGTTGCCGTAGGCCCGGACCAGCGCCCGCTCGCAGTGTTCGGTCGCGCGCGCCAGGGCGTCCGGCCCGCGCGCTTCCAGCTCGGTGCGCAGCGGCGTGCCCTGGCAGAACGCCGTGGCGGCGATGCGCGCGGTGGCTGCGTGGCTGGTTTCGGTGACGGTCTCGAATACCGCGCCGGCCGTGAACCCGCCGCTGCGCAGGTCCTGCTCGACGGCGGCCTGGCTGTGGTAACCGTGCGGGATGCGCACCATGAAATCGGGCGGCGCCTCGGGGAAAAGCGTGGCGAGCGCCGCGGTGATATCGCGGGCAAAGGCGTTGAACGCGATCCGGTCCCACACGTTGAACACCAGCGTGCCGCCTGGCACCAGCACGCGGCGGGCCTCGGCGAAGGCCCTGCCCTTGTCGGGGAAGAACATCGCGCCGAACTGGCACGCGACCAGGTCGAAGCTGGCGTCGTCGAACGGCAGCTGCATCGCGTCGGCCTCGCGCCATTGCACCGGGCGCGCGGTGCCCGCGGCTTGCGCGCGCGCCAGCATCGGTGCATTGAGGTCGGTGGCGACCACCAGGGTGTCCGCCGGCAGGCGCTCGGCCAGCTCCCGCGTCAGCGCTCCGGTGCCGGCGGCCAGCTCCAGCACCCGGTGCGGCCGCAGCGCGGCGATGCGCCGCCCCAGGTCGGCGGCATAGGGCGCAAAGATCATCGGCACCATCAGGGCCTCGTAGACCTCGGCAATCGCCCCGGCAAAGACCTTGTCCTGCTGCTGCATGCCCATGGCGCCGTCCTCCCCTTGCCTGCCCGGCCGCGAAGTCGCCGGGGTCGCCTGACTGGGTGTAGGACACATCGCCGCGAATGTAAACCGGGCCTGCCAGAACGTCTTGCTCGATAGGGACTTCGACATAAAAACGGCGTCAAAAGACGCCGTGATCGTATTGAAATGGGGTAAATGCGCATGTCTGCGCAAGGCGCGAATCTTGCGAGAATGGCCTCGTCAGACTCCCGCGACGGAACTTCGGGGTCATCGCATGAACCGTGGCGCCGTCGATTGCAAAAAGTACAGACCAGGGCATCCCGATGATCCGGATCGGCATCTCAGGCTGGCGCTATGCCGGCTGGCGCGGCGTGTTCTATCCCGAGGGGCTGGCGCAGCGGCGCGAGCTCGAATACGCGTCGCGCGCGGTCGAGACCATCGAGATCAACGGCTCGCACTACGCGCTGCAGACGCCGAAAAGCTATCGCGCCTGGCATGAGGCCACGCCGCCAGGCTTTGTCTTCAGCGTCAAGGGCCCGCGCTACCTGACCCACATGCTGCGCTTTCGCGACGACTCGGCGCGGCCGGCGATGGCCAATTTCTTTGCCTCCGGCTTGCTGGCGCTGGAGGAAAAGCTGGGGCCGGTGCTGTGGCAGTTTCCGCCCAACTTCGGCTTCGATCCCGAGCGCATGGAACGCTTCCTGTCCCTGATCCCGCACGATACGCACAGCGCCCGCGAGCTGGCGCGCCAGCACAACCGCAACGTCAGGGAGCCGTGGTGCGAGACCCGGCGCCGGCGCCCGATCCGGCATGCGGTGGAAATCCGCCACGCCAGCTTCTGCACGCCCGAGTTCCCGGCCCTGCTGCGCCGGCACCGGGTTGCGCTGGTCATCTCGGATGCCGTCGCAGACTGGCCCTATGCCGAGGACGTCACCAGCAATTTCCTGTACCTGCGCCTGCATGGCACCGAGACGCTGTATGGCGGCGCCTATTCCGACGCGGCACTGGACCGCTGGGCCGCGCGGCTGGTCAAGTGGGCCAATGGCGGCGAGCCCGCGGACGCCCGCCGGATCTCGCCGAAACGCCCCCGCGCCGCCGCGCATCGGGACATCTTCTGCTATTTCGATAACGACAAGAAGGTCAAGGCCCCGTTCGATGCGCAGCGGCTGCGTGCGCGCATCGAGGAGAAATAGGCAGCGATACCGCGCTGGCGGCGGGCTCCGCTCAATCGCGGATGCGCGGCATCCAGCCGCTGCCGCGCGTGCGCGGGTCTACCGGCAGTTGCCGCTGCAGCGCCGCCTTGGCCAGCATATGGGCGCTGATCGGCGCCGTCAAAAACAGGAACGCGGTCACCAGCAGCTCATGCAGGGTGGCGTCGCCGCGGAAGCTGAAATACGCTACCGAGGCCAGCACCACGCCGCCCACGCCCAGCGTGGTCGACTTGGTCGGTCCATGCAGGCGCATGAAGAAATCCGGCAGCCGGAACAGGCCGATGGCCCCCACCAGCATGAACACGCTGCCCACCAGCAGCAGCGCGCAGACGATGAATTCGGCAACGGGATGCAGCATGGGCCGGCCTCCTAATATTCGATGATATCGCCGCGCTGCAGGTATTTCGACAGCGCTACGGTGGCGACGAAGCCCATCACCGCAATCAGCAGCGCCGCCTCGAAGAACACCGCCGAGTCCAGGCTGATGCCCAGCACCACGATCAGCGCGATGGCGTTGATGTTGAGCGTGTCGAGCGCGACGATGCGATCAGGCAGGCTGGGCCCGCGCAGCAGCCGGCCCAGCGTCAGCAGGAAGGCCAGGCCAAGGATGGCCAGGCAGACCGGAATCACGATGGCAAGCATTGGAAGATCTCCTTGAGCGGGGCTTCATAGCGCGACTTGATCAGCTCGACCAGCGCGGCTTCTTCCTCGAGGTCGAGCACATGGACCAGCAAGGCGCGGCGGTCGTCGCTCAGTTCGGCGCACAGCGTGCCGGGGCTGAGCGAGACGATGCTGATCAGCGCGGTGGTGGCGAGTTCATGCTCGACATCGAGCGGCACCACGATAAATGCCGGGCGCAGCCGCGCGGTGCGTCCCAGCACCATCACCGCCACTTCCAGGTTGGCCTTGACGATATCGATCAGCACATGGCAGCTCAGGCGCAGGATCAGGTCCGGGCGCGACAGGCGGAAAGCCCCCAGCACCAGCCAGCGGTCGGCCAGCCGGCCGATGGCCCAGCCCAGCGCCGCGCCCAGCAGCCAGTGGCCCAACGCAATGCTCTGCGCCAGCATCAGCCACATCAGCATCAGGATCAGGCTCAGCCAGGGATGGGGCAGCAGACGACGCAACATGGCCTACCCCCGCGCGCCGGGCAGCACCGCCCGCAGATAGGCGGCGCGGTCCAGCAGTTGCGCGGCGGCGTCCGCCACGTAATCGCTGACCGGACCCGCGCCGACGGTCAGCGCCAGGTTGCCCGCCAGCAGCAGCATGCAGCAGGCCAGCTTGCGCGCGTCGGGCCGCACCCGCAGGCGCGCCGCGCCGGGATGGTCTTCGTCCAGGTATTCGGGGCCTTCGGCGACGCGCTGCGCCTCATGCGGCAGGCGCCACAACAGCCGCGTGCCGGTACGCGACACGGCGATCAGCAGCAGCAGGCTCGAGCCCAGCACCGCCGGCCACAGCACCGGCATCCACGGCGCCGGCGTGGCGCGCAGGATCATGGCCTTGCCGAGGAAGCCCGACAGCGGCGGCAGGCCCACCGCCGCGACCATGCCCACCAGGTACAGCAGCCCCGCCAGGCGCGAGGCAATGACCGGCGCGCCGTCGGTGCGCGCGGCTTCGGGCTCGAGCGCATCGGCCAGCAGGAACAGCGCGGCGGTGCACAGCGTGGTGCTGAGCAGATAGTACAGCGCCGCGGCCCAGCCGGCCTGGCTTTGCATCGACACGCACGCCGCCAGCAGCCCGACCGACGCCACCACCAGGTAGCTGGTGGTGGCGCGCAGCGCCTTCGCGGCCAGCGCGCCCAGCGCCCCGACCGCCAGCGTGGCCAGCGCCAGCGCGAACACCCAGTCGTGCAGGAACGGCCCCAGCAGCCCCTGCGCGCCGCCGAAGATCAGCGCATCGCAACGCAGCATGGCATAGATGCCGACCTTGGTCATGATGGCGAACAGCGCCGCCACCGGCCCGGTTGCGCTGGCATAGGCGCGCGGCAGCCAGAAGTACAGCGGGAACAGCGCCGCCTTGAGCCCGAACACCAGCATCAGCATCGCGCCCGCGGCCACCGCCAGCGGCAGGTCCTGCGCCGGCAGCCCGGCCAGGCGCAGGCCCAGGTGCGCCATGTTGAGCGTGCCTGAGAGCCCGTACAGCACGCCGATCGCGACCAGGAAGAACGACGACGCCACCAGGTTCAGCATCACGTAGTGCAGGCCGGCGCCGACGCGCGCGCGCCCTGCCCCGTGCACCAGCAGCGCGTAGGAAGCGATCAGCAGGATCTCGAAGAAGACGAACAGGTTGAACAGGTCGCCCGCCAGGAACGCGCCGTTCAGGCCCATCAGCTGGAACTGGAACAGCGCGTGGAAATGCCGCCCCTGGCGCGCCGTGCCCTCGCCCGCCGCGGCCAGCGCGGCCACCGCCAGCAGCGCGGTCAGCGCCAGCATCATCGCGCCGGTGCGGTCCAGCTGCAGCACGATGCCGAACGGCGCGCTCCAGTTGCCCATGGCATAGACCGCGATATCGCCGCCGGCCGCATGGCGCAGCAGCAGCACCGCCACCGGCACCAGCAGCAGAGTCGCCACCGCGCTGGCCAGGCGCTGCGCGTGCAGCCGCTGGGCCGGCATCGCCGTCAGCAGCGCGCCGGCGAACATCGGGACCAGGATGGGCAGCAGCACGGCATGGTTCATGGCCGCGGCTCCTTGTCACCAGCGTTGCCGCCCGCGGCGGCGTGGCCGTCGCGCGACTCCGGCTGGCCGGCGGCGTCGACATGGTCGCTGCCGGTCAGCCCGAGCGAGCGCAGCGCCAGCACCACCGCGAACGCGGTCATGCCGAAAGCAATGACGATGGCGGTCAGCACCAGTGCCTGCGGCAGCGGATCGGCATAGCTGGCTCCCGGCGCGATCACCGGCGGCTGGCCGATCGACAGGCGCCCCATGCCGAGCAGGAACAGGCTGACCGCATACGACAGCAGCGTCAGCCCCAGCACCACCGTGAACACGCGCTCGCGCAGCAGCAGGTAGATGCCCGCGGCGGTCAGGATGCCGATGGCGATGGCGTAGAGCGCGGCCATCAGTCGTCCTCCGTGGCCTGTGCCGGCGGCAGATTGCGGACGCCCAGGTGAGACACGATCACCAGCGTGGTTCCGGTCACGGTGCAGAACACTCCCAGGTCGAAGATCATGGCGGTGGCCAGCTCCACCTCGCCGATGCCGGGCAGGTGGAAGTGGCCGAAGGCGGTGGTCAGGAACGGATGGCCGAAGGCCAGGCTGCCCAGGCCGGTCAGCCCCGCCAGCAGGATGCCGGCGCCGGCGATGGCGCGGTAATCCGGCGCGATGCGCGCTTCGGTCCAGCGCACGCCGTTGGCGACGTATTGCAGCAGCAGCGCCACCGAAGTGATCAGCGCCGCGATGAAGCCACCGCCCGGCTGGTTGTGCCCGCGCAGCAGGATAAAGGCCGCCACCAGCAGCGTCAGCGGCAGCATCAGCCGCGCCAGCATCGCCAGCAGCAGCGGATGCGCCTGGCTGGTCCACGGCAGGCCATCCGGCGCCGCCGACGGGGTCGGCAGGCGCATGCCCCTGAGCAGGGCCTGCACCGCCAGCCCGGCGACCAGCAGCACGCAGATCTCGCCGAGCGTGTCGAAGCCGCGGAAGTCGACCAGCAGCACGTTGACCACGTTGTGCCCGCCGCCACCCGGCACCGCCTGCTCGACGTAGAACGTCGACACCGGGTCATACGGCCGCGTCATCACCGCGTAGGCCGCCACTGCCAGCAGCGTGCCGCCGCCCAGCGCCAGCACGGCGTCGCGCACGCGGCGGCCGGCGCGCGGGCGGTGGTGCGGGTTGTCGTGAGTTTCGCGCGGCAGGTAGAACAGCGCCAGCACCAGCAGCAGGATGGTCACCACCTCGACCGAGATCTGGGTCAGCGCCAGGTCGGGCGCCGAGAAGCGCAGGAAGACCAGCGACACCATCAGCCCGCAGCCGCTCAGCAGCACCAGCGCCAGCAGCCGCTGCCGGTGCGTCGCCACCACGGCGATCGCGCACAACGCCAGCAAGGCCAGCGTGGCGGTGCCGATCGGATCGATGGCGCCGGCCGGCACGCTGCCGGACAGCGCCGCCAGGTCGGCCAGGAAATAGGCCGGCAGCGCCAGCATCGCCAGCAGCATCCAGGCGATATAGGTTGGCAGCGAGCCGTCTTCGAGCCAGCGCGTGACCGCTGCGGCAAAGCGTTCCAGCGCGCGCATGCCGTGTTCGAACGAGCGCCGCGCGCTCAGGTGCTCGATCGCCTGCTGCCAGCGCCGCAGCGCGTCGCGGCGCAGGAAGAACAGGGTCGCGCCGCCCGCCATCGACACCAGGCTCATCATCAGCGGCAGGTTGACCCCGTGCCACAGGTTCAGGCTGTATTCTGGCAGCGGCGCGCGCAGCGTCGCCAGCGACGCGGCCGCGAGCAGGTCGCCGACGGTGTAGGCCGGCACCAGCCCGACCACCAGGCAGATCACCACCAGGAATTCCACCGGCACCTTCATGAAGCGCGGCGGCTCGTGCGGCGGATAGTTGGGCAGGTCGGGCCGGCCCCCGCCGAAGAACACGCCGTAGATAAAGCGCAGCGAGTACGCCATGGTCAGCGCGCCGGCCATGGTCGCCGCGGCCGGGATCACCCAGTTGAACTCGCCCAGCAGCCCCTGCGCCAGGGTCTCGCCGAAGAACATTTCCTTGCTGAGGAAGCCGTTGAACAGCGGCACGCCCGCCATCGACAGCGACGCCACGATCGCCAGCACCGCGGTATGCGGCATATAGCGGGCCAGGCCACGCAGGCGGTCCAGGTCGCGCGTGCCGGTTTCATGGTCGATGATGCCGGCGGCCATGAACAGCGAAGCCTTGAACACCGCGTGGTTGATGATGTGGAAGATCGCCGCCACCGTGCTGAGCTGGGTATCGAGGCCGAACAGCAGCGTGATCAGCCCCAGGTGGCTGATGGTGGAATACGCCAGCAGGCCCTTCAGGTCCCGCTGCAGCAGCGCCAGGCCGGCGCCGACGATCAGCGTGGCCAGCCCCGTCATGCTGACCAGGTAGAACCAGCTGTTGGTGCCGTCCAGCACCGGATAGAGCCGCGCCAGCAGGAACACGCCAGCCTTGACCATGGTGGCCGAGTGCAGGTAGGCCGAGACCGGCGTGGGCGCGGCCATCGCGTGCGGCAGCCAGAAGCTGAACGGAAACTGGGCCGACTTGGTGAACACCGCCAGCAGCACCAGCACCAGCATCGGCAGGTACAGCGGGTGGTGCTGGACCTTGCCGGCCTGCGCCAGCACCACCGACAGCTCGAAGCTGCCGCAGATATGGCCCAGCAGCAGCACCCCCGCCAGCAGCGCCAGCCCGCCGCCGCCGGTCACCGCCAGCGCCATGCGCGCGCCCTGGCGCGCATCGGCGCGCCACGACCAGAAGCCGATCAGCAGGAACGACAGGATGCTGGTCAGCTCCCAGAACACCACCAGCAACAGCAGGTTGCCCGCCAGCACCACGCCCAGCATCGCCGCCATGAACAGCAGCAGCAGGCAGAAGAAGCGCACCGCCGACTCATTGCGCGCCAGGTAGTAGCGCGCATACAGGATCACCAGCAGGCCCACGCCCAGCACCAGCAGCGCGAACAGGAAGGCGAGCCCGTCGAGGCGCAGCGACAGGTCCAGCCCGAGCGCGGGCAGCCACGCCACGCGCCAGCCCAGCGCGTGCCCCGGCTGCGCGAAGACCTCGCCGCGCAGGCTCAGCAGCAGCATCAGCGCGGCCAGCGGCAGGCCGATGATGACCGGCGCCAGCAGCCGCGGGGCACGCGTGCCGATCAGCCACGCCAGCGCCGCGGCCAGCAGCGGCAGCGCAATCAGCAGCGGCAGCGCCATGCGCGCCCCTTCAGCCGTTGCCGGGGCCAGGGGCCGGCAGGTGACAGCCGGCCTTGCGGCGCAGGGTCAGCCGGGTCGCCGGTGGGGCGCAGTGTCGGAGTCGGAGTGTCGGGGCGGTGGTCATGATGTGGCAGATCTCGGTGGGCGATTGCGGCCGCTACTGTCCGGATTCTGCCGGCATTGCGCCGGCTGTGCCAGTCAATTGGCGCGATTTGCAAAAAAAATCATCGTATCGCGCAAGGAACCGGAGGCGTGTCGCGATAGGCAGGCCGCACCCGCGCCAGGTCATCCGGGCTGCCATGCGAGAGGCCCGCACAGCAAGTTGTAAGATGGCGGAACCACCGCGCCCCACGTCCCCAACCTTCCGGAGCCACCACCCATGAGCGACGCGCTTTGCCTTGCCAGCGCAGCCGAACTGCAGCAGCGCATCCGGCGCAAGGAGATTTCACCGGTCGAGCTGACCGCGGCCGTGCTGGAGCGCGCGGCCCGGCTGCAGCCCGCGCTGAACTGCCTGATCACGCTGTGCGCGGACGAGGCCATGGCCGCGGCGCGCGCGGCCGAAGCGCAGCTGATGTCCGGCGCGCCGCTGGGCGCGCTGCACGGCATTCCCTTCACGGTGAAGGACATCGTCAACACCGCGGGCGTGCGCACCACCTTTGGCGCAGTGCCGATGCGCGACCACGTGCCCGCCGAAGACGCCGTGGCGGTGGCGCGGCTGCGCGCGCAGGGCGCGATCCTGGTCGGCAAGACCACCACGCCGGAATTCGGCTCCAAGTGCCTGACCGATGCGCCGCTGTTCGGCCGCACCCGCAATGCCTGGCACGCCGGGCGCACCAGCGGCGGCTCCAGCGGCGGCGCGGCGGTGGCGGTGGCGAGCGGCATCGCCCCGCTGGCGGTGGCCACCGACGGCGGCGGCTCGACCCGCATCCCGGCCGCGTGCAATGGCGTGGTCGGGATCAAGCAAAGCCAGGGCGTGGTGCCGCACAGCCAGGCCCAGGACCTGTTCGGCAACCAGACCTACGTGACCCCGACCACGCGCACGGTGGCGGACACCGGCCTGATGCTGCAGGCCATGGCCGGCGAGCACGCCTGCGATCCGTGGTCGATCGGCGTGCCCGTGCCCGACTACGTCGACGCCGCGCGGCCGCACGGCGATCTGCGCGGCCGCCGCATCCGCTGTTGCCTGGCGCCGCCGGGGCGGCCGGTGGCCGCCGACGTGGCGCGCGCGTTCGAGGTCAGCCTGGCGCAGCTGCGCGGGCTCGGCGCGGAACTGGAGCCGTTCAGCGGCGATGGCTTCGACATCGAGCCGGTCTGGCGCACCATCAACCATACGGTATGGCGCACGCGCTTTGCGCCGATCGTGGCGCAGCACCGCGACGCGCTGAGCCCCACCTTCGTGCGCCAGGTCGAATCCGCCGCCGCGTTCACCGCGGTGGAATACCAGCAGGCCATGTTCGCGCGCTCCCAGCTGTTTCTGCGCGTGCAGGCGCTGCTGGCGGATGCCGACTGGCTCGCCATGCCCACGCTCACGCGCACCGCGCTGCCGCTGGAGCAGGACCTGTTCGGCCAGATCGAGATCGACGGCCAGGCCTGCCCCGATGTGCGCGCAAGCTGGTTCCCGTGGACCATGCCGTTCAACCTGACCGGCCATCCCGCCATCAGCCTGCCGTGCGGCTTTGGCCAGGACGGCCTGCCGGTCGGCCTGCAGCTGGTGGGACGAATCCGCGGCGATGCCGCGCTGCTGCGCGCCGCCGCCCTGTTCGAAGCCGTCCACGACTTCACCGGCCACTGGCCCGCCCTGCCCTGACCACCTTACCCCATGACCTGCCGACTGCCATGACCCCATTCTTCCGACCGAAGCGCCGCTTGCTGGCGCTGGCCGCTGCCGCCGCCACCGCCCTTGCCGTTGCCGCGCCAGCCAACGCGGCCGAGCCCGAGCCGATGCATATCATCGTCGGCTATGCCCCTGGCGGCGCCGCCGACAGCCTGGCGCGCCTGTATGCCGAGCAGTTGCGCCAGGACGGCCACGGCACCGTGGTGGTCGAGAACCGCCCCGGCGCCTCGGCGCGGCTTGCGCTCGACTACGTGAAGCGCGCCAGGCCGGACGGCAAGACCGTGTTCATCGGCCCATCGCCGCTGTTCACCATCTTCCCGCTGACCTACAAGAAACTGTCGTACGACGCCGACAAGGACCTGTTGCCCGCGGCGGTGCTGACCGACGTGCCGACCGCGGTCATGACCGGCGTGCAGCAGCCGTACCAGAACATGAAGGAGTATGTCGGCTGGGCCAGGCGCAACCCCGGCAACGCCAGCCTCGGCCTGGCCACCATCGGCAGCGCCGGCCATCTGGGCACGGTGGCGCTGGGCAAGGCCGAAGGCATCGCCATCACGCCGGCGGCGTACCGCGGGGCGTCGCCGATGCTGGTCGACGTGGTCAGCGGCAATGTGTCGATCGGCTGGGACGCGGTGGCCAGCATGATGCCGTTGTACAAGGGCGGCAAGCTGCGCTTCCTCGGCGTCAGCGGCGCGCGCCGCGCCAAGGCGCTGCCCGAGGTGCCCACCATGAAGGAACAGGGCTTCAGCCAGTATGAGCACGCCACCAGCTGGTACGGCGTGTTCGTGCCCGCCGGCACCCAGCCGGACGTGCTGGCGCAGGTGGAGAAGATGTTCCTGGCCGCATCGGCCAACCCCGCCACCGCGGCGAAGCTGGAGGCGCTGGGCCTGGAAGTGGTGGCGCGCCCCGGGCAGGAGGGCCGCCGCCGCATCCAGATCGAGCGCGCCGCGTGGAAGCCGATCGTCGAGGCGACCGGCTTCCAGGCCGAGGACTGAACCCCGCGCGGCCCTCGGCCATGCTCAGGGCCTGGGCCGCACCATCAGGTTGAGCGGCACGTGCTGCGCCGGCAGGTAGACCAGCCCGGTCTGCGGGTTGAACGACATCGGATGCCGGTTATGCGCGCCGTACGGGCCGGGGATCGAGTCATAGGCCTTGTCGGCGGCCCGCGCCTCGGGCCGTTCGATCGGGCGGCCGCCGGCGTCGTAACCGGTGGCCCGCTTGACGTCGACGAAGTTCTTTGCCGAGATGAACTTGCCGTTGGTGCGGTCGATGGCGGCGTCGAGCGCGATCAGTCGGCCATCGTAGGCGGCGACGAACACCTTGCCCTGGTACAGCGCCACGCCGCGGTTGACCACGTCGCAGCAGCCGCGATAGCGGAGCGCACGGTCGACCTTGGGCTAACGCGAAGCCGCTGGCACGGCCGGGTCACCGCCATCAATATCCAGCGGATATCGACCTGCAAGAAATGAATATTGGACGCTGCTGACCACCGTCGCTTAGCCTTGGCCCCAGGACAGACCCCCGCATTCCTACCCGGAGCCCCCGACATGAGCCAGTTTCTTCTCTACGCACAGCAGGACCACATCGTCACCCTGACCATGAACGAGCCCGAGCGGCGCAACCCGCTTACCGGCAATACCGCGGTGGCGGAGTTCCTGGCGGCGATCGAGCGCATCCATGCCGACCGCAGCGTGCGCGCGGTGGTGATCACCGGCGCCGGCACGGCGTTCTCGTCGGGCGGCAACATCAAGGACATGGAGCGCCAGGCCTCAGGCACGGTGCCGGGCATGGAGATCCGCCAGGACTACCGCCGCGGCATCCAGCGCCTGCCGCTGGCGCTGTTCAACCTGGAAGTGCCGGTGATCGCGGCGGTCAACGGCGCGGCCATGGGCGCGGGGCTGGACCTGGCCTGCATGTGCGATATCCGCATTGCCTCGGAACGCGCGCAGTTCGCCGAGTCCTTCGTCAAGCTGGGCATCATTCCCGGCGATGGCGGCGCGTGGCTGCTGCCGCGCGTGATCGGCCTGTCGCGGGCGGCCGAGATGACCTTCACCGGCCAGCCGATCGACGCCAGGCTGGCGCTCGAATGGAACCTGGTGTCGCGCGTGGTGGCGCCCGACGCGCTGCTGCCCACGGCCTATGAACTGGCCGGCCGCATCGCCGCCAATCCGCCGCACGCGGTGCGGCTGGCCAAGCGCCTGATGCGCGAAGCCATGCATACCCGGCTGGATACGCTGCTGGAACTATCGGCCGGCTTCCAGGCGCTGTCGCACCAGACCGCCGACCACCGCGAAGCGGTGCAGGCCTTCCTCGACAAGCGCACGCCGGTGTTTACCGGGAACTGAAGCGACAGCTGAAACGCCGTGGCGGCCCTAGCCTGCCACGCCCAGCGCGCCTTCGACATTGCGCACCAGGCTGACCAGGCGCGGGCCGATATCTTCCTCCAGTTGCTTGCTCTGCTGGCTGAACACCGGCACCGACGCGGCGAAGATCCACGCCTCGCCGTCGCGGCGCGTGCGCAGCGGCACGGCCACCGATTCCACTTCGCGGTGCAGGTCGCGATGGCCGCGGCAGAAGCCGTGCTCCTGCAGGTCGCGCGCGGCATCGGCCAGGCGCGCCTGCAGCCAGTCGGCGCGCGGCGGGTCGGTGGCGCGCAGCTGGGCCAGGTAGGCCTCGCGCTCGGACTCGTCCAGGCGCAGCAGGTACGCGCGGCCCGAGCCGGTGCGCGTGGCCGACACGCGCGTGCCCACCTCTGGCCGGAACACATGGCTGCCGACGCCCTGCGCGATCTCGACATAGGTCAGCGCATGGCCGCTGCCGACGATCAGCTCGACCTGCCCGGCAATATGGTCGGCGAGCTCCTGCATCGCCGGCCGCGCCAGCTGGCGGATGGTCATGCGCGCCAGCGCCGGCGCCGCCAGGTTGATCAGCCCGACGCCGGGCACATAGCGCGACAGCCGTTCCGAGTAATGCAGCAGGCCCAGCCCGCACAGCGTGTCGAGCAGCCGGAACAGGGTCGGTTTTGCCAGCCCGGTGCGTTCCATCAGTTCCCGGCTGCTCAGTTCCTGCACCGTCGGCGAAAAGCAGTTGAGGATCGAAACACCGCGCGCCAACGCGCTGACAAGGCGCGCCTCGCCGTCGGCGTCGGCGGATGCGGGGGCCACGGAGGCATGTGGAGCATTAGTCATCGCAGGGCCTGGATCTGGAGTTTTTTGATACTCGTGTCTCAAAACCCGGATGTTGCCCTTCGCCTTTTCGAAAGTCAAACCAGGCTTTTAACGTTTACATGGCGGTTTTCCGACGCCAGAATCCCAATTCATCGTATCGGACGATCACTTTTCGATACAGACGTCTCAATATCCCTAGCACGACTCGCAACGCTCAGCTTTCTCAGGAGACTTCGCATGCAACAAGCCGTCATCGTCGACGCCATCCGCAGCCCGATGGGCCGCTCCAAGCCGGGCTCGGCCTTTACCGAACTCCATGCCACCGAACTGCTGGCGCAGGTGCTCAAGGCGCTGGTCGAGCGCAACCAGCTTGATCCCGGGCTGGTCGACGACGTCATCACCGGCTGCGTGACACAGGCGGGCGAGCAGTCCGCCGGCCCCGGCCGGGTGGCGTGGCTGGCGGCGGGGTTCCCCGAGCACGTGCCGGCCACCACCATCGACCGCAAGTGCGGCTCCAGCCAGCAGGCGGTGCACTTCGCCGCGCAGGGCATCATGGCCGGCGCCTATGACATCGTCATCGCCTGTGGCATCGAGTCGATGAGCCGGGTGCCGATGGGTTCGGCGCGCATCGGCCAGAACCCGTATGGCCCGTCGATGGAAGCGCGCTATGCGCCCGGCCTGGTGTCGCAGGGCGTGGCGGCCGAGCTGGTCGCCGCCAGGTACGAGCTGTCGCGCGAGCAGATGGACAGCTACTCGGCCCGCTCGCACGAACTGGCCGCCGCCGCGCGCGCAAGCGGCGCGTTCCGCCGCGAGATCGTGGGCATCAGCACCCCCAACGGCGTGGTCGAGCACGACGAGACCATCCGTCCGGGCACCTCGGTGGAGAAGCTGGGCACGCTGCAGGCGTCGTTCCGCAATGACGAGCTGAGCGCGCGCTTCCCGCAGATCGGCTGGAACGTCACCGCCGGCAATGCCTCGCAGATCAGCGACGGCGCCGCCGCGATGCTGCTGATGAGCGAGGCGATGGCGCAGCGCCTGGGTTTGAAGCCGCGCGCGCGCTTCGTCGCGTTCGACGTCTGCGGCGACGATCCGATCGCGATGCTGACCGCCCCTATCCCCGCCAGCCAGCGTGCCATCAAGAAGAGCGGCCTGAAGCTGGAGCAGATCGACCACTACGAAATCAACGAAGCCTTTGCCTGCGTGCCGCTGGCCTGGCAGCGCGCGCTCGGCGCCGACCCGGCGCGCCTGAACCCGCGCGGCGGCGCGATCGCGCTGGGCCATCCGCTGGGCGCCTCGGGCGTGCGGCTGATGACCACCATGCTGCATGCGCTGGAAGACAGCGGCCAGCGCTATGGCCTGCAGTCGATGTGCGAAGCCGGCGGCATGGCCAACGCCACCATCATCGAGCGCCTGTAAGCGGCGCCCTGCCCCATTCCGCCATCCCGATCCCCCATCAAGGAGACTCACCATGAAACTGACCAACATGTCCGCCGTCGTCACCGGCGGCGCTTCCGGCCTGGGCCTGGCCTGCGTGCGGCGCCTGGTGGAGCGCGGCGTCGACGTGGTCATCGCCGACCTGTCGGAAGAGCGCGGCAACGCCGTGGTCGACGAGTTCGGCGGCAAGGTCCGCTTCGTCAAGGCCGACGTGACCGACACCGACCAGATGAACGCGGTCTACGACGCCGCCGAGGCCGTTGCGCCGCTGCGCGCGCTGGTCCATTGCGCCGGCCTGGGCGGCCCGGTGCGCGTGGTCGAGAAGGACGGCTCGCCGGGCTCGCTGGAGAAGTACGAGTCGATCGTGCGCATCAACCTGATCGGCACCTTCAACGCGCTGCGCCTGGGCGCCGCGCGCATGGCCAGGAACGAGCTGGTCGACGGCGAACGCGGCGCCTGCGTGCTGACCGCGTCGGTGGCCGCCTACGAGGGCCAGATCGGCCAGATTCCCTATGCCTCGGCCAAGGCCGGCATCGTCGGCATGACGCTGGTGGCCGCGCGCGACCTGGCGCAACGCGCGATCCGCGTCTGCACCATCGCCCCGGGGCTGTTCGACACCCCGCTGCTGGCCAAGCTGCCGGAGAACGTGCGCGTCTCGCTCGGCGCCATGGTGCCGCACCCGGCGCGCCTGGGCGCGCCCGACGAATACGCCTCGACCGCGCTGCACATCCTCGAGAACCCCATGCTCAACGGCGAGACCATCCGCCTGGACGGCGCCATCCGCATGGCACCGCGCTGAACCGGCCGACCAGACAGGAGACAACTCATGAGCGATACCCTGCTGAAGGAAATCCGCGGCAACGTGATGGTGCTGACCATCAACCGCCCCGAGGCCCGCAACGCGATGGACTTCGAGACTGCCACGGCGATTGCCGCCGCGCTGGATGAACTCGATGCGCGCGACGACCTGAGCCTGGCGGTGCTGACCGGCGCTGGCGGCACGTTCTGCTCCGGCATGGACCTGAAGGGCTTCCTGGCCGGCAAGCGCCCGAGTATTCCCGGTCGCGGCTTCGGCGGCGTGACCGAGCAGCCGCCGCGCAAGGTGCTGATTGCCGCGGTCGAGGGCTATGCGCTCGCCGGCGGCTTCGAGCTGGTGCTGGCATGCGACCTGGTGGTGGCCTCGCGCGGCGCCAGGTTCGGCCTGCCCGAGGTCAAGCGCGGCCTGGCCGCCGCCGCCGGCGGCCTGATCCGCCTGCCGCGCCGCGTGCCCTATCACGTGGCGATGGAATACGCGCTGACCGGCGACATGCTGCCGGCCGAGCGCGCCTACGAGCTGGGCCTGGTCAACCGCCTGACCGATGCCGGCGGCGCGCTCGACGCCGCGCTGCAGCTGGCCGACGCGGTCGGCGCCAACGGGCCGCTGGCCATTGCCGCCAGCAAGCAGGTAGTGGCGCAGTCCGGCGACTGGACCCGCGAGGACATGTTCGTGAAGCAGAAGCCGCTGATCGACCCGGTCTTTACTTCCGCCGACGCGCGCGAGGGCGCCGCCGCCTTCGCCGAGAAGCGCAAACCGGTGTGGACGGGCAAGTGAAACGCCCGCACCTGACCTGAGAACGGCCGGCCGCAAGCCGGCCGTTCTTGCCTTGCCAAGCAGCCCATAAACATACGTGGAGGAGACCCATGACACCCAAGCTGCCCGCATCGCTGTTCCCATCGCTGGCCCATGGCAGCGCAGCACTGCTGCTGGCCACCGCCGCGGCGCTGCCCTGCATGGCCCCCGCGGCCGCGCATGCCGCCGCCTGGCCAGAGCGGCCCATCACCATCATCGTGCCCGGCGCGCCCGGCGGCACCACCGATATCCCGACCCGGCTGGTGGCGCAGAAGCTGTCGGCCATGCTGGGCCAGCCGGTGGTGGTCGATAACAAGCCCGGCAGCGGCGGCATCATCGGCACGCAGGCCTTCATGCGCGCGGCGCCGGACGGCTACACGCTGCTGGTCGGCAATACCGGCTCGCATGCCATCAACTACAGCGCCTACAAGCAGCTGTCCTACCAGCCGCAGGATTTCCTGCCGCTGACCGACCTGATCTCGTTCGCCAATGTGCTGGTGGTCGGCGCGCAGGCACCGGCGCGCAGCGTGGCCGAGCTGGTGGCGCAGCTCAAGCAGTCGCCGGGCAAGTATTCCTATGCCTCGGCCGGCATTGGCCAGACCACCCACCTGACCGCGGAACTGTTCCGGCTGCGCACCGACATCGAGGTCATCCACGTGCCGTACAAGGGCTCGACGCCTGCCACCACCTCCGTGCTGGCGGGCGAAACCACCTTCATGTTCGACAACCTGACGCAGGCGCTGCCGCAGATCCGCGCCGGCAAGCTGCGCGCGCTCGCCGTGACCAGCGCCGAGCGCCTGCCCGCGCTGCCCGACGTGCCCACCATGGCGCAAGCCGGCGTCAAGGACTTCGTGGTGATGGGCTGGCTGGGCTTCTTCGCCCCGGCCAAGACCCCGCCGGCGGTGGCCGCGGCGCTGCAGGAGGCGCTGGGCAAGGCCATGCGCGATCCCGAGGTGGTGGCGCGCTTGCGCGACATGGGCGGCGTTGCCGGCGGCGAGCCGCAGCCGAAGTTCGCCGCGCTGGTGCGCGGCGAGATCCAGCGCTGGGGCGAGACCATCCGCGCGTCGAAGGTCAGCCTGGACTGATCCAGTAGTGACCGCGCCGGGCCGCCTTCGCCAAAGCGGAAGGCGGCCCGGCCCAAAGCCAAATTGACACGGCCGGGTAGCGCGGCATACCCTCGCCTTACCCTGCGGTATATTCAGTGCCCGCTTAAATTCCAGACATTGCAGACATGAAAGGCGCCCGGGGTCCACAACGATAACGATAACCCCGCGACGAGACCCACCGTGCCCCTCTCCCCCGCCCCTTCCCGCTATGCAGGCCTGCGCCCGGCGCTGCCGATCCTGCTCGGCGCTTCAGTGATGCTGAGCCTGGCCATGGGCCTGCGCCAGAGCCTGGGCATCTTCATGCCGCCGCTGACGCGCGACATCGGCATCTCGGTGTCGGATTTCACCGTCGCCATCGCTGTGCAGAACCTCGCCTGGGGCCTGCTGCAGCCGCTCGCCGGCGCCTGGGCCACGCGCATCGGCTTCCGTCCGCTGATGATGGCGGGCTCGCTGCTGTACGTGATTGGACTGGTGCTGCTGGCGACCGCGCACAGCCTGGTTGGCGTCACGCTGGGCGCGGGCGTGGCCATCGGCGCGTCGATGGCCTGCACCGGCAGCGCGCTGGCGATGGCGGTGGCGGCGCGGCCGGTGCCGGCGGCGCTGCGCAGCACGGTGCTGGGGCTGGTGTCGGGCGCGGGCTCGCTGGGCGCGCTGCTGGCGGCGCCGATCGGGCAGATGGTGACGCAGGCCTACGGCTGGCGCACCGGGCTGGCGGCCTTCGTGCTGCTGGCGCTGGTCATGCTGCCGGCGGCGTGGTCGGCCGGGCGCGTCGACCGGCTGCCGCTGGCGGCGCCGGCGGGCATCGGCCAGGACAGCGCGCGCCAGGCGCTGGGCACCGCGCTGCGCCACGCGCCGTTCGTGGTGATGGCGCTGGCGTACTTTGTCTGCGGCATGCAGCTGGTGTTCCTGACCACGCACCTGCCGTCGTATCTCGACGTGTGCGGCATGGACCCGATGCTCAGCGCCGAGGCGCTGGGCGTGATCGGCGGCTTCAACGTGCTGGGCAGCATCTTCTTTGGCTGGGCCGGCGGCCGCTACAACAAGCTGATGCTGCTGGGCGGCATCTATACGCTGCGTTCGCTGGCGCTGACCTGGTACTTCTCGTCGGCACCGACGCCGCAGAGCACGCTGGTGTTCGCCGCGGTGATGGGCTTCCTGTGGCTCGGGGTGGCGCCGCTGGTGTCGGGCTGGATCGCCGAGACCTTCGGCCTGCGCTGGCAGGCGATGCTGGGCGGCGTGGCCTTCTTCAGCCACCAGATCGGCAGCTTTGTCGGCGCCTTCGGCGGCGGGCTGGTCTATGACGCGCTCGGCTCCTATACCGTGGCCTGGCAGGCCGGGGTGGCGCTGGGGCTGGCGGCGGGGCTCGCGCAGATCGCTTTCGCGGTGGCGACGCGGCCGCGGCCGCCGTTGATGGCGACGTCCTGAGCCGTCCAGTGCCCCGCGCCAGCGGTAAGAATCGGCGCAGGTTGTAAATCTGGCGGCACGCGGCAACCGCACAGGCCGGTACGACGCGGGCGCGCCGCTGGAACGGTTCCTGCCTGTGTGCGCAGAGACGCAACGCCCAGACCCAAGGAGGCCCCATGACCTCGACCGAACAGGAAATCCTGGTGTGCGGCCCGGAAGACGGCCGCTGGCATCTGGAAATGCGCACCGGCCACGGCGCGCCGGAGCGGCTCGACGGCGAGTTCGACTCGCCCGAGATGGCGATCGCCGGCGCCCAGCAGGTCTATCCGTCGATTCCGGTCCGCGTGACCGATATCTCCGGCGCGCCGGCCCCGTCGGCGCCCGCGCATGAAGGCTCGCTGACCGACTACCACTACGGCGGCCACAGCGTGACCCGCGACGAGAAGCTGACCGGCAGAGCCCATCCGTCCAGCGATACCTCGCAGCCGCCGCCGGGCCCGCATCCCTATCAACCGACCGATCTCGGCAACCTGCCCCCGGGCACGCCGCGCCACGGCATGTACGGTGTCGCCTCCAGCCCGGCCGAGGCCGAGGCGGCCGACCGCAAGGACCAGGCGGCGCGGCGCCCCGCCGGCTCGCGCGACGCCGAAGACTAGGCCCGGCGGCGCCAGCACGCGCGGCAGCACGTACAATCTCGGTTTTCCCTGCGCCTCGCCGCCCCGCCGCCATGACCACCCTCGGAACGCCCCTCTCCCCCTCCGCCACCAAAGTGATGCTGCTCGGCTCCGGCGAACTCGGCAAGGAGGTGCTGATCGCGCTGCAGCGCCTGGGCGTGGAGACGATTGCGGTCGACCGCTACGACAACGCTCCCGGCCAGCAGGTCGCGCATCACGCCCGCACCATCGCGATGAGCGACCCGGACCAGCTCAAGGCCCTGATCGAAGCCGAGAAGCCGCACCTGGTGGTGCCCGAGATCGAGGCCATCGCCACGCCGATGCTGGAAACACTGGAAGCCGCCGGCACCGTGCGCGTGATTCCCACCGCCCGCGCCGCGCGCCTGACCATGGACCGCGAAGGCATCCGCCGGCTCGCCGCCGAATCGCTCGGCCTGCCCACCAGCCCGTACAAGTTCTGCGATTCGCTGGAAGAACTGCAGGCCGCCATCGACGGCGGCATCGGCTACCCGTGCGTGGTCAAGCCGGTGATGAGCAGCTCCGGCAAGGGCCAGAGCAAGATCGACGGGCCCGAAGGCGTCAAGGCGGCGTGGGACTACGCCATGGCCGGCGGCCGCGTCAGCCACGGCCGCGTGATCGTCGAGGGCTTTATCGATTTCGACTACGAGATCACGCTGCTGACCGTTCGTGCCATCGGCGCCAGCGGGCAGGTCGAAACGCAGTTCTGCGCGCCGATCGGCCACGTGCAGGTCAGCGGCGACTATGTCGAGAGCTGGCAGCCGCAACCCATGCATCCCGCCGCGCTGGCCAGCGCGCAGCGCATCGCGCAGGCGGTCACCGCCGACCTGGGCGGCATGGGCCTGTTCGGCGTCGAGCTGTTCGTCAAGGGCGAACAGGTCTGGTTCAGCGAGGTCAGCCCGCGCCCGCACGACACCGGCATGGTCACCATGGCCACGCAGTGGCAGACCGAGTTCGAGCTGCATGCGCGTGCCATCCTTGGCCTGCCGGTCGACACCACGCTGCGCAGCCCCGGCGCCAGCGCCGTGATCTACGGCGGCGTGGAAGCGCAGGGCGTGGTCTTCGACGGCGTCGACCAGGCCTTGCGCGTGCCGCAGACCGAGGTGCGGCTGTTCGGCAAGCCCGAGAGCTTCGCCCGCCGCCGCATGGGCGTGGCGCTGGCCTATGCCGACGACATCGACACCGCGCGCACGCGCGCCAAGGAAGCCGCCAGCCGCGTGCGCCCGCGCGCAGTGGGCTGAGCCGCGGCTACCTGCATCCCGCTACATCCCACTACATCCCGCTACATCCCGCTAGATCGGATGGCTGCCCGCGGCGGCGCCGTGGGCCGGGGCATGCTGCACCGCCTGCGCCGCCACCTGCGCCGCGGCCAGCACCGGCGCGATGCGCACGCCGTTCAGGTCGGCGCCCGACGGCGCCTGGTACAGCCTCAACCCCAGTTCCGGCAGGATCGCCAGCAGGTGGTCGAACACATCGCCCTGGATGCGCTCGTAGTCCATCCACGCAGTGAGCGCGGTGAAGCAGTAGATCTCGACCGGGATGCCTTGTGAATCCGGTTCCATCATGCGCACGTTCAGCAGCAGGTCGTGGTGGATCTCGGGGTGCGCCTTGAGGTAGGCGATGCCATAAGCGCGAAAGGTGCCGATATTGGTCAGCCGGCGCCGGTTGACCGGGTCGTTGCCGGCGGCGATCAGCAGCCGGTTGGCCTCGTCGACCTCGCGCTGCTTTTCTTCCAGGTAATCGTGCAGCAGGCGAAAGCGCATCAGCGCGTGGACTTCGCGGTCTTCCAGGAAACGCACGCTGCCGGCATCCAATCGCAAGGTGCGCTTGATCCGGCGTGCGCCGGACTCGAACATCTGGCGGTAATTGCGATAGCTCTCCGAGAACAGCTTGTAGGTCGGCACCGTGGTCACGGTGTTGTCCCAGTTCTGCACCTTGACCGTATGCAGCGCGATGTCCTTGACGTAGCCGTCGGCGTTGCACTGGGGCATTTCGATCCAGTCGCCGATGCGCAGCATGTCGTTGGAGGTCAGCTGCGTGCTCGCGACCAGCGACAGCAGCGTGTCCTTGAACACCAGCAGCAGCACCGCCGACAGCGCGCCCAGGCCGGACAGCATCCACAGCGGTGAGCGGTTGATCAGGATCGACAGCACCAGCACCGCGCACACCAGTCCCAGCCCCAGCCGGCCCACCTGGATATAGCCCTTGATCGAGCGCGTCTGCGCCCGGCGGCTGCTGGCGTACACATCCTGCCAGGCCCCGAGCACGCCGCCCAGCATCAGGAAGAAGCATACCCACAGGCTGGCATGCGCCAGGCGCTCGATCGCCAGCGCATAGCGGCCCATATGCGGGACTTCGCCGATGCCGACGGTGATCACGGCAAAGCCCACCGCGTAGCCGAAGCGCCGGTAGGCGCGATGGCGCGTCAGCGCCGTGCTCCACGGCGTCTTGCCCCACACCTTCAGCACCCGGTGGGCGATGCGCGACATCACATGGCCGAACAGCCATTGCGCCAGCGCGGCAATCAGGCATAGCGCTACCAGGTACAGCGCGATCTGCGCCCACGGGTGGGCGGGAATACGTTGCTGGAACAGCTCCAGCAGGGCATCGAAATTCATGGCGGGGCGACTCTGGCCTTTGACTTGGCCAGATAGTGTACCGAACGCGCCCGCCTCCCCTGCGTGCCTTGCGGGATGCGGGCTAGGCCGGCAGCAGCTTGAGCCCGCCGATGCCGACGAAGATCAGCCCGATCAGCACCAGTCGCAGCGGCGACGCGCTCTCGCCCAGGAACAGGATGCCGATCAGCGTCACGCCGATCGCGCCGATCCCGGTCCAGATCGCATAGGCCGTTCCCACCGGCAGGTGCCGCAAGGCGGCGCTGAGCAGGTAGATGCTGGCCAGCGCGGCGCCGATGCCCAGCGCGGTCGGGCCGACGCGGGTCCAGCCATCGGTATGCTTGAGCGCCAGCGCCATCACGATCTCGATCAGCCCGGCCAGCACCAGCAGCGTCCACGCCATTGCCATGTTTTCCTCCCTGAACTCTGTGCGCGCCGGCATCGATTGCCGGCCGCGCCCAGCCAATGTAGGCTGTGCGGATCCGCACGGAAACTGGCGAATTTTGCAAAAGGATTATGCAAACATGCAGGAAGCAGACTGGGACGACCTGAAGTATTTCCTCGCCGTGGGCCAGTCCGGCTCCCTGGCCGGCGCCGCGCGCGTCCTGCACGTCAACCACTCGACGGTGCTGCGCCGGCTGGCGCGGCTGGAAGACACGCTCGGCACGCTGCTGTTCGAGCGCCATGCCACCGGCTACGCCATGACCCCGGCCGGCGAGGCGCTGGCGCAACGGCTGGCCGGGGTGGGCGAACAGATCGATGCGGCGCAGCGCCAGCTGTCCGGCCTCGACAGCCAGCTGAGCGGCCCGTTGCGCGTGACCACCACCGACACGCTGCTGGGCGGGCTGCTGATGCCGCTGTTTGCCGAGTTCCGCGCCCTGCATCCGCGCATCCAGCTGCAGCTGGTCGTCAACAACAGCTTCCTCAGCCTGAGCCGGCGCGAGGCCGACGTGGCAATCCGCCCGGCCAACGCGCCGCCGGAATACCTGGTTGGCCGCCGCATCGGCCGGCTCCAGACAGCGCCATACGCGGCGCGCAGCTACCTGCGGCAGCTCGGCCTCCCCGCCGCGGCAGACAGCCCGGCGCTGGCGGACTGGCCGGCCTATGACTGGGTCGTGCCTGACGAAGCCCTGTCACACCTGGCTCAGGCCCGCTGGATCCGCGAGCACGTGCCGGAGCCGCGCCGCGCGGTCAGCGCCGACAGCCTGGTGGCGATGGCAGACGCGGTCCGGCATGGCATGGGCGCCGGCATGCTGCTGTGCCTGCTGGCCGGCGACGATCCGGCGCTGGTGCGGCTGGCGCCGCCCGACGCCGCCATGGACACCGACCTGTGGGTGCTGACCCACCCGGACCTGCGGCACAGCGCGCGCGTGCGGGCGCTGGGGGACTTCCTGCATGAGCGGCTCAGGCAAGGCAAGTGGCTGGCGGGATGACGCCATACCCGCGCAACGGCCTTAGACCGTATTGACGGTGTCACCGTTGCGACACTAAATCTGTCAACTCGCAGCTCGTTGCAAGGAACCTGTTGGTCTTGGCCGCGACGTGCGAACGCGAAGTCTCGTCTCGCTGAAAAAACTAGGTGCACAAGAAATCCGCCCTCCCACCAAAACGAGGGGGCATTGTATTGAAGAAGCGAATTCAATACATTGAAAATATTTAATTCGCCGCTGAGTTTTTCTACTTGCGGACTTTTCCATAGCCGCAAACAATCCACCATCGCCCATCCATTGCAGATTTAACTCCATGGCTCGTGCCATTCTCGGGAGGATTGATGATTAAAAAATGGAATATCTTGGCCAGCGATGATCTTGTCAAGGACGAGTGGATTCACCTTAGTCGCCATCGTTGCCTGAGGTCCGATGGATCCATTGTCGACCCTTATTACGTTATTAACGGACGGCACTGGGTCAACATAATGCCGGTAACTCGGAATGGCCTCGTTTATTTGATACGGGAATACCGGCATGGTTTCGGCGAGATACTGATGGGCTTGCCAGGCGGGCTGATCGACGAGGGCGAATCCTGCGCTGCGGCCGCCGTCAGAGAACTGCGGGAAGAGACCGGCTTGGCAGCATGTTCCCCGCCTCTTTTGACCGGAGCGATGGTTGTCAATCCATCGACACATTCAAACATGGGTTACAGCTTCCTGACGCTCGTAACAGAGCCACAGTGCCCTCTGGCAGCTAGCCTCGAACCGGATATCGAGGTAGTCAGGTACAGCCTGGAAGAGCTCTTCGATATTGTTATCAGCGGCTCCCAAGCACTTTCCGGCTATGACGCGGCCTCGATCCTGAGAGGTTTCTTTTCACTACGTAAGCTTCCGGATTTCGAATTTGACATTCTGGCGAGGCTAAGTCAAAGAGAATACGTGAGTTGAAGCAATCCCAACGTAGAGGGTGCGAATCATGTGGACAACATTAATTGTCGCGGGTGGATTTGGTACCAGGTTGAGCCCGTTCACGAAAGTCATACCAAAGCCGCTCATGCCTATAGGAGATCATAGTCTCTTGGAGCGGCATATCAGTGCCCTGGCAAAAGCCGGTTCGCAGGATATATTCATCGCCGTTCACTACTGTGCAGACCTCTTCGGGAGCATCGTAGGAGCGCTGGCAGCACGATATGACGTGAATATTCAGCTTCTGCTGGAACCCGAGCCCAGAGGCACATTCGGGTCGGCCCTGGCACTCTGCCAGGAACTGATCGACCGCAAGCAAAGCAAGCCGCTGATGGTACTGAACGGAGACATCGCATCAGACCTGGACCTCATTGATTTCCATCGATTCCACTTGGCCAGCGGGGCCGACTTCTCCGTCGCGGTGAATGACTACATATACAGAGTGCCATATGGCGTGGTGGAATCGCACGACTCTCGGATGCTGGGGGTCAGGGAAAAACCCTCGGTTCCATTTCCGGTTCTCGCCGGGTACTACCTGATGCGGCCATCGATCGGCACACTTCTGAGCGCCTTGGGCAATGGTGAGATAGGTGTCGACAAGGTTCTCTCATCGCTACTGGAACGCGGATCATATGTGTCGACCTATCAGCATCATGGTAAATGGATCGACGCAGGCACAATTGAAGACCTGCACCGGGCCAATGAGCTTTTCTCGGAGAGGGGAATGGCATGAGCGAACGGAAACGAGTTCTCGTTACTGGTGCGGCCGGCTACATTGGAAGTGGCGTGTGCCGCAGGCTGTTGAGTGCGGGATTTGACGTCATCGGCATCGACAGCCTGATATATGGGGCAACGGGCCTGTTGCCGCTTCTGGTGACGCCGCGATTCAGGTTTGTCCAGCTCGATATCAGGGAATACTCACGACTCCAAGAGCAACTGAACCAGATTCGTCCATTTGCGGTGGTTCATCTGGCGGCCATTGTTGGAGACCCCGCCTGCAAGAAGATGCCGGAGGTCGCCCGGCAAACAAACCTGGCCGCCACCAAGGCACTGTTCAGCGCTGCCACTGAAAACGACTCCAGCCGCTTCATTTTTGCCTCAACCTGCAGCAACTATGGCCTGAGTGATTCGACGGCCTTGCTCAGCGAAGACAATGCACTCAATCCACTGTCGCTCTACGCGGAAACGAAAGTTGAAGCCGAGCACTGGCTGATCGAGAATGCAGCCACACTCGAAACCTATATCCTGCGTTTTGGAACGGCGCATGGGTTATCGGCGCGGATGCGCTTTGACCTGACGGTCAACGAATTTGCACGGGCCATCGCTATGGAAGCGCCGTTCGACGTCTACGATTCCCAAACGTGGCGACCGTATTGCCATGTCAATGACTTTGCCGAGCTGATTTGCGGCATTTGCAGCGATGCCAATATTCGCACCGGCGCCAACGTTTTCAATGTTGGATCGGACGAGGAAAACTATCGCAAGATTGACCTGATCAATGCGATTGCTCAGGCAACGAACCGGACCGCGCGCTTCTCGGATACCGGCAACGGCGCGGACCGCAGGAACTACCGGGTGAGTTTCGCCAGGATCGTGGAGGAACTGGAATTCAAGCCGCGATATGGGGTCGAGTACTCTGCCCGCCAGATCAGCGAAGCCTTGAGCCTGGGCCTCCTTTCCTCCCATGAGGCTCACTATGCAAACGTCTGAGGACAGGCGCATTGAAAACTATGCCCCGCTCCTGAATGGGCGCGAGCGGGACTATGTTCTGCAAGCCATCGAGTCAGGCTGGGTGTCGTACGGGGGCCAGTACGTGAAGGAGTTCGAGACTTCGCTCGCTCAGACGTTTGGTTGTGCCGACGCGGTGACAGTCGCTAGCGGTACCTGCGCCCTGCAACTGGCATTCGAGCTTGCCGGGGAGCCAGACACCGAGATCCTGATTCCCGCGTTGACGTTTGCCGCGCCAGCCAGTGCCGCGGTACGGGCGGGTATGCATCCCGTCTTTATAGACCTAAATCCACAGACGTGGCAGATCGACGATGAATTGCTCGCAGCATTTCTGGAGGAACGATGCGTACGCCGAGACGGCCGCGTCGTCAACACATCCTCCGGGAGGCTGGTCTCCACGATCTGCCTCGTACATCTGTGGGGTGACCTCGCAAGGTTGGATCGCATCCATGCGCTATCCAGGCAATGGAATCTCGTGGTCATTCATGATGCCGCGCAATGCTTGGGCGCCTGCTACAAGGGAATGCCACTGGGCGCCTCCGTGCCCGACGATCAAGCCGATCAGATCATCTTCACAACTAGCTTCAACGCCAACAAGATCATCACGACAGGAGCAGGAGGCGCACTGATCGCCAAATCGCAATTGCTCTGTCGCAAAGCACGCCATCTTTCGTCGACGGCCAAGGCCGATACGATGTCATTCTTTCATGACGATTATGGATTGAACTTCCGCATGAGCAACATTAATGCCGCCATAGGTGTTGCCCAGATGGAGCTGCTGTTCGACCGCATTCGTCGAAAGCGAATACTTCACGAATACTACGCTACAGCCATCCAGAAGCGAGTGAATGGTGTGCGGCTTGCTCAGCATACGCCTGAGGCAGCCGGCATCTGCTGGATGACGTGCATCGAGCTGCCGCAGCCGTCCAGATCCGTCATCGAAAAACTGGTGGCACAACACATCATGGCGCGTCCAGTCTGGATTCCCCTTCCGCAGCTTCCTGTCTATTCGCGCTTTCAGTACTATCAGCACGACGCGTTCTCCACACATCTGCATGAGCATGCCATCATGCTTCCCTCGGGTCCCGGCATTACCGAAGCCCAGGTGGATCGCGTCGTATCCGCGCTGGCGGAGGCGTGCAGATGACATATCCCGGGTATTTTTTCAACTACGCCAGCTGTGTGGAAGAAGGCCGGTACTGCCAATCACCGCACACGACATTGCGAGAACTCCGAGCGCACGCGGATCTGCTTCAGCCGCTTACGGGCTGGTACGAGTTCACCTATCGCCGCGCCGTCTTCGAAGAAGTGGCAAGGCCTAGGCTCCTGGACCCGTCTGACTTGCGGGGCATACGGTCCGCGAGGGTCACACAACTGGTACTGTTCCTCTGTGCTGCCATGGTGATGCGGCAACACGGAGCGCCAACGCATGTCGCGGGATATTCTCTCGGCTATGGCGCAGCGTTTGCGCTGTCAGGCGTGCTGACGTTTCCGACTTTTGTGCACGATGTTTTCAGCGCGAATTTTCCTTATGCAGAGGACAACCATGCGGCACTTCAGGAAGATCGGCTGCGCTCCTGCATCCTGTATGACCCAACGGAGTCCACCTTTGGCGACACCGTCGCAAGTGCCATCCAGCACCATTTTCCCGAAGTGGTCATCAAAGACGACCGCCCCCCATTCTGCATGCAGGTAGTGGCCCCCGAGCCGGTACTGGACGCGCTCCGTGCATGGGTATTCCGCTCTTTTCCGGCGGCTGCCTCGCACTCCACGAGGATGATCAGCAGCGACTCCGCCCATCTTTACCCTGACAGATACCGGGCCGTGAAGGCAGCATTCCGGCAGGTAGCCTACGGAAAACCGAGTCTGGACATTGTCACGCACCAGCACGGCGTCCTTCGCCAGGGGCAATTGCCCGAAGATGGTGGCGGCGTGCTTTTCGACGCGATCCAGGCGCCGCTCTCGATGCGGCGAGTCGTCGATGGCCTCGTCGCCTATCGCGGGCCACTGATCATGTTCGGATCTGCGAGAACGGCAGATTTTGTCTTCTTCGGTTTGGGCAGCAAGGTATTGAACCGACCACTCCTTGACTGGGAGCAAGCGCTTCTGCAACGCGACACATCGATTCTCATACCTAACGCAGCCGACTGGCGATAGCCGTTCAGACATATTGCAAGGGCACAGACTCCCATGCTGAAGCGGATCGAAAGTGGATCGTATTCTTCCGGCAACCAACCGTCCGAAGACATTTGCGGCTACGTGGCCGATGACACGTCTGTGCACGCCTGGGTCATCGACGGCGCTACCGGAATCTCTCCATCCTTGATGCTGGCGCCCAATCATTCCGACGCCGAATGGTATGCGCTCCGGATCAACTGGCACTTGCATCGCTCGATCGTGTGCAATGGTACAACGCACGATTCGGATGCGCTTCTCGCGTCTGCCATCGACGCTGCGAATGCGGACTGCCGTGAATTGATCAAGGATCGCGCTGCCGATGCGCACCTTCTTCCTTCTGCCTCGGTCATCCTCGCAAAGGTGCAACGGGATTCGGGAGGCCACCGGGTTTCCTTTGCCAAACTCGGAGATTGCTGCGGCGTGTTACGGGCTGGACCTGCATCGGCTCATATCGTGGAATCCACGCTCGGACCATGGTTTGACCTGGAATTCGATGCACTCGCTGCGCGCCTCGCAAAGACGCATGGTGACGACCAACGGCGAAGCGCTGTCCTGACCGAGATCTCGGGACGCCTGCTGGTCAGGCGCAAGACAATGAACCAACCAGGGGGGTATGCCATCGCGGCGCCAAACTGGGAGCCCTCCACCCTTGCGTTCGAATCTTTCCATTCCATTGAACCGCCATCGCTAATGCTGTTGAGCGATGGCGCTGCCAGGCTGGTCGACAAATATCGCGCCTGTACCCTGGAAGAGGCGCTGGACGAAGTATTCAGGATCGGGGTGGCAGGACTCGTACGCAAGGTCCGAGAAATCGAGCGCGACGATCCGGCCTGCCAGTCGTGGCCGAGATTGAAGGCATCCGACGACGCCACGATTGTCGCACTTCAGGTCGGTGCAGATGTTCCATGAAGCCCGCCGGATCGCCGGGCTGGCCGCCCCTACGCTCGGAATGCAGCTTACTGCCATTGGCATGATGAGCATCGACTCAGTCATGGCGGGGCGCTTCGGCACTTCCGATCTAGCCGCCATCGGTATCGGCAGTGCCCTTTACGTGGCCTTGCTGGTTATCCTGACTGGGATTGCCAATGGCATCACACCTGTCGCTGCGCGACTCTGGGGGAGCGGTGCAATTACCGAACTGCGCGCCGTGCTATCGGCCGGCATGGTCCTCTCCATCGCATGCGCCCTGCTTTCCTATCCCCTGCTCATGACGTGCCTCGCCATGCTGGTCGACACCGATCCGGTAACCATGGGCAAGACTGACTCATTCCTCGGCGTACTCTCCATTGGCTTGCCTGCACTCCTGGCCTACCGGTTGCTGTTTGCGATGGAAGCGGCAACTGGACGTCCCGCAGCATTCATGTGGATCAATATTGCCGGCCTGATATTGAAAGTGCCGCTGAATTTCGCCCTGATGCGCGCGACCATCGACGACACGGGCGAACGACTGGGAGTGGTGGGCTGTGCTGCCTCGTCCGTGATCATCTCGTGGGCGAGCCTGGCCATCTGCTGCCATCTCTTGCGACGCAGCAACGTCCTGAGGGGGTTGGGTCGCCGCCAAGATCTCCGGATCTCACTGACCGCGTTAAAGCTTGTTCTGCAAGCCACGATCCCAGTCTCTGCGGTTCAGTTCGTCGAAATCGTCTCATTTTCAGGCATGGCTATCCTGATCGCCAGCGCGGGATCGAATGCGTCTGCTGCACATCAGATCGCGGCCAACATTGCCACGCTCGTCTTCATGTTGCCGCTATCTGTCGCCATTGCGTCGGGCGCGCTGATTGCCAGATCCGCCGGAGCGAGCGCATTTTCCGAGGAGATCTTGACATTCAGGGTAGGCCTGCTGATGGCCTGCTCTCTAGCGGCAGCAACGACGGTCGGCCTTCTGCTCGGACGGAGCGCAATTGCCGCGCTGTTCACGGCCGATGCCGATGTGGCTGCCCTGGCGTCCAGAATGCTCTTCTGGGTCGCTGCCAGCCAGATGGCCGATGCCATACAGATCTATTTCTGCGTGGTGCTTCGCTCCTACCGCATAGCATGGCCGGCAGTTGCCGTGGCTGTGGTCTTGCGCTGTGGTCTCGGACTTGGCTTGGGTGGATGGATGGCATTCCGCCTGGATGGCTTCGGCCCTGTCGGCGTATGGATAGGCGGATTTATCGCGCTGTGCGCGGCAGCACTTGCCATCGGCGCAATCTTTCATCGGAAGGTTGCATCTCAGCGACGACTTGCAATGGAAGTGGCGCGCTAACGTTCTGACAACCGAGGGACATCCAACATGCGTACGAAGTGACAGAGAATGCCTCAACACAGCGGCGTTAAGCCGCGTCAGGCAACGCTAACAGTAGTGACAGATAAATTGCGCTCTACGATGGCGGGACGGCCTCACGCCGCCGGCGCATACATCTCCAGCAACTGCTCGTCCGTAAAGCCCCACTCCGCCGCGTTTTCGAACGCCACCACGGTCTCGTCGCCATGGCGCAGGTCGATCAGTTCGGTCGGCACCGGCCGCGATTGCGACACCGAATAGAACGCCATCACCTTGGGCCGCAGCGGGTCGGCGTCATGCTGCGCGCACACCACCGCCAGCCGGTTGGAGCGCAGCCGCAGCACGGTGCCGAGCGGGTAGATGCCGACGGTGCGCGAGAAGGCCTTGAACACGCGCCGGTCGAACAGCGTGTCGACGCGCACCGCCATGTATTCCATGGCGCGGGCCGGCGACCATGGCTGGTGCCCGGGGTGGCTGGCGGTCAGCGTATCGTAGGTATCGCAGATCGCGCCGATCCGGGCGTGCACGCTCAGTTCGTGCCCCACCAGGCCGAAGGGAAAGCCGCGTCCGTCGACGCGCTCATGGTGGTGGACACAGACATCGAGCGGGATATTGGAATAAAGCCGGGCTTCGTTGAGGATGCGGTAGCCGGCGGAAGGATGGCGGCGGTAGGCCTCGTCCTGCTCGGGCGTGCGCTCGCCGGCGCGGAGGCTGGCGGCACCGGGCACGGCCAGCTTGCCGATGTCATGCACCAGGCCGGCCAGGCCCAGTTCGCGCACCTCGTCGTCGGGCAGCCCCAGCGTGCGGCCGACCGCGATCATCAGCGCGCAGACCGCGAAGGCATGCAGGTAATTGTCGTCGCCGCGTGCCTTGAGCCGCGCCAGCGCCAGCAGCGCCTGCCCATGGCGCGACAGCGAGCGCGAGGCCGCGTCGACCAGCAGCAGCGCGCCGCTGACCTCCAGCGCCCGCCCCATGCGCACGTCGGCAAACATCGAGCCGATCACGGCCTTGCCGGACTGCAGCAGTTCGCGCGCATGCACGATCTCGGCTTCGAGCGTGGTGGCTGGCGCCGCGTCAGCCTGGCCACCGGCACTGGGCGCAGGCTGGGCCGCGGCAATGGGCGGGGCTGCGTCGGCCGCCTGTTCCGGCGCCGGGAGATTGCGGCCCTTCAGGATATCGATCCAGATTTCGCGCACGCCGGCCGACTGGATCTGCCGTACCTGTTCCTCGCTGGCGACCAGGAAGCGCGCGCGCCAGAACGGATGGTTGATCCAGGGCCCGCCCAGCCTGGCGACGAACATTCCGACCTGCAATTGCTCCGACCCAATGCGTCTCAGCATGCGCCATCCCCCCGGGTGATGGTTTTCTTGTTGTCGCTCCGGATATCGGCAGCGGCGGGCATAACTTGAGCGCCGGCCACGGCGGCAGGAACCGTGCCGCGCACCCTTGTCAAGCGCCGCCCGAATGCCCGGACGGCGCCGTCGGGCATTGCCAGGCCGGGCCATGGCCGCCGCTACAATGGCTGGCCCAGTGCTCACAGACGCCAGCCAGTCGCCCCCGTTCACCCATGTCCGGAACGTACACGCTAGTCGGCATCGCCCGTGCCAAGACCCACCGCCGCGACGCGCTGGTCTCCCAGCTCACCGCGCTGCGCTCGCGCGGGCTGACCGAGCCCGGCTGCCTGGACTACCACGTCGGGCAGGATGCCGACGACGCGCGGGTGTTCGTCATCTACATGGTCTGGGACTCCAAGCGCGCACTCGAATCGCACCTGAACCGGCCTTACATGCGCGATTTCCACGCCGCGCGCGCCGACTTCGTCGAGGGCGATTTCAGCTTCCGCTGGCTCAACGCCGCCTGAGCGCAAGGCGCTATCCCGGTCACTTTCTGCTATTCCAGCGCGCCTGCCGCCGCTTGTCATTCCCGCCGCACCGACCTATCAATCAAGGTGACGCCCGCCCCGGGCGCGGCAGGAGTGCACCATGGAAGTCAGGGATGGATTTGCCGGCACCATCGGCCACACGCCGCTGATCCGCCTGGCGGGCCTGAGCGCCGACACCGGCTGCGACATCTACGGCAAGGCGGAATTCCTCAATCCGGGCGGCTCGGTCAAGGACCGCGCGGCGCTCTACATCATTCGCGGCGCCGAGCGGCGCGGGCTGCTGAAGCCGGGCGGCACGGTGATCGAAGGCACCGCCGGCAATACCGGCATCGGCCTGGCGCACCTGTGTGCAGCGCGCGGCTACCGCTGCATCGTGGTGATTCCCGACACCCAGTCGCCGGAGAAAATGGAGCGGCTGCGCATGCTGGGCGCCGAGGTGCGCGCGGTGCCGGCCAAGCCCTATGCCGATCCCGACAACTACCAGAAAATTGCCGGCCGGCTCGCCGACGAAACCGAAAACGCGATCTGGGCCAACCAGTTCGACAACCTCGCCAACCGCCAGGCCCACTACGAGACCACCGGGCCGGAGATCTGGCACGCCACCACCGGCCATATCGACGCCTTCACCTGCGCCACCGGCACCGGGGGCTCGCTGGCGGGCATCGCGCGCTGTCTGAAGGAACACAAGCCGGGCGTGCGCATCGTGCTGGCCGACCCGCACGGCAGCGGCCTGTACCATTTCGTCAAGCACCACGAGGTCAAGGCCGAAGGCAGCTCGATCACCGAAGGCATCGGCTCCAGCCGCGTCACCGCCAACCTGCAGGACACGCCCATCGACGATGCCGTGCGCATCGACGACCAGACCTGCGTCGACATGGTCTACCGGCTGCTGCGCGAGGAAGGGCTGTTCGTGGGCGGCTCATCCGGCATCAACGTCGGCGCCGCGGTGGCGCTGGCGCGCGAGATGGGGCCGGGCCACACCATCGTCACGCTGCTGTGCGACCGTGGCGACCTGTATATGGGGCGGCTGTTCAATGAAGCGTGGCTGCAGGGCAAGGGGCTGCAGCCGATTCCGTTCCGCCGGGCCAGCCCCGCCGGATAAGGTCCGGGCTAGGCCACCTTCAGCCGCCGCCACAGCGTGGTCGGGCTGATACCGAGGATATGGCAGGCGGCGGTCCGGTCGCCGCCGCACTCTTCCAGCACGCGCCGGATATGGTCGACCTCGCTCGATTGCTTGACGCGCGCCAGCGAGCGGCGCGTCCGCGCTGCCGGTGCGGCTTCGGCTCCGGGCGCGGGCGCAGTGGCAAGCGCGGCCTCGCCGAACAGCTCGGGCGCCGCGGCCTGCAGTTCGCGCTGCAAGGCTTCGCCGTCGAGCCGGCGGCCGGCGACCAGCACCGCGATGCGCTCGGTCACGTTTTCCAGCTCGCGGATATTGCCGGGCCAGCGGTAGCGCGCCAGCCGCGCGCGCGCCGCGGCGGGCAGGCGCTGCGGGCGCTCCAGGCCCAGCCGGTCCTGCGCGCGGCGGTACAGCAGCTCGGCCAGTTCGGGCAGGTCTTCGGCGCGCTCGCGCAGCGGCGGCATGGCAATGCGCAGGATGTTGAGGCGGTAATACAGGTCCTGGCGGAAGCTGCCGTCGCGCACCATCGCGGCCAGGTCCCGATGGGTGGCGGCGATCACGCGCACGTTCACCGGCACCGCGTCGAGCCCGCCGATCGGCAGCACCTGCTTTTCCTGCAGCACGCGCAGCAGCCGCGTCTGCAGCGCGGGCGGCATGTCGCCGACCTCGTCCAGAAACAGCGTGCCGTTGTGGGCCGATTCGAACAGGCCGGCCTTGCCGCCGCGGCGCGCGCCGGTGAAGGCGCCCTCTTCGTAGCCGAACAGCTCGCTTTCCAGCAGCGCCTCGGGGAAGGCGGCGCAGTTGACCGCCACGAACGGGAACGCGCGGCGCGGGCTGGCATCGTGCATGCCTTGCGCCAGCACCTCCTTGCCGGTGCCGCTCTCGCCGCCGATCAGCACGGTGGAGTCCACCACGGCATAGCGCCGCGCCAGTTCGCGCAGCGCCGTCATCGCCGCCGAGGTGCCGGCCAGGTCGTCCAGGCTGTAGCGCACCGCCGCCGGCCGCGCGCGGCTGCGCGAGCGCAGGTTGCGGTCAACGCGCTGGATCGCGCTGGCGTCCTGGATGGTCAGCACCGCGCCGGTGGTGCCGGCCTCGCCCAGGATCGGAATGCGGTTGACCACCACCATCTTGTCGCCCAGCTTGTGGATCGCCTCGAGCTCCTTGTCGCCGGTCTGCATCACGCCCTCCAGCGCCAGGCTCGGCGCCAGCGTCTGCAGCTTGCGCCCCACCGCGGCGGCGGCCGAGGTGCCGAGGAAGCGTTCCATCGCCGGGTTGAACGACTGGATCCGCCCCTGCGCGTCGACCGCCGCGACGCCCTCGTTCAGGTGCGCCAGGATGGTGTTGACGTAGTCGCGCCGGGTGGCCTCGATGCGGCGCAGGCGCGCGGCCTCGATCGCGTCTTCCAGCGCCATGCGCACCGAGTTGCCGGAGTACAGGAACACGCCGGTCAGGCCATAGCGGTCGGCCAGGTCGGTCACCAGGCCGGGGCCCACCACCACCTGGATGCCCTCCTGCTTCAGTGCCTTCACGCGCGCCACCGCGTCGTCCTCGGTCAGGTAGGTGTAGGCCGGTACCGACAGCGAGAACGCGCGCACGAACTCATCGACCTCGGCATAGGTTGCCGCGTGCGTGACCAGCGCCACCCGCGGCGAGATCCGCCGCGCCGTGGCCAGTGCGCTCATCACGTCGAAGCCCGTGACCTTGACCAGCACCACCGGCACGTCGACATGCTGGCGCAGGTAGGCGCCGTTGGAGCCTCCGGCGACGACCACGTCGAGCCGGCCCTCGCGCACCTCGCGCGACACCGCGCTGGCGGCTGCCTCGAAACCCTTGCCGACGATGCGGAATTCGGCGCGGTCGGCATAGGCCGGAATCAGGTCGGCAAAGGCACGCGCGAGGCGGCTGATGCCGATTGCCCAGATGCGCGGGCGGCCTTGCGTGGAAACGGGCGGAGCCATGATGCGGTGCGGAAGGAAAGTCGGATGAAAAGCGGGAGGAACGGGCGTACAGTGCTGTCACATTGTCCGCTACGCGGCCCCGGATTTCAACTTTGAATTCCAAAGCTTGGGGTTTGGATTTCAAATGTGCGGAAATCCCGGCATGGAGGCCGCGAGGAAACCCTCCGTCCTGCCCGCCAGCCTAATACTGACAAGGGCTTCCGGATTTTGCTGCCGCTTTCGCAAGTCCTGGCACATCCCTTGCGATATCTGGCTTGTCCTGTTCACCAATGCATACGCCATGACCTACTCCGCTTCCGACCTCGCGCGCTCCGCTGGCGCCCGCTTCCGCCAGGCGCTGGCCGACGAACATCCGCTGCAGGTGGTCGGCGCCATCAACGCCAACCACGCGCTGCTGGCCAAGCGCGCCGGCTACCGGGCCATCTACCTGTCGGGCGGCGGCGTGGCGGCCGGCTCGCTGGGCCTGCCGGACCTGGGCATCTCGAACCTGGACGATGTGCTCACCGATATCCGCCGCATCACCGACGTGTGCGACACGCCGCTGCTGGTCGACGTCGACACCGGCTTCGGCGCCTCGGCCTTCAACGTGGCCCGCACCACCAAGTCGCTGATCAAGTTCGGCGCCGCGGCCATGCATATCGAGGACCAGGTCGGCGCCAAGCGCTGCGGCCACCGTCCCAACAAGGAAATCGTCACCCAGGGCGAAATGGTCGACCGCATCAAGGCAGCCGTCGACGCCCGCACCGACGAGAACTTCGTCATCATGGCCCGCACCGATGCGCTGGCCGTGGAAGGCCTGGACAGCGCCATCGAGCGCGCCGTGGCGTGCGTGGAAGCCGGCGCCGACGCGATCTTCCCGGAAGCCATGACCGACCTCGGCATGTATCGCAAGTTTGTCGACGCGGTGAAGGTGCCGGTGCTGGCCAACATCACCGAGTTCGGCGCCACGCCGCTGTTCACCACCGAAGAACTGGGCGGTGCCGGCGTGTCGATGGTGCTGTACCCGCTGTCCGCCTTCCGCGCCATGAACAAGGCGGCGGAAAACGTCTACGCGGCGATCCGCCGCGACGGCACGCAGAAGAACGTGGTCGATACCATGCAGACCCGCGCCGAGCTCTACGAGAGCATCGGCTACCATGACTTCGAGCAGAAGCTCGACGCCCTGTTCGCGCAAGGCAAGGGCAAGTAAGCAACCAGACGCAGGCGCGGCCGGGCCGGGGACATCCCCTCCCGGCCGCTTGCACGACCATAGACAGGCAACACCAGGCATCACACCAAGGAGACCCAGATGTCCGAAGCGCAACCGCTCGTCACTCCCAAGCCCAAGAAATCCGTCGCGCTGTCGGGCGTGACCGCCGGCAACACCGCGCTGTGCACCGTCGGCCGCACCGGCAACGACCTGCACTACCGTGGCTACGACATTCTCGATATCGCCGAGACCTGCGAGTTCGAGGAAATCGCCCACCTGCTGGTGCACGGCAAGCTGCCGACCAAGTCCGAACTGA
>NZ_JALHRY010000020.1:0-97701 GCF_023952485.1 Cupriavidus mimosae | reverse complement strand
CGCCGTCCTCGAACCATTGGTAGAACGGCGCGTTGCTTTCGTCCAGCACCTTGGTGAAGGGCTTGTTCCAGTGCAGCAGCTCGCGCGCGTGGCGGGCCCAGAAGCCTTCGTAGTCGCGCCCGGCTTCGTCGCACAGCGTCTGGTAGGCCTCCATGCTGGGAATGGCGGCTTTGGCGCTGGCTTGCGGGGCAGGCGGAAACAGCCTGGCTTCGTGCAGGATGGATTGGAGGGAAGTCATGGATGGTGCGGTCATGGCGCAATGGACGCGGCGCCGATGGAAAAAAAAGCCGCCATGGGGCGGCCAGAATCCGGGGACGACAGTGCTGGAGTACGCCGGGGCCCCGACTACCCGGAGACACAGTAGAGGCGCTCGCCACGTACCGGCGGCGCAGGGACGAACTGCCCCGCCGGCGCGCGCTGCTTACCAGGGCAGCGAGTAGGTCTTGGTGTTGCAGAAGGTCTTCATCGCCTCCAGCACGCCCTCCTTGTAGCCCAGGCCGGAATCCTTGATGCCACCGAACGGCGTCAGCTCCAGCCGATAGCCCGGCACTTCGCGCACATTGACGCTGCCGACCTTCAGCTCGCGCACGAAGCGCGTGATGTAGTCGAGCCGGTTGGTGCAGACCGATGACGACAGCCCGTAGGCGGTGCCGTTGGAAATCCGGATGGCATCATCAATATCCTTGAAACGGATCACCGGCGACACGGGCCCAAAGGTTTCATGCTTCACCACCGTCATCTCCGGATCCACATGGTCGACCACGGTGGGCGAATACAGCGCGCCGCGGCGGATATTGCCGTAGCGCAGCGTGGCCCCGGCGGCAATCGCTTCATTGACCACCGCCTCGAACTGGATCGCCGCGGCTTCGTCGATGACGGTGCCCATGTCGACCTTCGGGTCCATCGGGTCGCCGTAGTTGAGTGCTTCGGTCTTCGCCACCAGCAGGTCGACAAAGCGCTCCGCCACCGACTCATGCACCAGCATGCGCTTGATCGCCGTGCAGCGCTGCCCGGAATTCTTGTACGAGCCGCTCGCCGCCAGCGTGGCGGCTTCCTCCAGGTCGGCATCTTCCATCACGATGATGGGATCGTTGCCGCCCAGCTCCAGCACTTGCCGCTTGTAGGTGGCGGTGGCCGCGATGTACTTGCCGATCGGCACGCCGCCGGTGAAGGTGACCAGGTCGACGTCGGGGTGCGTCAGCATCTCGTCGGCGATTTCGCGCGGGTCGCCGGTGATGACCGACAGCATCTGTGGCGGCAGCCCCGCTTCGTACAGGATGTCGGCCAGCAGGTAGGCCGCCAGCGGGGTCTTCTCGCTGGGCTTGAGCACCATGCGGTTGTTGGTGGCGACCGCCGGCGCGACTTTGTGAATCACCTGGTTGAGCGGGTGGTTGAACGGCGTGATCGCGGTGATCACGCCCAGCAGCGGCTCGCGCAGCGTATAGACCTTGCGGCTCTTGCCGTGGTGGGTCAGGTCGCACGAGAACACCTGGCCGTCGTCGACCAGCGCCTGGTTGGCGGCGAACAGCAGCACGTCCGAGGCGCGCCCGACTTCGTACAGCGAGTCCTTGCGGCACAGGCCGGACTCCAGCGTGATGGTGCGAGAGATCTCGTCCAGCCGCGAGGCAATGATCTCGCCGGCGCGCATCAGGATCTTGTAGCGCTCGTAGCGCGTCAGCGTGGGCTGATAGTCGCGCGCGATACGGTAGGCGCGACGCACGTCGTCAAGCGTGGCCCTGGGCACGGTGGCGATGACTTCCCCAGTGTAGGGATAGGTCACCTCGATCACGTCTTCGCGGTAGATCTTCTCGCCGGCGATAAGCAGCGCCTCGTGGCGGATTTCGGGGATGTGTTGCAATGCGGTCATTGGTCTTGCCCTCGCGGGTCTCATGCGATGTATGGAAGAGGAAGCAGCCGTTGCAGGCGGGCCGGCGCCTTGCCGGCCCGGCGTGCTCAGCGGCGGATGAAGGCCGCGATCACGGCGCTGATCATGCAGCTGGCCGCCACGATCGGGAACACCAGCGAGGTATTGCCCGAGTGATCCAGCATGCGGCCGATCAGGGGTTCGCCCAGGCCGGCGAGCAGGTAGGAGAAGAAGTTGAGGATGCCGGTGGCGGTACCCGCCCGCTTCGCGCCGACCAGGTCCGGACACAGTGCCCAGAAGGACGAGGCCGGACCGTAGACGAAGAAGCCGGCGAGGAACAGCGCGACGATGGCGCCCATGCCAGTGGGCAGCTTGAACATGACCATCGAGGCGACAGCACCGAGGACCATGTAGAGCATGATGGCCTTGCTGCGGCTGGAGCCGAACAGGCGGTCGGAAATCCACCCGTTTGAGAGCGCTCCCAACGCCATGCCCACCGGCAGCGCCACCGAGATCCAGGCGGGATCGATCAGCGTGTCGGTATGCTTCCAGTCCTTGCCCAGGAAGTGCACCGGCACCCATACGATCAGGCCATAGCGTGCGGCGTTCTGGAAGCCGATCGACAGGCCGGCAATCAGCAGGCGCGGGTTGCGCAGCACCGCCTTGTAGCGCGACCACGAGCTTTCATCCGCGTCGGTCTCGGCATGCGCAGCGCGGGCGGCACCGTCTGCATTGGCGGCGCCCGTGTCAGGCGACTTGAAACCCAACTCCTCCGGCCGCTCGCGCACGATCAGGTAGAAGGTGATGCCGCCCAGCAGCATCAGCAGCACCGGCAGCCGGAAGATCCAGCGCCAGTCCAGATGCAGGATATTGACCACCAGGATGGAGGTCACGAACGACAGCACCGAAGCGCAGCCCGCGGCAAACACATAGAAGCCGTAGACCTTGCCGCGCTCGCCGGCGCCCCACCAGTTCGACAGCAGCCGGCTGCCAGGGGCCCAGCCCAATGCCTGGAAGTAGCCGTTGATGCCCCATGGGATCGCCAGGCTCTTGAAGCCGACGGCGAAGCTCACCACCCAGTTGGCCGCGCACGACAGGATCGCGCCGGCAGTCATCACGCGGCGTCCGCCGAACTTGTCGCCGAGGTTGCCGTTGATCGCCTGGCCGATCGCGTAGCACCACAACAGGCAGGTCGAGGCCCAGCCCAGCACCTCCTTGGACAGGCCGAATTCCTGCTGGATCCCCGGGATGGCAAAGCCGAAGGTCTGGCGCCCGGTGTAAAAAAAGAAATAGCAGAACATCGCGGCCAGCAGCATCCGCCACTGCGCGCGCCGGAACGATTGCTCAGCCGGGGCGACGAACGCTCCCACCTGGATGCGGTCGGCTGTTTCCATGGTTGTCTCCTTTTATATTGTCGGCCCGTCTGTCGGGCTCGTGTGGCCGGGTAAACACCGGCCCGGGGGGAACAGCTAGGCAGGCACGGCGCCGATAAAGTTCTTGCCGCGGGCGCCGTCCAGCGCACGCGCGATCATGGCGCCGGCCTCGTCATCGCTGACGCCGTAGTCGGCAAACTCAGTCTTCACGCCCAGCCCTTGCAGCAAGGCGCGCAGGCGCTGCTGCCCGTCGGCCAGCGACGGCCCGAACAGCCGCTGCAGCGTGCGGTCGCGGTCGGGGCGGCGCGCCCACGCCTTTTCCAGCACCAGCGGCAGCGTGAACGAGCACGCAATGCCGTGCGGCAGGCCGTGGCGCAGCGTCATTTCGTAAGAGATCGAATGCGCCAGCGCGGTCTTGGTGTTGGAGAACGCCAGCCCGGCCTTGAGTGCGGCCAGCGCCATGCGCTCGCGCAGCGACAGGTCGTCCAGCTCCTGGACCAGTTGCGGCAGGGTCTCGAAGATGTCCTCGACCGCCGACACCGCAAAGGTGTCGGAGATCGGGTTGGCGTTGACGTTCCAGATCGATTCGAGCGCATGGGACAGCGCATCGAGGCCGGTGGCAATGGTGGTGCCGCGCGGCACCGACAGCATCAGCTGCGCATCGACGATGGCCGCCTCGGGCCAGGTCTGCGGCAGGTGCAGCGAGTATTTCTTCTGGTTCGCCGCATCCCAGATGGTGGCCCACGGCGTGACTTCGCTGCCGGTGCCGGCGGTGGTCGGCACCGCGATCAGCGGCTTGACCTGCGCCGGCGTGAACGACTTGCCGCTCGCCAGCAGGCTGACCAGCGAGTCGAAGCGGCCCGAGCGGGTGCCGACCATCAGCGCCTTGGCGGTATCGATGGCGCTGCCGCCGCCGACCGCGACGATGGCATCGCAGCGGTCAGCGTGTTCCCAGAAGCGGTTGTACAGGCCGGACAGATGCGCCACGTCGGGGTTGGGCTGCACGTCTTCGATCAGCCCGGCCAGGTCAGCGCCCAGCAATGCTTCGAGCCGCGCCACCAGTCCCAGCGCGCGCGCTTCCGGGAAGGTCACGACCACGGCGCGCCGGCCGTGGAGCAAGGCCGGCAACTGGTCGAGCGCGCCGGCACCGCAATGGATCGACACGGGGTTGTGGTAGGCATGGGTCATGGGGTCTCCTCGGTTCTGGCTCTGGGTTGCGTTGGCAGCGGTCGGCACCGCGCGCCTGGTTGCCAGAAGTGTGGGAGACGCCAAAGCCCCGGTCCAATCGCATCTTTGACGCCCGGGTGCGCCAAAACCGATGGATCGCCGCGGCGCCGCGCCGGCCTCGGGGAAACCCTGTACGCATCGGCGCACGGCTGTGGGAGACTCGCCGGACACGCCGCCTGCGCGGCGGCCAGCCCCCAAATCCGATCCATGTTCCACCAGTACTACAAGTCGATCCGCTGCTTCCACGCGGTGGCGCGCACCGGCGGCTTCACCGCCGCGGCGCATTACCTGCATATCGGGCAACCTACCGTAACCGACCAGGTCAAGGCGCTGGAGACGCGCTTCGGCGTGGAGCTGTTCCTGCGCAGCGGGCGCAGCGTGCGCCTGACCGATACCGGCGAGCGACTCTATGCGATCACGCAGGGGCTGTTCGGGCAGGAAGAGGAAGCCATGCAGTTCCTGCACAGCGCGCACAAGCTCAAGACCGGGCTGGTGCGGGTGGGCGCGGTGTCACCGCCGATCGCGCTGGGGCTGGCGCGCAGTTTCCGCAGCGCGCATGCGGCGCTGGAGCTGACCGTCACCATCGGCTCGGAAGCCTCGGTGCTGCGTGGCCTGCAGGACTTCGACATCGACGCCGGCATCCTCGCCGAACCCGACCCGGTGGCGGGACTGCATGTCGTGCCCTATCGCAGGGAACGCATCGTCGCGGTAGTGCCGGCGGGCCATGCGCTGGCCGGGCGCACGACGGTCACGCTGCGGGACCTCGCCGGCGAACCCGTGATCCTGCGTGAAGCCGGCTCGAAAACGCGCGACCGCGTCGAACGCGCCTGCGCGCAGCATGGCGTGGCGCTGCATTGCGTGATGGAGATCAACAGCCGCGAGGCCATCCTGCATGCGGTGGCGAGCGGCATGGGGCTGAGCTTCGTCACCGAGATCGAATGCATCCCGTTGCCGGGGCTGCAGGTGGTGCCGGTGGACGAGCCGCTGCTGTCGATCGACTATTCCCTGTGCTGCCTGGCGGTGCGCAAGGAGCGCCCGTTGATCTCGGCGCTGTTCGCGGTGGCGCTCGGCGGCGGCTGAGACTGGGACCTGGCGCGTTCGAGTTCGCGCTCGCGTTCGGCCGCGGCCTCATGGCGGCGCGAACCGTAGCGGCGTGCGTACTGCCAGGTGAACTCGGCCCCCAGCAGGAAGATCTGCGCGGAGTAATACACCCACAGCAGCAGCACCACCAGCGACCCGGCGGCGCCGTAGCCGTTGGCGACGCCGCTCTTGCCGATATACAGGCCGATCAGGAACTTGCCCAGCGTGAACAGCAGCGCCGTCACCGCCGCGCCCAGCCAGACGTCGGGCCAGCGCACCTTGGCGCGCGGCATGATCTTGTAGATCATGGCGAACACCACCGTGATCAGCACCAGGCTGACCACGGTGTCGAGCACATGGGCGATCAGCTCCTCGGCACCGAACAGGGGCCCCCACAGGCGGTTGAGCGCGGAGATCCCCGCGCTCAGCAGCAGCGACACCACCAGCAGGAAGCCGATGCCCAGGATCATGCCGAACGACAGCAGCCGCGCCCGCAGCAGTGCGAACAGGCCGGAGCTCTTGCGCCGCTCGGGCACCTCCCAGATCCGGTCGAGCGCGGACTGCAGCTCGGCGAACACCGTGGTCGCGCCGACCAGCAGCACCACCACGCCGACCACCGCGGTCAGCGCGCTCGCCGCGGGCTTGCTGACCGCGAGCAGCATGGCTTCGACGGTCTTGGCGCCTTCCGGGCCGAGCAGCCCCTGCAACTGCGCCACCACTTCGCCGCGCGCGGCGTCGTGGCCGAACACCACGCCCGCCACCGAGATCACGATCAGCAGCAGCGGCGCGATCGAGAACACCGTGTAGTAGGCCAGCGCCGCGCCCATGCTGGGGGCGTAGTCTTCCACCCAGGCGTTGACGGTATCCCGCAGCAGCCCATAGAGCGCGCGGGGCGAGGACAGCAGAACCGACGAAATGGAAGGCATCGCTCGATCCCCAGTCGTGATACTGCCCTGCCCCCGCAATTCCCGTTCCTGCCCGCGGCCGTGTGCTGCGCTCATGTGCTGCGGCGATGGCAGGCGCGGCGCCATGGGGCCGCCAGGGCGCTACTGGCGCCGCACCAGGCAGCCGTAGGCGCATCAGACCCACGCCAGCATGGCGACCCTGCGAGGCCGGATCGCATGCATTCTTTACAACGTCCGCTTCACGGCGCCTGCATCGACACCCCGTAGCCGCCGAAGATGCGGGCCAGCTCGCCGTTACCGCGCAACGTGTCCAGCGCCGACTGCAGCGCCTCGGCCAGCTCGCGCTCGCCGGCCTTGACCGCCATGCCGACGGCCCAGCCGCGCGGCGGCAGCAGCGGCGCGCTGATGTCGCTGGCGGCATAGCGGCCGCCGGCGTGGCCGCCCGCCTTGAGCGCGCTTTCATACTGCGCGCGTGTCACCAGCGCCGCGGCGATCTCGCCCGAGAACAGCGCGTGCAGTGCCAGCCCGGGCTCGGGGTAGATCCTGACCCGGTCACGCAGCGCGCCGCCGCCGGCGGACAACAGCGCATTGGCCCCGGCCGAGCCCGCGGCCGCGCCGGTGGGGTGGCCGGCCAGGTCTTCCAGGCCGCGCACTTCCGGCACGCGTTCGCGGTCCCGCACCAGCACGAAGCTCTCGCGGTAGTAGGGGGCGACGATCAGCGCCTTGTCGTTGGCGCGCATGAAGGCGCGGTCGACCGGCACGTGCAGCATCACGTCGGCCGGTCCGTAGCCCAGGTAATGGCCGCGCCAGACCATCGCGCGCAGGTCGTCGGCCATGTTCTCGTCGGCATCGAACGGCAACAGCGCCACCGACAGGCCCAGCGCCTTGCCCAGCGCCTGCGCCAGCGCCACGTCGATGCCGGCGTACTGGCTGCCGGCCAGCGACGAGAACGGCGGCAGGCCCTTGTACACCGCCACCTTCAGCGTGCCGGCCTGGCGGATCCGGGCCAGGTCGGCATGCGCCGGCGACACGCCGAGCAAGCCGGCGGCAGACAGCAGGATGCAGCCGAGCCAGCGCAGCATCCGCGCCGACGGCGCCGGCAGGACGGAAAAGGTAAGCCGTGGGCCGCGGACAGGGCTGTCAGGCATGGCATTGCTCCAGTTGGACGAAGGGGACCGGCGGGCATCGATGGCGTTGGCGCGGCGCTTACTCGTGGCGCGATTCCAGGTAGGTCTTGATGGCCCAGACCGCCTCCTGGCTCAGCACGCCGTCGAACGGCGGCATGTAGACGCGGCCGTCGCGGGTGCGGCCCTTGCGCACGGTAGTGGTGTAGAACTGCGAGATCTCGCTCAGGCAGGCCTGCTTCTTTTTGGCGTCGGCCAGGGCGACGCAGTCGCCGTCCAGCTTGCGCAGGTCGGGGGCAATGCCGCCCGACACGGCCTCGAGCCCGTGGCAGCGCGCGCAGTTCTGGTTGTACGCCGACGAGCCGATGCGCAGCGCCTCTTTGTGCGCATCGCCGGTGCGGTAGGGATTGTCCGGACGCCATTCGTCGCCCAGCTGTGGTAACGCTTTAGTGTCGACGGCCTGGGGCGTGACATCGCCGTGGGCCAGCACCGGGCCGGCGGAAAAAGCGGTCAGGGACGCGCAAAGCGCGAGCAAGGCGAGCAGGCGGCGCTGCGTTTTCATGGATGTCTCCTACAGTGATGGGGCTGGGTTTTGTTTGTCCCGTTTCCGCAAGAGCCATACCAACGCGGCGGCGCGGCACAAATACCGTCGAAGTGCCGCATTTGCCGGGCAAAATCCGCCCGGGCAACGCCGCCGCGCGGCAGCGGTGTCCCGGAATGCCACACCCTGGCAAGTGTTTTGCTTCACCACGCAACACTGTCGAGCCCGCCCTTGGGCGGCCGGCGGCGACCCGCGCAAAGATCGCGGGCGGATTTTCCACAAGGAGACCGAGACATGACCATCCAGCCGGATCCGCATCCGCGCGCGGACGCCCCCGGTGATACCGGGCAGCACGAGCGTGCCGAGCTGATTGCCCAGGCCCACCAGCGCTCGGAGTCTTATGGCCTGCGCCCCTATGAATCGCCCGATTTCTGCCCGGTGCTGCAGAGCGAGCTGAAGACCCGCATCGAACGCAGCCAGTCGCTGTTCACCTATGCCCTGCCGGTGATGGAGACGCTGCACGACCAGATCGTCGACACCCAGAGCATGATCGTGCTGACCGACGCCGACGGCCTGATCCTGCACGCCATGGGCGACGACGACTTCCTTGCCCGTGCCGACAAGATCTCGCTGCGCCCGGGCTCGGAGTGGTCGGAGGCGCGCCGCGGCACCAACGCCATCGGCACGGCGCTGGCCGAGAACCGCGCCACGCTGGTCCACGGCGCCGACCATTACCTGGAGGCCAACCAGTTCCTGACCTGCTCGTGCATGCCGATCCTGGACCCTTACGGCAAGACCGTGGGGGCGCTGGACGTGACCGGCGACCAGCGTGGCTTCCACAAGCACACCATGGCGCTGGTGCGGATGTCGGCGCAGATGATCGAGAACCAGCTGTTCGGCAACGCCTTCCGCGACATGGTGTGCATCCGCTTCCATTCGCGCGCCGAGTTCCTCGGCACGCTGGTGGAGGGCATCGTCTCGTTCACGCCGGGCGGGCGCTTCCTGTCGGCCAACCGCAGCGGGCAGTTCCAGCTGGGGCTGTCCATCGGCGCGCTGCAGGCGCATACCTTCTCGTCGCTGTTCGGGCTGTCGATGTCGCAGCTGTTCGACGCGGCGCGCGCGGCGCACGCGGGCATCGTCCCCTTGCACCTGCCCAGCGGCGTCAAGGTCAGCGCGCGCGTGGAATGGAAAACCCCGGCCACGGCGCTGCCCGGCGGCACCGAGGCGCGCCATGCAGGCATGGGCGCCACCGGCGTGCCGCGCAGCCTGGCGGCGGGCCCCGCGCCCTCGCCGGGGCTGGATGAGCTGGACACCGGCGACGCCCAGATCCGCGCCGTGATCGGCAAGCTGCGCAAGGTCATCGGCAAGGACATCCCGGTGATGGTTCTGGGCGAAACCGGCACCGGCAAGGAGCTGATGGCGCGCGCCATCCATGCCGACAGCGGGCGCCGCACCGGCCCCTTCATCGCGGTCAACTGCGCCTCGATCCCGGAAAACCTGATCGAGTCGGAGCTGTTCGGCTACGAGGAAGGCGCCTTCACCGGCGCGCGCAAGAAGGGCGGCATCGGCAAGATGCTGCTGGCCAACGGCGGCACGCTGTTTCTCGACGAGATCGGCGACATGCCGCTGCACCTGCAGGGCCGCCTGCTGCGCGCGCTGCAGGAGCGCGCGGTATCGCCGCTGGGCAGCAGCAAGGTGATCCACATCGACGTCTCGGTGGTGTGCGCCACCAACCGCAACCTGCGCGACCTGGTTGCCAGCGGCCAGTTTCGCGAAGACCTGTACTACCGCCTCAACGGGCTGGTGGTGCGGCTGCCGGCGCTGCGCGAGCGCAGCGACCTCGACGTGGTCGCCGGCAAGCTGCTGCGCCAGGGCCACGGCGGCGGCGCGGCCGGTGCGGACGGTGCGGACGATAACGCGCCCCGCATCAGCGACGCGGTGATGGCGCTGTTCCGCCGCTACCACTGGCCGGGCAATATCCGCCAGCTGTGCAACCTGCTGCGCACCGCGCGGCTGATGGCCGAGGGCGAAGCCGAGATCACCGAGGAGCACCTGCCCGACGACTTCCTCGACGACCTGCGCGAGGCGCAGCCACCCGTGCCCGCGGCCGCGCCGGCCGTGGCGATGGCGCACGGCACGCAGCCCACGCGGCTGGCCGAGGTCGAGGCGATGGCGATCGTGGCCACGGTCAAGGCGCACAACGGCAATATCTCGGCGGCCGCAAAGGCGCTGGGGATCTCGCGCAACACGGTCTACCGCAAGATGGAGGAAGCGCGCGGGCTGCCGCACCAGGGCGGCTGACTCGCGCCCGCGCGCCAGGCCGCCGGTTCAGGCCGGCGGCTCGCCCTGCATCCACGCGTCTTCGAGCTGGCGCCAGGCGCGCTGCAGGTTCAGCGGATGGCGCGTCGGGAAATGGCGCCAGTGGCGGAACGGCGCCGCCGCCACGGCGTCGGCCGCTTGCGATGCATCGCGCCCCGCGGCCAGCGCGGCGCCAATGCCGTGCGCCAGCGCATCGAGATAGGCCAGCGTCGGCGCCAGTGTCTGCGCGGGCGTGCCGGTTGCGGTGGCGACGACGGTGTCCGCCGGCAGCGCGATCAGTTCCCGCAGCGCCTGGCGCCAGCCTTGCAGCGACGCCTCCTGCATCTCCGGCACCCGATCCCGGTACGCCAGCCCGCCCGCGCATAGCAGCCGCAACTGCGGCGCGTACAGCACGGTATCCGAGGCGCTGTGGGCCGGCGCATGCACCTGGACCTGCCACGCCGTATCGCCGGTGTGCAGCCAGGCGCCGTGCTGCAGCACTGGCTCCGGCAACACGATCGCGGTGCCGCGCATGGCCGCGTGCCCGAGCTGCGCGCCCAGCCGGGCCAGGCAGTCGGTGCATCGTTGCCGCATCAACGCGGCGGTGGCCGCCGAAGCCAGGAACTGCGGCCGCGGCCGCAGCCCGGCAAAGGCGGCATTGGCCAGCACGTTCTCGGGATGGGCGTGGCTGTTGACCACCCAGCGCACCGGCTGCCGCGTCAGCGCGTGGATCGCGCCGAGCAGCGCCCTGCCCCACGCCCCCTGCGGCCCGGGATCGACCACCAGCACCCCCGCGCGCGTGACATGGACCAGGCTGGGCACCACCGCACCCGCGTTGGCGCGCATGGCTTCGGCATTGGCGGCGCGGGCGACGTAGACGCCCCGGTGCAGCGGGTCCAGCATCACCCGTGCGCTGGCCGCGGCGGCCGGCCGCCAGGCATCGACGGCCAGCGCCAGCGTGGCCCCGAGGAAATCGCGCCGGGTGGCAATCATCAGCGCTGCCAGGCGCTGGCGCGGATCGCGTCCGCGAGCGCATCGCGCATGGCGCCGTCGGCCAGGTGCCCGGCGTCGACCCATGCCAGCCGCGCGGCCGGCATGGCGTGCTGCAGCCGCAGGGCATTGGCGGGCCGGCAGACCGCGTCGGCGCGGCCATGCAGCAGCGTCACCGGCAGGCCATGCGCGGCGATGTCGCGCGCCGCGCGCAGCAAGGCGGGCTTGCCCAGCCCGGCGCGGTGGCGCAGGTAGTGCGCCTGGATGCGGTACTTGCGTACCGTGGCCAGCCGCTCGCGCGCAGACTGCCGGCGTCCCTGTGCTACGCCGCGCAGGCCGAGCCGGTCCAGCTCGAGCCGGCGCCACGCCGCCGCGGTGTCCCGTTTTTGAACAGCCGTCCCACTTTGCAACAGTCGGGACACCGTCAGCAGCCGGGCGCGCGCCTCGGGCAGCCGCTCGCCCGCCGGCGCGGCGCGGCGCAGCAGGCCGGCGCCGGGGCGCGGCGCAAACAGGCCCAGCACGTCGTCGCGCCCGGTCAGGAAGGCGCCGCGCAACACCAGCGCCGCGACCGCATGCGGATAGCGCGCGGCGTAGGCCAGCGCCAGCGCCGCGCCCCACGATCCGCCCACCACGCCCCAGCGCGCGATGCCAAGGGCCGCGCGCAGCTGCTCCAGATCCGCCAGCAGCGCGCCGACGTTGTTGCGCCGCACGCCGCCGGCCGGAGTCGAGCGGCCGGCGCCGCGCTGGTCAGGCATCACCACGCGGTGCCGTTGCGGGTCGAACCATGCCGCCATCGACGCGGCGCAGCCGCTGCCCGGCCCGCCGTGCAGGACCAGCCAGGGCTCGCCGTGCGGCGGGCCGCCCAGCCGCACATGCAGGCGCTGCGCGTCGGGCGTGCGCAGGTGGAAGACGGTGTGGTCCAGGGTTGCGTCGGGCATGGTTGTTGCCTTTCCGGGCATTGCGGCAGACACGCTGCCATGCCGCGACGCTAATCACTAACCATGCCACCCAAGGAGACCGACATGACCTGGACCACCCCCGCCTACACCGAGTTGCGGCTCGGCTTTGAAATCACCATGTATATCGCCAACCGCTGACCGGCCGCGACGTTCCGCGGGCGGGCGCCGCCGGTGGTTGCCGGTATGGCGCCTGTGCGCGGGGCAGCCGTGATCCAACCTCGAGCGCTCGCGCCATGACAACCATCCGGGTACTGGGATCGGCCGCCGGCGGCGGCTTCCCGCAATGGAACTGCAATTGCCGCAACTGCGACGGCGTGCGCCGCGGCACCGTGCGCGCCACCCCGCGCACGCAATCGTCGATCGCGCTGTGCGGCGATGGCCCGGATGCGATCCTGGTCAATGCCTCGCCCGACATCCTGCAGCAGCTGCGCCAGACCCCCGCGCTGCAACCTGCCCGCGCCGGGCGCGACACCGCGATTGCCGCGGTGCTGCTGATGGACGCGCAGATCGACCACGTCACCGGCCTGCTGATGCTGCGCGAGCACCGCCGCGCGCTGCCGCTCTATGCCAGCGCCAGCGTGCTCGAAGACCTGGCCGGGGCGTTCCCGCTGACGCGCGTCCTGTCGCACTACTGCGGGCTGCAGTGCCACGCGCTGCCCTGCGACGGCACCGCGTTCTCGGTGCCGCCGCTGGATGGCGTGGCGCTGACCGCGGTCCCGCTGCAAAGCAAGGCCCCGCCCTACTCGCCCAGGCGCCACGCGCCGCAGCCCGGCGACAACATCGGCCTGCGCATCGAAGACCGCCGCAGCGGCCGCAGCGCCTTCTATGCGCCGGGGCTGGGCCAGGTCGACGACCATGTGTTCGCGCAGCTGCGCCGCGCCGACGTGGTGCTGGTCGACGGCACCTTCTGGCGCGACGATGAAATGCAGATGCTGGGCTTCTCGGCGCGCAGCGGCGCCGACATGGGCCACCTGGCCCTGTCCGGGCCGGGCGGGATGATCGAAGTGCTGGACCGCCTGCCCGCCCGCCGCAAGATCCTTATCCACATCAACAACACCAATCCGGTGCTGGCGGAAGACTCGCCGGAGCGTGCCGAGCTGGCCCGGCACGGCATCGAGCTGGCCTACGACGGCATGGAAATCGCGCTATGACAGCAACCGTTGCCTGGACCCCGGCCGAATTCGAGGCGCGCCTGCGCGCCCGCGAAAGCGGCTACCACATCCACCATCCGTTCAACCAGCGCATGGCGGCCGGCCAATGCACGCCCGCGCAGATCCGCACCTGGGTGGCCAACCGCTTCTACTACCAGGCCAGCATCCCGCTCAAGGATGCCGCGATCCTGTCCAACTGCCCCGACCGCGCCACGCGCCGCGAGTGGGTGGTGCGCATTCTCGACCACGACGGCACCGAGACCCAGCCCGGCGGCATCGAGGCCTGGCTGCGGCTGGGCCAGGCCGTCGGCCTGGAACGCGACGCGCTGCTGCGCCACCAGCAGGTGCTGCCCGGCGTGCGCTTCGCCGTCGACGCCTATGTCAATTTCGCGCGCCGCGCGCCGTGGCAGGAAGCGGTGTGCTCGTCGCTGACCGAGATGTTCGCGCCCAAGATCCACCAGGAGCGGCTGGCCGGCTGGCCCACGCATTACCCGTGGATCGAGGCCGGCGGACTGGACTATTTCCGCTCGCGCATCCCGCTGGCGCAGCGCGACGTCGACCACGGACTGCGCGTGACGCTGGACCATTTCCGCAGCGCCGCGCAGCAGCAGCGCGCCCTCGACATCCTGCAGTTCAAGCTCGACGTGCTGTGGTCGATGCTCGATGCCATCCAGCAGGCCCAGCCATGACCGCCGGCACGCAAGACCTCGCCACCCCGACCCTGCACCGCACCTTCCGCCTGCAGTGGGAAGACTCGCAGCAAAGCTGGGTGCTGCTGTATCCGGAGGGGATGGTCACGCTCAACGACAGCGCCGCCGCGATCCTGCAGCGCTGCGACGGCAACCATACCCTTGACATGCTGATCGACGACCTGCAGGCCGCCTTTGGCGTGCAGGGCATCGCGCCGGAGGTCCATGCCTTTGTCAAACATGCCACCGAACGCGGCTGGCTGGTCTGAGCCCGCGCCGCCCGGCCCGCCGCTGTGGCTGCTGGCAGAGCTGACCTACCGCTGCCCGCTGCACTGCGCGTTCTGCTCCAATCCGGTCGACTATGCCCGCCATGCGCAGGAACTGGATACCGCGCAGTGGTGCGACGTGTTCACCCAGGCGCGCGCGCTGGGCGCGGTGCAGCTGGGCCTGTCCGGCGGCGAGCCGCTGCTGCGCAAGGACCTGGAGACGCTGGTGCGCCATGCGCGCGGCCTGGGCTTCTACACCAACCTGATCACCTCCGGCGTGGGCCTGACCGATGCCCGCCTGGCGGCGCTGCGCGAGGCGGGCCTGGACCATATCCAGCTGTCGTTCCAGGACTCCACGCGCGAGCTCAATGATTTCCTGTCGAGCACGCGCACGTTCGAGCTTAAGCAGCGCGTGGCCAGGCTGATCAAGGCGCACGGCTATCCGATGGTGATGAACTGCGTGCTGCACCGGCATAACCTGCCGCATGTCGGCACCATCATCGAGCTGGCCTTGCAGCTGGGCGCCGAGTACCTGGAGCTGGCCAATACGCAGTACTACGGCTGGGCCTGGGAGAACCGGCTGGCGCTGATGCCGACCCGGGAACAGCTGATCGAGGCCGAGGCCGTGGTGCGGCAGTACCGCGCGCGCATCGGCCGGCAATGCCAGATCCTGTTCGTGGTGCCGGACTATTTCGAGGAACGGCCGAAGAAATGCATGAACGGCTGGGGCACCACCTTCCTGGGCGTGGCGCCGGACGGCACCGCGCTGCCGTGCCACGCGGCCCGCATGCTGCCGGACCTGGTCCTGCCCGATGTCAGGACCGAAACCCTTCACGACATCTGGCACCACAGCGACGCCTTCCGCCGCTTTCGCGGCACGCAATGGATGCCGCAGCCGTGCCGCTCGTGCGAACACAGCGAAGCAGATCTTGGCGGCTGCCGCTGTCAGGCCTTCCTGGTCACCGGCGATGCCGCCGCGACCGACCCCGCCTGCGCCAAGGCGCCCGGGCATGGGCGGCTGCGCGAGATCGCGTTGGAGGGGCGGCTGGCGGTGGCGCAAGCGCGCGAGTATCCGATGGTGTTTCGCAGCGATGCCAACTCGTTGAGATTGGGCTCATCGCGGACAAGCGGGCACGAAAGGCCTGAGGTATCGCCCGCGACAACGCGTGCCAGCGCAGCGACGCACTCCGTGCCCGAGCAGTAGACCTAAGATTGGGAGCGCGCGCAGCGCAGCCGAAGGCGTCCCACCAATAGCGCCCGCAGCAGGTTGCCTACACCCTGTTGGGATCGTTCAAAAGTGGGGGATCGAAGGCGTTGTCCCTGACTCACATAGCGTTAGCAGGTTCGAACGGGCACCCACGCCAAACGGAAATCACCACCGCCCGAACCACCAACGCCGCGGAATTGATTGCCAGCCGCACAGGCGACGCGTTTCTTGCCTACTTCTTGGCGCTCGGCCAAGAAGTAGGTCGCCGGCTGCGCCGGCGAAACAGCCACGCCCGCCAAGCACGACAAACCAACCAACCGCCCCTGAGTCAGCGCCGGCGCCGCCGCAGGCGAATCTTGCGCCGGCCGCCCACGGTCGCGACGGCCCCGCGTCCGACGCAGCGTCCGCCGCCCACGCCCCGCCCCCGCTCAACCGACCCCAAGCACCCACTCCGCCAGCTTCTTCGCATCGTCCTCTCCCAGATTTCCATGCGGCGGCATCGGGATCCGGCCCCATGCCCCCTTGCCGCCCTCCCGGATCTTCTTCGCCAGCGAAGCGGCCGCCTGGCTGTCGCCCTTGTACCGCGCCGCCACCTCGGCAAACCCCGGCCCCACCAGCTTCGACTGCATGCCATGGCAGGAAAAGCAACCGCTCTTGTCCGCCAGCGCCTGCATCTCCGCTGCCGTGGCGGCCAGCGCCGCGCCCGGCAACATCGCGCCAACCGCAGCCAGCGCCATCCATTCTTTCTTCATACCTGTATCCCGATACCGTGGCGACCGAGCCCCGCGCACGCCATGCATCGCCGCTGCGATGCCATGTACGCGGAGCTGAATCACCGTTGATTCCCTCAGCTCTTGTGCAGTTTGAACACCCACACCGAGCCGCCCTGCTCGAGGAAATTCACGCGCTTGGCCACCTCGCCGCCCCACAGCGGCACCGCGCCGCCCCAGCCGGAGACCACGGCGACGAACTGCTCGCCGTTCTCTTCCCACGTGACCGGCGGCGCGACCACGCCGCTGCCGGTCTGGAACTGCCAGAGCTCCTTGCCGGTCTTGGCGTCGGCGGCCTTCAGGTAGCCTTCGGGCGTGCCCCAGAACACCAGCCCGCCGGCGGTGGTCATGGCGCCGCCCCACAGCGGCGCGCCGTTCTTGACCTCCCAGACGATCTTGCCGGTCTTGGGGTTGATCGCGCGCAGCGAGCCGATGTAGTCCTCGTTGAGCGGCTGGATGGTGAAGCCCGCGCCCAGGAAGGCGGCACCCTTCTTGTAGCTGATGGGCTCGTTCCAGATGTCCATGCCCCACTCGTTGGCGGGCACGTAGAACAGGCCGGTCTGCGGGCTGTAGGCCATCGGCTGCTGGTTCTTGCCGCCCAGGAAGCCCGGTGCCGCGAACACCGACTTGCCCTTCTTCTCGCCGTTGGCGGCGGCCGGGTCGCCGGGACGGCCCTCGGCGACGTAGTTGGGGCGGCCGCTCTTCAGGTCGATGCCGCTGGCCCAGGTGATCTTGTTCACGAACGGGAAGGCATTGACCAGCTTGCCGCTGGTGGCATCGTTGACGTAGAAGAAGCCGTTGCGGTCGGCCTTGCCGCCCATGCGCTTGCCGTCCAGGTCGAAGGTGACGAACTCGTTCACGCCGTCGAAATCCCAGCCGTCGTTGGGCGTGTTCTGGTAGTGCCAGACGATCTTGCCGGTGGCGGGATCGAGCGCCACGGTCGAGGCAGAGTAGAGGTTGTCGCCCTTGCGGATATGGCTGTTCCACGGGCCCGGGTTGCCGGTGCCAAAGTAGGCCAGGCCGGTGGCCGGGTCATAGGTGCCGCCCAGCCAGGTGGCCGCGCCGCCGGTCTTCCAGGTCTCGCCGGGCCAGCTGGCGTTCTGGGTGCCGGTCATGCCGATCTCGGTCTTGTTGCCGTCCTTGTCGTACTTGTAGCCCATGTGGCCTTCGACCACCGGCCGCGACCACACCAGCTGCCCGGTCTTGGCATCGCGCGCCTCGACGCGGCCGACCACGCCGAATTCGCCGCCCGAGATGCCGGTCAGCACCAGGCCCTTGGCCACCAGCGGCGCGGCCGTATACGAGTAGCCGGCCGCGTAGTCTTCCAGCTTTTCCTTCCACACCACCTTGCCGCTGTTCTGGTCCAGCGCCACCAGCTGCGCGTCGAGCGTGCCGAAGATCACCAGGTTGTCGTACAGCGCCGCACCGCGGTTAACCACGTCGCAGCACGGCATGATGCCTTCGGGCAGGCGGTGCTCGTACTTCCACAGCTTGCGCCCGGTCTTCACGTCGAGCGCATAGATGCGCGAATACGACGCGGTGACGAACATCTTGCCGTCGTGAATCAGCGGCTGCGATTCCTGCCCGCGCTGCTTTTCGCCGCCGAACGAGAACGACCACGCCGGCACCAGCCGGCCCACGTTCTTGGTATTGATGCGCGCCAGCGTGGAATAGCGCTGCCCCTGCGGGCCCATGCCCCACGACAGCACGTCGCCGGGGGACTTCGCATCGTTCTCGATCATGGCGTCGCTTACCGCCGCCTGCGCGGCAACGCTCGCCGCGGCGGCCGCGATTGCCGCCGCGGTTGTCGCAATTGCCAGCCCTACTCGTAAGGTCCTCATTGCCATCTCCTCTCTTGTTTTCGATTTCGCTGGTGCGCCACTGCGCCACACACCAGCACGCAAATGGCAAATCCCATGCCAGTGGCGCGGGGCCCGATCACGCGCCCTGCAAGCCCGCCGCACGGCTGCGGCCCGCGCCAGCGTGCAACACTGCGTTGCAGCTGCGCCAGAATTGAACAGACACCGTTGGTCCCGTCACTGGCCCAGCGCGGCTTCTTCGTGCGCCGGGTAGAGATGGATCACGTTGCGCAGGTACTCGGCCGGCAGCGCGCCCCAGCGCGCATAGGGCTCGGGCACCGGCATGGCCATGACCTCGGCCAGGTCGCGTCCCTGCGCCGCGGCCTCGCGCAGGCGCGCGTCGAGCCATTGCAGGTAGGCGCGCGTCTGCGCGATGGCTTCCGTGCCGCCCAGCGCGGGGCCGTGGCTCGGAACCAGCAGGCGCGCCCCGCTGTGCGCCATCAGCGCCTGCAGCCGCGCCAGGCTGTCGAGCCAGCGCCCGATATGCGCGTGCGGCGTGGTCGGAATGCGCTCGCGGAACACCAGCCCGCCGGCAAAGACGATGCCGGCGGCGCGGTCCAGCAGCACCAGGTCCGCGTCGGTATGGCCTTCCAGGCGGATCAGTTCCAGCGTGCGGCGCCCGATCGTCCGTGTGCCGGCCTCCAGCGCGTGCAGCGGCGGCGCGGGCTCGGTGCCGCGCATCCAGTCGCCGCACAGGCGGTAGAGGTTGTCGGCATAGGCCGCCCCCTCGCGGCGCGCGCCGTCGATGGTGGCGGGCAGCGCGCTGGCACCCACGTCGGCATAGGCCTGGTTGCCGAAGAAGTAGTCGGGATGCAGGTTCAGGTTCAGCACCAGCCGTACCGGCGCGCCGGTCAGCGCGGCGATGGCGCGGCGCTGCTGCTCGCCGTACTCGCGCGAGGGGCCGGTGTTGATCACCACCACGCCGTCGCCGGTGTCGATGAAGGCGGTATTGATGATGTTGCAGCCATTGGCCGGCGCGAAGTCGGCATTGGCGCCTTCCAGCAGCCACACGCCGGCGGCGATCTCGCGCGGGGCCAGGCGGTAGTCGGGCGGCTGCGCCGGCGCCGCGGAGACCGCAGCAGTGGCCAGCCACAGCAGCAGCGACGGCAATACGCGCTTCATGGCGACACCCGCGCCGCGATGCGGTTGCCGTTGTTGTCGTGGCCGGCCACGGTCATGCCGGGCACCACCGCCTCGCGCAGGTCGAACGAGAAGATCGGGTTCTCCGCCACGGGCTCGTGCAGGGTCAGCCGCAACAGCGGCTGCCGCGCCGCGTCGGCCAGCACCAGGGTCTCGAGATGGAACGCCGGGATGCCGGCGACCAGGCCGGTGTCCATCGGGTGCATCACGCGCAGGCGCACGCGCGCGCCGGCCTGGTCCTGGCCGTGACCCAGGCCAGGGAACACGCGCGCCTCGACCCGGTTGAGGGTGCGGCTCCAGCTGCCATCGCGGCGGGTCGCGCCCGGCACGGTGCAGCCACCGCCGCCGGCGTCGACCCACGCGCTGCCGACATGCCAGGTGCCGTCGCGCGTGCGCGCCGCCACCCGCACCGGCGAGGCCTGCTCCAGCTTGAAGCGGAACGACAGCGACGGCCGCACCCGCAGCGGCTCGAACGCCAGCACCGGGCGGATCGGGTTGCGGTCCACCGCCACCACGATGCGCTCGACCTCGCCCAGCGCCGACGCGTCGAAGGCAATCGGCACGCGCATCGGGTCTTCGGCAAAGGCCGGCCCGGTCACGCGCACGCGGCTGTCGAACACCACCGGGCCCTGCTGCAGCAGCTCCTTGTGGATCCAGGCCCATTGCGGCGACTGCATCGGATCGCTGTGCACGATGCCGGCACCGGCGCCCGGTGCAGCTGACACCGTCGCAACAGACAGCGCCAGCCATGCCAGCGCCAGCAACGCCAGGCCCTGCCGGTGGCCGGTCATGCCGGTTGCGCGCGGCGCGCCATGCCGCGCTGCGGGTCGTAGCCGCGCAGCGCCAGCGCGAAAAACACCACCGCGCTGGCCGCGACGATGGCCACGCTGTGCGGCGCCAGCTGCCCGTACAGCGCAAAGCGGATCGCCTCGACCGCATGCGTGAAGGGGTTCAGCCGCGCCAGCTGGTACACCGCCTCGGCGCCTGACTCCTGCAGGCGCCACAGCGGATACAGCGCCGAGCTGATGAAGAACATCGGGAAGATGACGAAGTTCATGGTGCCGGCAAAATTCTCCAGCTGGCGCACATGGACCGACAGCAGCAGGCCGAGCGCGCCCAGCATCAGCGCCGCCAGCGTCATCGCGCCCAGCCCGGCCAGCAGGTGCAGCGGCGCGAAACGGATGCCGAAGCCCGCCGCCACCAGCAGGAACGCCGCCATCTGCAGCAGCGACAGCAGCGTGCCCGCCGCCAGCTTGCAGCCCAGCAGCCAGCCGCGCGGCAGCGGCGCGGTCAGCAGCAGCCGCATCACGCCCATCTCGCGGTCGTACACCATCGCCAGCGACGACTGCATGCCGTTGAACAGCGCGATCATGCCCAGCAGCCCGGGCGCGACATAGACCTGGTATTCGATGTAGCTGTCGTACGGCGGTGCGATCGCGACCCCCAGCGCGTTCTGGAAGCCTGCGGCGAACACCAGCAGCCACAGCAGCGGCCGCACCAGCGACGACAACAGCCGCCCGGGCTGGCGCAGGTACTTGCGCAGTTCGCGGCCGCAGACCGCGCGCAGTGCGCGCCAGCGATGGCGCATCGACGGTGGCAGGGTGGTGGGCATGGTCATGGGGTCAGGTCGGCGCGCGGCACGCGGTGTCGGCTTCGTCGGCGCCCAGGGTGTCGAGGTTGTTCTTCGGATGCAGCACGCCTTCGACCGGCGCGGTGCCGGTCACGCCGTCCGGGTGCGCCAGCATCAGCGGCTGGCGCAGCTGGCGGTCCCAGCGCCGGAACGACAGCGGCGGGCCCTTGAAGCCGTCCACCACCACCTGCCCCGCGGCCAGCGCCTGCGCCTGCGCGGCGAAGCCAGCGGGCTGCCGCACCACGCTTTCGGCAATGGCCTTGACCGCGACCCAGGCAGCCCAGTCGTAGCCGGTCATCGGCCGGCCCGCGGCGCGGGCGAAGCGCCGGTTGAGCTGCGGCCCGCCGTTGCGCTCCCAGGTCCAGTGCCAGGCTTGCGCGCCCAGCCCGCTGGCGCCAACCACCGGGCGCGGCAGCTGCGTGGCGTAGGGCAGGCCGCGCGCGAACTCGCCGTCGGCGTCGGCCACCACCACCACGTCGTAGTCCGCGCCACCGGTCAGCAGCCTGACATTGGCCTGGTCGCGCTCGCGCGGATCGTTGGACAGCCGGAATGCGCGCTGCGCGCTCCAGGCGATGCCGAAGCGCCGCGCCGCGCCCAGCAGCGCCTCTCGCTGCGCGGCGTCGGCCGGGGACGGGCCGCTCAGCAGCAAGGCGCGGCGCCACTTGCGCGCGGCCAGGTATTGCATCAGGGCATCGGCGCGCATGCGCAGGCTGGGCAGCGTATGCAGCAGCACCGGCGCGCAGCCTGAGCCGCGCAGCGCATCGTCGTCGGCCGAGACATTGAACAGCAGGGCCTCGCCCGGCCTGACCGCGCCCACCGCGGCCCGGACCGCGGCCGCCGGCAGGTCGAGCACGATGTAGCGCGTGCCCTGTCGCGCCAGCGCCGCGACCAGCGTGGCCACCTCGGCTTCGGTGCGCGCCTGCTGCGCCTCGACCCGGAGCGACTGGCCCGCGGCCTCCAGCGCAAAGCGCGCTTCCGCCGCGGCCACCTGGGCGGCGTCGAGCGCGCTGCCCTGCGGCTGGTCGGGATAGCGCTGCGCCAGCCGCCGCGGCGCGTGGCGGGCATCGTCGGCCAGCGACACCACCGCCACGCGCACCTCCGCGCCATGCAGCGGCGACGCCAGCGCCGCCGCAAGCGTAAAGGCCAGCGCGGCCAGCGCCCGCTCAGTCATCGATCGCCACCGAATGCGGCACGCGGCCCGCCTTGAGCGTGGCCACCGCCTTGCGGCTGGCGGTGTCGACCACGCTGACATCGTCGGACAGCCCGTTGGCGACGTAGAGCCGGGCGTTGTCGCGGCTCAGCGCCAGCCCCCATGCGCGCCGTCCCACCAGCACGTAGTCCTGCACGCGGCGCGACGCTACCTCCACCACCGCGACATGGTTGGCGCGGCCCAGCCCGATATAGGCGTGGCTGCCGTCGCTGCGCGCCGCCATCCCGACCGGGGTCACGTCTTCGGCGCGCATGCCGCGCGGCGCGAAGGCAATGGTCTGCACCACCTCCAGCGTATCGGTGCGGATCACGCTGACGCTGGCCGACAGCTCGTTGGAGACCCACAGCTCCTTGCCGCCGCGCACCAGCAGCAGCCGGCGCGGCCGGTTGCCGACGCGGATATTGCGCACCACCTTGCGCGTGGCGACGTCGACCACGTGGACCAGGTTAGCCACCTCGGAAGCCACGTACACCTGCCGTCCGTCCGCGCTGACCCTGACGCCCTCCGGTTCCTCCCCCACCGCGACCGCGAACACGCGCTTGCCGGAGCCGGTGTCGTAGGCCGACAGCAGCGCGTTCTCTTCATTCGACACGTAGAGCGTGCGGCCGTCCTGGCTGAGATCGAACAGCTCGGGGTCGTCGCCCACGGGCAGCGACGCCACGGTCTTGCGCGTGCCGACGTCGACCACGTCGACGCGGTGGTCGTCGCTGCAGGCCACGTACAGCCGCGCGCGGTCCGGCGACAGCTGCAGGTGGCGCGGCCGCCGGCACTGGCGCCACGACGCCAGCTGCTGGCCGCTGGCGGCAGCGTAGGCGGTCAGCGCGTCGTCCTTTTCGCTGGAGACAAAGACCTGGCCGGTGGCGGCGCGCCCGGGGCCACCCTGGCCGCCCTGCGCGCCCTCGGCCAGGCCGGCGGCAACCAGCAACGCGGTGGCGAGCAGCCAGGCGCCGGCAAGCCAGGCGGGGGATGGCATCGGCTTCATGTGGTGAGCTCCGTTTGCGCCGCGCGGCTGACCGACGGCGTCATGGCGAGGAAAGCGGCTTCCAGCGTCGCGGCCGCGGTGACGCCCAGCAGCGCGGCCGGGGTGCCGTCGAAGCGCACCGCGCCACGGTCCAGCACGATCACGCGGTCGGCCTGCTCCACCTCCTGCACCAGGTGGGTCGCCCACAGCACGCCGGCGCCGGCGTGCCGCGCCAGCCGCCGGGTCTCGGCCAGCAGCTGCACGCGCGAGGCCGGGTCGAGTCCCACCGTCGGCTCGTCGAGCAGCAGCATGGCCGGCTCATGCAGCAAGGCGCGCGCCAGTTCGACCTTGCGCCGGCTGCCGCCCGACAGCTCGCGCACCGGCGCTTGCGCGCGCGGCGCCAGGCCGAAGGCCTGCAGCAGGCGCGCGATCCGCTGCGTCGCCTCGCGCCGCGGCAGGCCATGCAGGTCGGCATGGAAGCGCAGGTTGGCCAGCACCGGCAGGTCCAGGTCGATGGCGGGCTGCTGGAACACGATGCCCAGCTGCGCCAGCGCGCGCACCGGGTCGCGCCGCATGTCGCAGCCCATCACCATGACCTGCCCGGCATCGGCGATGAACAGGCCGCTGAGGATCTGGAACAGCGTGGTCTTGCCCGCGCCGTTGGGCCCCAGCAGCGCCACGAACTCGCCGCGCCGCACGCACAGCGAAACCCCGTCGAGCGCGACGCGCCCGCCGAACGCCTTGCGCACCGCGTCGCAAGCAAGCGCCGGCGCTTGCTGGATTGGCAGCGCGCTCATAGCTGCTCCTTCGCCCGCGCCGTGCCCGCGCGCACGGCAAAGGTCCGTTCGGTCTCCCAGGCCTGGCGCAGGAAGGCTTCATATTGCGCGGTACCAAGGTAGGTCAGTTCCTGGTCGTAGCGGGCCAGCTCGGCAAGATGGCGCGGCTGCTGCATGGCGGCGCGGAACGCGTCGTGCAGGCGCCTGACGATGGCGGCATCGGTACCGCGCGGCACGCCGATGCCGTAGGGCGAGTTGTGGACCGCATCGGCAAAGCCCAGCTCGGCCACGGTCGGCACTTCGGGCCAGCGCGCCGAACGCTGCGCGCTGAACACCGCCAAGAGGCGCAGCTTGCCGGCCTCGACGAAGGGAGCGAAGCCGGTCGAATTGACGCCCGCCATCAGCGAGCCGTTGGCCACCGCCAGCATCTGGTCGGCGGTGCCGTGGTACGGCACATGCAGGTAGCGCACGCCGCTGCGGCCGAGCACGTCCTCCATCGCCAGGTGGGCGGTGGTGCCGATGCCGGTGGAACCCACGGTCAGCTGGCCCGGGTGCGCCCGGCCCCAGGCGATCAGCTCGCGCAGCGAGCGCCACGGGCTGTCGGCGGGCACCACGATGCCGAAGGTATAGCCCGAGATCATCAGCACCGGCTGGATGTCGCGCAGCGGCTGCCATGCGGTCTTCTGCTGGTGCGGGAACCGGTACACCGTCAGCGGCAGCTGGCCGATGGTGTAGCCGTCCGGGCGCGCGGCGGCAAGCAGGCCGCCCACCAGCGTGCCGCCGGCGCCGGGCCGGTTCTCCACCACGATCGGCTGCCCCAGTTCGCGCCCGGCCAGCTCGGCCAGGATGCGCATCGAGATATCGGTGGCGCCGCCCGCGGGCCACGGCACCACCAGCGTGACCGGACGCGACGGATAGGCGGCTGCGCCCTCGGCCCGCGCGAAGCCCGCCGGCAACAGGCCGAGGCACATCGACAGCAGGCAGGCAAGGCAACGGAACATGGCAAAGCACCGGACCGGGTTGGATGCGGTGTGACAGAGCAAGGCCGATACCATGTGCGATGCAACACGGCATGCCGCATCCCCGCGGACCTTGCCGGGCCGGCGCTGCACGGCTGCCGGCCGCCGCCTCGCAGCGACGCGTGCTGCGATGCGCCGCGCAGCACTGTGCCGTGATGGAACACTGTCCCGCTGATGGCTACGCCCCCTTGTCCTGTTTTGTGACAGGGCGCAGGCCAACGCTGCTGGCCGGTACGAAAACTGCTGAAGCCCTGCCCACAGGCGCGGCCCGATGCAGGCATGCGCCGCTATCCCGAGGAGACCGACCATGCCAGCCATCCCGCGCCCTGCACCGCCAGGACAGCGGCCACCCCGACTTCCGCGCGCCGTCGCAGCCCGCCCGTGCCGCCGCGCCGCGGTGCTGTCCGCGCTGATCACGCTGCTGTGCCAGCGTGCCGCTGTGGCGCAACAGGACACTGTTGCGCCAAACCAGGACAGTACGCTGCTGCCCGAAGTGCTGGTGGTGGCCGCCGCGCCGCTGCCCGGCATCGGCGTCGCCAGCGACCTGGTGCCCTATACCGTGCAGACCGTGCGCGGCAGCGAGCTTGGCGGCGCGCGCGCCGGCAACCTGGCCGACTACATGAACCGCCACCTCGCCGGCGTCAACGTCAACGACATCCAGGGCAGCCCGTTCCAGACCGACATCACCTACCGCGGTTTCCGCGCGTCATCGATCCCCGGCGTGCCGCAGGGGCTGTCGGTGTACCTGGACGGCATCCGCGTCAACGAGCCGTTCGGCGACGTGGTGAGCTGGGACATGATTCCGGAAGCGGCGCTGGCGAGCGCGTCGCTGGTGTCGAGCGCCAATCCCGCCTATGGCCTCAACACCCTCGGCGGCGCGCTGGCGATGACCACGCGTTCGGGGCTGGACTCGCCCGGCTTCACTGCCGACCTGTCCTACGGCAGCCATGCCCGCAAGCGCGCCGACCTCTCCGCCGGCGTGCGCAGCGACGGCGGCTGGCACGCGTTCGCCGCCGGCACGCTGTTCCAGGAGCACGGCTGGCGCGACCATTCCGAGGGCCGGCTCGGCAATGTCTTTGCCAAGGCGGGCTACGCCGGCGCCACCAGCAGCTGGGACGTGTCCGTGCTGCACGGGCGCAGCACGCTGACCGGCAACGGCCTGGTGCCCAGCTATCGCGCGGCTGACGGCGGCACGCTGCCCGAGCTGTACCAGGCCAACCGGCGCGCGGTCTACACCTATCCCGACCAGACCCGCAACCAGGTCACGCAGGCCGCGCTCAACGGCCGCCACTGGTTCGACGACAAGACCAGCGCCGCGGCCATGGCCTATGTGCGCAACAGCCGCCGCGACACCGCCAACGGCGACGTCAACCCCGACTACGAGGCCTATGCCGAAGACTGCGAGGATGGCTTCGACGCCGACGGCAGCCCGCGCGGCGGCGACTGCGGCATGACCCGCGCCGAAGGCGCGGCGCTGCACCCGGCGGTGCTCAACACCAGCCATATGCGGCAGCAGACCGCCGGCATGGCGCTGAGCCTGGCGCGGGAGAGCGAACATCACGTGCTCAATGCCGGCCTGACGCTCGACCGCAGTCGCCTCACCTATTCGCAATACGCCCAGCCCGGCAGCTTCACCGACGACCGCGGCGTGGTCGCCGACCCTGCCGCGGCCAACGCCCTGTTCTCAGGCCTCAGCGGCAACGCGCGCACGCTGGGCCTGTACCTGTCCGATACCTGGTCGCTGACGCCCACCACCTTCCTGACCGCGTCGGCGCGCTGGAACCATGTCACCGTCAGCAATACGCTGCGCAACAGCGACGGCAGCGAGCAGCCGCGCGAAAGCTTCACCTATCGCCGCCTGAACCCGGCGCTGGGGCTGGCGCAGAAGCTGGGCGGCGGCGTCACGGTGTTCGGCGGCTATGCGCAGAACAACCGGGTGCCGACCGTGCTCGAGCTCGGCTGCGCCGACCCGGAACGGCCCTGCCGGCTCCCGGCGGGCCTGCAGGCCGATCCCTACCTGAAGCAGGTGGTGTCGCATTCGTTCGAGGCCGGCGTGCGCTGGCACCCGCGCCCGCACACCGAGCTCACGGCGTCGCTCTACCGCATCGACAACCACGACGACATCCTGTTCGTGCGCGCGCCGAACACGCAACTCGGCTACTTCGCCAACTTCGACCGCACCCGCAATCAGGGGCTCGACCTGAGCGCGCGCCACCGCCTCGGCCCGGTCACGCTGCGGCTGGCCTACAGCTACCTGCAGGCCACCTACCAGTCCGCCGGCGCGCTGGCCGCCGGCGAACGCACCATCGAGATCCGCCCGGGCATGCGCATGGCGGGACTGCCGCGCCATACGCTCAAGCTGGGCGCGGACTGGCAGGCGCTGCCCGGGCTGGTGCTGGGCGCCGACGTGGTGGCGGTGTCGGGCTCCGTCTCCAGCGGCAACGAGGACGGCCTGCGCAGCGACCCGCAGGCGGGCGCAGCGCCACAGGCCGCCGACTGGAGCACGCCGGGCTACGCCACCATCAACCTGCGCGCGGCGTATCAGGTCAGCAAGCGCTTCGAGATCTACGCGCGCGTGGCCAACCTGCTCGACCGGCGCTACGAGACCTATGGCCAGATCGCCAACGACGTCTTTCCCGGCGGCAGCCTGGTGCGGCCGCACGTGGCGCCGGGCGACGCCGCCAGCGCGCTGTTTGTGGCGCCGGGGGCGCCGCGCAGCGTCTGGCTGGGGGTGGTGTTCCGGATGTAGCGCCACCGGTCTTCACGATTCCTTACAGACAATGCCGCTGGCACAATCTATTCTCCTGTCGCAAATGGAATCCCCCACAACAAGGAGAATGCAATGAAATCCGTCCTGGCCCTTCTGGTCGCGTGCAGCGCGCTGCTCGGCGGCTGCGTGGTAGCCCCATATGACACCTACGGCGGCGGCCCGCAGGGCTGCCCGCCGGGGCAGGCCAAGAAAGGCAACTGCCGCATCGACCCGTACGGCAACGAGTCGTTCTGCCCGCCGGGCCAGGCCAAGAAGGGCCGCTGCTAAGCCGGCGCGTGCCGGCCCCCGCGTGCCGGCCGGGTTGTTGCCCAGGTTGTGCGGGCTGAGCCGGTTGCGCCGGGCGGGCCGGCAGCCGGACAATGGCGGCTGCGGATACCCCTTCTTGCAGGAGCGCGCCATGCCACCCCGGTCCCTGCCCCGCCGTCACCTCAGCCTCTTTTGCATAGCCGCCACCCTGCTCGGCGCCTGTGCCACGCTGCAGCCGGAGCAGACCGGCCAGCAGATGATCGGCAGCCCAGAAAGCGCCGTGCGCCAGACTTTCGGACCACCCACCGAAACCCACCGCCTGGCCGATGGCACCACCCGCTGGCTGTGGTCGCGGCAACCCTTCGGCCATGAGGTCTACGCTGCAGATTTCGATGCCGCGGGCCGGCTGACCCGCTACCGCCAGATGCTGACCGAAGCCGAGATCTATCGCGCCCAGGTCGGGGTCTGGACCAAGCAGGACGTGCAGCAGCACTTCGGCCTGCCGCGCGAGCCGGTGCAGTATTACCCGCTGATGCAGCGTGAAGCCTGGTCCTGGCGCATGTATAAGGACGGCCTGCAGACGGCGCACTTCAGCTGCTACTTCGACAACGCCGGCGTGCTGCGCCAGACCATGATCATCGTCGATCCGCTTGGCGGCGACGCGCGCCGCGCGCGCTGACGGCTGACGCGGAAGCCGCGTCCGGTGCCAATGCCGGCAGCAGGGGCTCCCCGGCCCCGCCACCGTTTTGCGCGCAGAATGGAGGCGATGCGGCAATGTCCGCCAACCCTCCATGCGGAAAACCAACGTGACCACAGCCATCCTGCTCGAGAACATCCACCAGAGCGCCAACGCCCGGCTGGCCGAAGCCGGGCTGCAGGTCGAGCGCCGCACCGGCGCGCTGGCCGGAGCCGAATTGCGCCAGGTGCTGGCCAGCCACGACGTGGTCGGCATCCGCTCCGCCACCCACCTGCGCGCGGACGATATCCGCAGCGCGCCCGGACTGCTCTCGATCGGCTGCTTCTGCATCGGCACCTCGCAGGTCGACCTGGACGCGGCCACCGCCGCCGGCATTCCGGTCTTCAACGCGCCCTTTTCCAACACCCGTTCGGTGGCCGAACTGGTAGTTGCCGAAGCGGTGATGCTGCTGCGCCGGATCCCCGAGAAGAACACGCTCGCGCATGCCGGCAAATGGGCCAAGGGCGCCGCAGGCGCGTTCGAGACGCGCGGCAAGACCATCGCCATCGTCGGCTACGGCAATATCGGCTCGCAGGTAGGCGTGCTGGCCGAATCGATGGGCATGCGCGTGGTCTACTACGATGTGCTGGCGCGGCTCTCGCACGGGTCGGCCCGCGCCGCGGGCTCGCTCGAAGAAGCGGTGTCGCAGGCCGAGGTGGTGACGCTGCACGTGCCGGCCACGCCGCGCACGCGCAACATGATCGATGCCAACATCCTCGCGGCGTTCAAGCCGGGCGCGATCCTGATCAATGCCTCGCGCGGCAGCGTGGTCGACATCGCCGCGCTGGCCGCGGCGCTGCGCGAGAAGCGCCTGGGCGGCGCGGCCATCGACGTGTTCCCGGAAGAGCCCAAGACCAACCAGGACCCGTTCACCAGCGAACTGCAGAACCTGCCCAACGTGCTGCTGACCCCGCACGTCGGCGGCAGCACCGAAGAAGCGCAGGAGAACATCGGCACCGAGGTCGCGGCCAAGCTCGCACACTTTCTGGCCACCGGCGGCACCATCGGCGCGGTCAACTTTCCCGAGGTCGATCCCGGCCCGCTGCATGCGCCGGCGCGCCTGCTCAACGTGCACGGCAACGCGCCCGGCGCGCTGGCGGCGCTGAACACGCTGCTGGCGCAGGAAGGCGTGAACATTACCGGCCAGCACCTGCAGACGCGTGGCCACACCGGCTATGTGGTGACTGACCTGGACCGCGCGCCGTCCGAGCAGCTGATGCAGGCGCTGCGGACCCATGCCGGCTTCGCCCGCTCGCGGCTGCTCCTGCGCGGCGCGGCGTAGTCACGGGGCCATCGCCGGACCCTGCGGCAACTTCACCAAACTGTCTTAAATGCTGACCAAGCTCTGAACGCGAGACTATGCTGAATGCAGCCCACACGCGCATTGGTGGGCCTGCACGGAACGCGATGACAAAGGCGGCCCGCGTCGGCGCCGCACCAACAATCGTGAGGTCAGACATGTCGCTTGAACGGAGCAGGAAGGCCGCCGCCCTGACCGGCCGGCTGGCCGCGGCCGCGTTGCTGGGGAGCGCCGGGATTGGCAGCGCCGCAGCGCAAACCGGCACCATTACGTTTCTGGGGGCTATCACCAATCCATCCTGTGCACTGCGGCCCTCCGCCGGCATGGTGCAGGCCAGTTGCCAGCAGCCGTCCGGGCAGATGCTCTCGGCCCCGGTCACTGTGACCCCGCCGCGGCAGGCCGGACCCGCGCGCATCGGCATCGCCAGGCTCAACGTGGAACCCGCCCGCGCCGCCCGCCGAGGGGCGGCGCCCGCCTACCTGGTCGTGGTGACCTATCACTAGACGACATATCCGGCCGGCACTGCGCCCGGCCCGTGCTACCGCAATCGGGTCATCGCACAGCCGGCGCCGCGGCCTATGCCGCATCTCGCGCCGGCGCGCGCTGGCGCGGGCAAGTGCAGTCTTGACACCTTGCCCTGCGCTTCCTTTAATGGTGTAACACATCGGGCCGCGCCTGATCCCTTTTGACGAGGACGTCAACGACGATGGATACCGGTGAAACCCAAGATCCCCAACGCAAGCAAGAAGAACTGCGCAGTTTCCTTTTCCTGACCGCGGTCATGGTGCCGGTGCTGTCCGTCATCATCGTCGCGGGCTATGGGTTCATTGTCTGGATGACCCAGTTGATCAGCGGACCGCCGTCCCACTAGGCGGCCCACGCAGGCTGGTGTTGCGCAAGCGGCGACACCGGGGCATTGAATTGATAAAAACAAGCTGCAGCACAGACTGAAACGGCATCGAACCGGAGCTTGCGCATGCCCGCTGCAAGACGTGCCATCCCCATCCAGCCGCTGCCGACGGACGCAGAGTGGCATATCGCCGGCATCGTGGTCCATGCACTTCCCGCCAGGCTGCCGCAGGTGCGTGCGGCGATCGACGCCATCGCCGGCGCCGAGATCCATGCCGCCAGCGACAGCGGCAAGCTGGTGGTCACCATCGAAGCGCCTACCTCGCGCGCCATCGCCGCGCATCTGACCTTTCTGCATCAGCTCGACGGCGTGCTGTCGGCCGCGCTCGTCTACCAGCACAACGAAGATGCCGAGGCCATGCACCAGGCCGTGAACCCAGCAATGAACGAGGAGGCAGGCATATGACCCTCTCCCGCCGCGATTTCATCAAGCAGACCGCTGTCGCCGCAACGGCATCGGTGGCCGGCGTCACGCTGCCGGCCGGAGCCGCCAACTTTGTCACGGACAGCGAGGTCACAAAGCTGAAGTGGTCCAAGGCGCCGTGCCGCTTCTGCGGCACCGGCTGCGGCGTCACGGTGGCGGTCAAGGACAACAAGGTGGTTGCCACCAACGGCGACCCCCAGGCCGAGGTCAACAAGGGACTGAACTGCGTCAAGGGCTACTTCCTGTCGAAGATCATGTACGGCCAGGACCGGCTGACCAGGCCGCTGCTGCGCATGAAGAACGGCCAGTACGACAAGAACGGCGAATTCGCGCCGGTCACGTGGGAGCGCGCCTTCGACGAGATGGAGCGCCAGTTCAAGCGCGTGCTGAAAGAGAAAGGCCCGACCGCGGTGGGCATGTTCGGCTCGGGCCAGTGGACCGTGTGGGAAGGCTATGCCGCGTCCAAGCTGTACAAGGCCGGCTTCCGCTCCAACAACATCGATCCCAATGCACGGCATTGCATGGCGTCAGCGGTGCAGGGCTTCATGCGCACCTTCGGCATGGACGAGCCGATGGGCTGCTATGACGATTTCGAGGCTGCCGATGCCTTCGTGCTGTGGGGCTCGAACATGGCCGAGATGCATCCCATCCTGTGGACCCGCATCACCGACAGGCGCCTGAGCCATCCCAAGACCCGCGTGGCGGTGCTGTCGACCTTCACCCACCGCTCCTTCGACCTGGCCGACATCCCCATCATCTTCAAGCCGCAGACCGACCTGGCGATGATGAACTACATCGCCCACTACATCATCAAGAACAACAAGGTCAACAAGGACTTCGTCAACAAGCACACGGTGTTCAAGGAAGGCGTGACCAACATCGGCTATGGCCTGCGTCCCGAGCATCCGCTGCAGAAGGCGGCCAAGAACGCCGCCGATCCCGGCGCCTCGCGCCCGATCACGTTCGACGACTTCGCGCGCTTCGTGGCCAAGTACGATGCAGATACCGTCAGCAAGCTGTCGGGCGTGCCCAAGGCCAAGCTCGACCAGCTGGCCGAGCTCTATGCCGACCCCAACATCAAGGTGATGTCGCTGTGGACCATGGGCTTCAACCAGCATACGCGCGGCAGCTGGGCCAACAACATGGTCTACAACCTGCACCTGCTGACCGGCAAGATCGCCACGCCCGGCAACAGCCCGTTCTCGCTGACCGGGCAGCCGTCAGCCTGCGGCACCGCGCGCGAGGTCGGCACCTTCTCGCACCGGCTGCCGGCGGACATGGTGGTGACCAATCCCAAGCACCGCGAAGAAGCCGAGCGCATCTGGAAGCTGCCGGCGGGCACCATTCCCGACAAGCCGGGCTACCACGCCGTGCTGCAGAACCGCATGCTCAAGGACGGCAAGCTCAATGCGTACTGGGTGCAGGTCAACAACAACATGCAGGCGGCGGCCAACCTGATGGAAGAGGGCTTGCCGGGCTACCGCAATCCCGCCAACTTCATCGTGGTGTCTGACGCCTACCCCACCGTCACCGCGCTCGCGGCCGACCTGATCCTGCCGAGCGCGATGTGGGTCGAGAAGGAAGGCGCCTACGGCAATGCCGAGCGCCGCACGCAGTTCTGGCACCAGCTGGTCGATGCGCCGGGCGAGGCGCGCTCCGACCTGTGGCAGCTGATGGAGTTTTCCAAGCGCTTCAAGGTCGAGGACGTCTGGCCCGCCGACCTGATCGCGAAGAAGCCCGAATACCGCGGCAAGACCCTGTTCGACGTGCTCTACCGCAACGGGCAGGTCGACAAGTTCCCGCTCAAGGAAGTCAGCACCGAGTACAACAACGCCGAGGCCAAGGCCTTTGGCTTCTACGTGCAGAAGGGGCTGTTCGAGGAATACGCCACCTTTGGCCGCGGCCATGGCCACGACCTGGCGCCGTTCGACGCCTACCATGAGGCGCGCGGCCTGCGCTGGCCGGTGGTCAACGGCAAGGAAACCCGCTGGCGCTACCGCGAAGGCAGCGATCCCTACGTGAAGGCCGGCACCGGCTACCAGTTCTACGGCAACCCCGACGGCAAGGCGGTGATCTTCGCCCTGCCCTACGAGCCGCCCCCCGAATCGCCCGACAAGGAGTATCCATACTGGCTGGTCACGGGGCGCGTGCTGGAGCACTGGCATTCCGGCTCGATGACGCGCCGCGTGCCCGAGCTGTACCGCGCCTTCCCCAACGCGGTGGTATTCATGCACCCGGAGGACGCCAGGGCCATGGGCCTGCGCCGCGGCGTGGAAGTGGAAGTGGTGTCGCGGCGCGGGAGCATGCGCTCGCGCCTGGAGACCCGCGGGCGCGATGCGCCGCCGCGCGGGCTGGTGTTCGTGCCGTGGTTCGACGCCAGCCAGCTGATCAACAAGGTCACGCTCGACGCGACCTGCCCGATCTCGCTGCAGACCGACTTCAAGAAGTGCGCGGTCAAGATCGTCAAGGTCTAGCGCGGCCGATACAACAGGAGACGCCATGAAACCGAGTCGATCCTGGGTGCCACTGCTGGCCTTGCTCACGCTGCTGCTGGCGGCTCTGGCGGCATTGCCGCTGCCGGCGCGCGCACAGCAGCAGCAACAGCAGCAGCAAGGGCTGGTCGATGCCATGCGCGGCAACACGCCCATCGGCAACGAGACCAAGGCCCCGATCCTGTACCCGACCGAGAACAAGGACATCCGCCGCAACCGCAACTACACCATGCAGCCGCCGACCATCCCGCACAAGATCGACGGCTACCAGGTCGACAAGGACTTCAACCGCTGCATGTTCTGCCATGCGCGCACCCGCACCGAAGAGACCCAGGCGATCCCGGTCAGCATTACGCACTACATGGACCGCGACAACAACGTGCTGGCCGAAGTGTCGCCGCGCCGCTATTTCTGCACGCAGTGCCACGTGCCGCAGGCGGACGCCAAGCCGCTGGTGGGCAACAGCTTCATCGATGTCGAGCAGATGCTCAAGCGCAAGCCCGGCGCCAAGGGCTCGCCCAACTAGCGGATGCGCGCCATGCTCGACCTGATCAAGCGTTACTGGCGAACCATCAACCGGCCCAGCGCCTACTTCAGCCTGGGCTTCCTGACGCTGGGCGGCTTTATCGCCGGCGTGGTGTTCTGGGGCGCGTTCAACACCGCGCTGGAGCTGACCAACACCGAGCAGTTCTGCACCGGCTGCCACGAGATGCGCGACAACGTCTACCAGGAGCTGCAGGGCACCATCCATTTCACTAACCGCAGCGGCGTGCGTGCCAAGTGCTCTGACTGCCATGTGCCGCACAACTGGACCACCAAGATGGCGCGCAAGATGCAGGCGTCCAAGGAGGTCTGGGCCAAGATCTTCGGCACCGTCGACACGCGCGAGAAATTCCAGGCGCACCGGCTCACGCTGGCGCAGCACGAGTGGGCCCGCTTCAAGGCCAACGATTCGCTGGAATGCCGCAACTGCCACGATTACCAGTCGATGGACTTCACCCGGCAGAGCCCGCGCGCGCAGGCCATGCATTCGACCTACCTGGCCAACAAGGAGAAGACCTGCATCGACTGCCACAAGGGCATCGCCCACCAACTTCCGGACATGTCGAAGGCCGAGGCGAAATGACGCTTGCCGCCGCGCCCGTGCTCAGCGCCAGCGGCCTGGCGGTGTCGCGTGCCGGCCGCACGGTCCTGCAAGGGATCGACTTCGGCCTGGCGCCGGGCGGGCTGCTGCAGGTGCTGGGCGCCAACGGCAGCGGCAAGACCACGCTGCTGCGCGTGCTGTGCGGCCTGGCCAGCGCCGATGCCGGCACGCTGCAATGGCATGGCCGCCCGCTGCGCGCCGCCGACCCGGAGTTCCAGCAGGCGATGGCCTACCTCGGCCACGCCAACGGCATCGACATCGACCTGACCCCGGCCGAGAACCTGCGCTTTGCTGCCCGCCTCGTTGGCCACCATGCTGGCCGCCATGCCGACGCCGGCGAGCGCGCCGCCAGCGTCGCGCGCGCCCTGGCGGCGCAGGGGCTGGAGCGCGTCGCGCACGTGCCGGTGCGCACGCTGTCGCAAGGCCAGCGGCGCCGCGTAGCGCTGGCGCGGCTGGCGCTGGCGCCGCGCACGCTGTGGCTGCTGGATGAACCGGTGACCGCGCTGGATGCGGACAGCTGCGCGCGCTTCCAGCGCCAGCTGGACGCGCATCTGGCCGCTGGCGGCATGGCCGTGATCGCCACGCACCAGTTGCTGCCCGGCGGCGGCGCGGTGCTGCGCCTGGACGGAGCGGGTGCATGATGGGCATGACCGGCATGCCGGGCACCTTCGCCGCCATCGTCGCGCACGATGTCTCGCTGTCGTGGCGGCGGCGCGGCAGCATGCTCGGCGGCGTGGTGTTCTTTGTCATGGCCGCGAGCCTGTTCCCGCTGGCGCTCGGGCCGGAGCCGCAGCAGCTGCGCGCGCTGGCGCCGGGCATCCTGTGGGTGACGGCGCTGCTGGCCTCGATGCTGTCGCTGTCGCGCCTGTTCGCGCAGGAGCATGCCGACGGCAGCCTGGACCAGCTGCTGCTGTCACCGCATCCGCTGGCGCTGCTGGTGCTGGCCAAGATCGCCGCGCACTGGCTCACCAGCGGGCTGCCGCTGCTGGTGCTGACGCCGCTGCTGGCGCAGCAATACGGGTTGCCGTTTGGCACCACGCTATTGCTGGCCGCATCGCTGCTGGTCGGCACGCCGGCGCTGAGCCTGATCGGCGCAGTGGGCGCGGCGCTGACGCTGGGCCTGCGCGGCGGCGCGGTGCTGCTGTGCATCCTGGTGCTGCCGCTGTGCGTGCCGGTGCTGGTGTTCGGCGCCGGCGCCGCGGCTGCCGCCGATGCCGGGCTCGACGTGACGGCGCAGTTCTCGCTGCTGGGCGCGTGCCTGGCGTTGTCGCTGTTCCTGTGCCCGCTGGCCGCCGCCGCCGGCCTGCGCATTGCCATGGAGACCCCGGCATGAGCCAGCCGCTGCCATCCGTGCCATCCGCGCCACGGCGCATCCCGCCACAGGCGCGCGCACGCCTCGGCTGGCTGGCCTATGCCGCGCCGGTGCGCTTTTATCCGCTGGCCGGACGCATGGCACCGTGGTGCTTCGCCACGGCGGCGGCATTCGCGCTCGCCGGCTTGTATGTCGGCTTCGGCGTCGCGCCCACCGACGCGCAGCAGGGCGAGGTCTACCGCATCATCTTCATCCATGTGCCGGCGGCATGGATGTCGATGTTGATCTACCTGGTCATGGCGGGCTACTGCGCGCTGGCGCTGGTGCTGCGCACGCGGCTGTCGTCGATGATGGCGTCGGCGCTGGCGCCGACCGGCGCGCTCTTCACCGTGCTGGCGCTGTGGACCGGCGCGCTGTGGGGCCAGCCCACCTGGGGCACGTGGTGGGTGTGGGACGCGCGGCTCACCTCCGAGCTGATCCTGCTGTTCCTGTACCTGGGCTTTATCGCGCTGGAAGCCGCCATCGACGAGCCGCGCCGCGCGGAGCGCGCCTGCGCGGTGCTCGCGCTGGTGGGTGTGGTCAACATACCGGTGATCTATTTCTCGGTGCAGTGGTGGAACACGCTGCACCAGGGGGCCTCGGTCAGCCTGACCGCGGCGCCGTCGATGGCCGCCACCATGCTGGCCGGCATGCTGCTGATGACGCTGGCGTGCTGGCTGTACACGGTGGCGGTGGCGCTGGTGCGCGTGCGCTGCATCCTGCGCGAACATGGCGAGGTGCCGCACGGCCCGGCCATGGCTGACGGAGACCGCGCATGACCCTGGCCTCTATGCTGCCCGCGCTGCTGACCGATGGGCGCCACGGCACCTTCATCGCCGGTGCGTTCGGCGTGAGTGCGCTGCTGCTGGGGCTGGAGCTGGCGCTGCTGGCGCGCCGCAGCCGGGCCACGCGCCGGCAGCGGGATCGGGAAGCCGAGCGATGACGCCGCGCCAGCGCCGCCTCGGGCTGCTGGCCGCGGGCATGGCCTGCTGCGGCATCGCGGCGGCGCTGGTGCTCAATGCCTTCCGCGCCAACCTGGTGTTCTTCTTCAGCCCGAGCCAGGTCGCCGCGCAAGAGGCGCCGGTGGCGCGCAGCTTCCGGCTGGGCGGACTGGTCGCGCCAGGGTCGATCCGGCGCGAGGGCGACGGCATGACGGTGCGCTTCGTCGTGACCGATACCGCGCGCGAGGTGCCAGTGCAGTATCGCGGCCTGCTGCCCGACCTGTTCCGCGAAGGCAAGGGCGTGGTCGCGCGCGGCCAGCTGCGCGCGGACGGCACTTTCATCGCCAGCGAGGTGCTGGCCAAGCACGACGAAAACTACATGCCGCCCGAGGCCGCCGATGCATTGAAGCAGGCCGGTCAGGCGAACCCGCGCGTGGCCGGCACCAAGGCCACGCAGGAGGTGCGCCGGTGATCGCCGAACTGGGCCACTTCACGCTGATCGTCGCGCTGCTGGTGGCGCTGGTGCAGGCGGTGGTGCCGCTGGCCGGCGCGGCGCGCGGCCGGCTCGCATGGATGGCGCTGGCGCGCCCCGCCGCGCGCGTGCAATGCGGGCTGGTGGCACTGTCGTTTGCCGCGCTGACCTGGTCTTTCGTCGACCACGACTTCAGCGTGCGCTACGTCGCCGCCAACGCCAACAGCGCACTGCCGCTGGCCTACCGCATCGCCGCGGTGTGGGGCGGACACGAGGGCTCGATGCTGCTGTGGACGCTGATGCTGGCGCTGTGGTCGCTGGCGGTGTCGGTATGGAGCCGGCAGTTGCCGCTGGCCGCGGTGGCCCGCGTGCTGGCGGTGATGGGCGCGATCAGCGCCGGCTTCCTGGCGTTCCTGCTGTTTGCCTCCAACCCGTTCGTGCGGTTGCTGCCGCCGGCGATGGAGGGCCGCGACCTCAACCCGCTGCTGCAGGATCCCGGCATGGTGTTCCACCCGCCGCTGCTGTACATGGGCTACGTCGGCTTCTCGGTGACCTTTGCCTTTGCCGTGGCGGCGCTGCTGGCCGGGCGTGTCGACGCGGCCTGGGCGCGCTGGTCGCGGCCGTGGACCACGGTGGCTTGGACCTTCCTGACGCTGGGCATCATGCTCGGCAGCGCCTGGGCCTACTACGAGCTGGGCTGGGGCGGCTGGTGGTTCTGGGACCCGGTCGAGAACGCCTCGTTCATGCCCTGGCTGGCCGGCACCGCGCTGATGCATTCGCTGGCGGTCACCGAAAAGCGCGGCGCGTTTCGCGCGTGGACCGTGCTGCTGGCGATCTTCACCTTCTCGCTGAGCCTGCTCGGCACCTTCCTGGTCCGCTCGGGCGTGCTGACCTCGGTCCACGCCTTCGCCGTGGACCCGAAGCGCGGCATTTTCATCCTGGCGCTGCTGGGGCTGGTGACCGGGCTGGCGCTGGCGCTGTATGCCTGGCGCGCGCCGGCGCTGGCGCGCCGCGTGGAGTTTGCGGCGGTGTCGCGCGAGTCGATGCTGCTGGCCAACAACGTGCTGCTGGCGGTGGCCGCCGCCACGGTGCTGCTGGGCACGCTCTACCCGCTGCTGGTCGATGTGCTCGGACTGGGCAAGATCTCGGTCGGTCCGGCCTATTTCGAGCAGGTGTTCGTGCCCTTGATGGCGCCCGCGGTGCTGCTGATGGGCGCGGCGCCGCTGGCGCGCTGGCGCCACGGCGACCTGCCCGGCATGGCGCGCCGGCTACGCTGGGCCGCGGTTGCCAGCGCCGCGCTCGGCGCGGGGCTGCTGCTGGCGCTGCGCAATGCCTCGGCGCTGAGCGGGCTGGGGCTGCTGCTGGCGGCCTGGAGCGTGCTGAGCGCAGTGGCTAGCGTAGCGGCGCGGCTGCAGCACCAGCGCGGCCGCCGGCTGGCGGGGCTGCGCCAGTTTACGCCCGGCTACTGGGGCATGCTGCTGGCGCACGCCGGCGTGGGCGTCTTTATCGCCGGCGTGACGCTGGTGTCCGGCCAGGAAAGCCTGCGCGAGCTGCCGATGCGCGCCGGCGACAGCGTCAGCGTGGGCGGTTACGACTTCCGCTTTGCCGGCGTGACGCAAGCCGGCGGCCCCAATTACGACGCGTTGCGCGGCACGCTGGTGGCCTCGCGCGACGGCCGGCGCGTGGCGGTGCTCCATCCCGAGCGCCGCATCTACCGCAGCCAGGACATGCCCACCACCGAGGCGGCGATCGACAGCGGCGCGACGCGCGACCTCTACGTGGCGCTGGGCGAGCATGTCGGCAACGACGCCGACGGCAGCGCCTGGGCCGTGCGCATCCACGTCAAGCCCTTTGTCGGCTGGATCTGGGCCGGCTGCGTGCTGATGGCGCTGGGCGGCCTGCTGGCGGTCTGCGACAAGCGCTACCGGCTGCGGCGCCGCGCCGCCGGCCCGCTCAACGCACCGGCCCCTGCCGATGCACCGGCGGTGCCGGCACTGAGCTCGGTCCGCGAGGAGACCCCGGCATGACGCGCTTCCTGCTGCCACTGGCCGCCTTCCTCGCCCTCGCCGTGGCGCTGGCCGCAGGCCTGCGCCACGATCCGCGCGAGCTGCCGTCGCCGCTGGTGGGCAAGGCCGCGCCAGCGTTCCACCTGCCGCTGCTGGCGCCCGAAGGCCGCACGCTCGCCAGCGCCGACCTGCGCGGCAAGGTCTGGCTGCTCAACGTATGGGCCTCGTGGTGCGCCGCCTGCCGCACCGAGCATCCGCTGCTGGTGGACTTTGCCGCGCGCGCGCCGGTGCCGTTGTACGGTCTCAACTACAAGGACGAGGCTGGCGCCGCGCGCGACTGGCTGCGGCGGCTGGGCGATCCCTATGCCGCGTCGCTGGTCGACGCCGATGGCCGGGTCGGCATCGACTACGGCGTCTACGGCGTGCCGGAGACCTTCGTCATCGACCAGCATGGCGTGGTGCGCTACCGCCAGGTCGGGCCGGTCACGCGCGAGGTGCTGGAGCGCAAGCTGGTCCCGCTGATCGAGCAACTGCAGCGGCAGGGAGATGGCCATGCGTAGCCACGCGCGCTGCTTGCTCGCCGTAACGCTCTGCGGCGTGACGATGCACGCGGCGGCGCTGAGCGAAGCCGAGCTCGATGCGCGCGTGCATGCGCTCTCCGGCGAACTGCGCTGCCTGGTCTGCCAGAACCAGACCCTGGCCGACTCCAATGCCGAGCTGGCGGTGGACCTGCGCCGACAGATCCGCGCGCAGCTGCGTGATGGCGCCAGCGACGCCGCCATCAAGGATTACCTGGTGCAGCGCTACGGCGACTTCGTGCTGTACCAGCCGCCGCTGCGGCCGCTGACCTGGCTGCTGTGGTTCGGGCCGTTGCTGCTGCTGGCCGCGGCCGTGGCCGCGATCGTGCGGGCGCGCTCGCGCAACCCCCCCACCGGCACCCCGGCCGAGGCGCCGCTGGACGCCACCGCGCAGCGCCAGCTTGCGGACTTGCTGAATGCCTCGACCACGGAGCGCCGCCCGCCATGACCACCTTCTGGCTGCTGGCCGCGGCGCTGATCGCCGCGGCCACCCTGTGCCTGCTCTGGCCGCTGTTGCGCCGCCGCGCGCAGTCCGATCCCGCCACGCTCGAGCGCGCGCTGCTGGTCGACCTCTACCACGACCAGTCGCGCGAACTCGACCGCGACCTGCACGCCGGCACCCTGAGCGCGGCGCGCCATGCCGAAGCCCGCGATGAACTGGGCCGCCGGCTGCTGGACGAGGCCGCCGGGAGCGCCACCACGCCGGTCGGCGCGGGGCCCTCGCCGCTGCTCGCCGCAGTGCTGCTGGCCGCGTTGCCCAGCGCCGCCATCCTGCTCTACCTGCATCTGGGCAACCCGGTGGCGCTGTGGCGCGCCGACGACCTGCCCGCGGCCAGCGGCAGCGAGCACCAGTTGAGCGGCGCGCAGGTCGAGGGCATGGTGAACCAGCTCGCGCAGCGTTTGCGCGAAGCGCCCGGCGATGCGCAGGGCTGGTCCATGCTGGCGCGTTCGTACAGCGTGCTGGAGCGCCATGCGGATGCCGCGGCCGCCTACGCGCGCGCGGTCGAGCTGGCGCCGGAAGTGGCGGCGCTGCGCTCCGATTACGCCGACGTGCTGGCCACGCTGAACGGCGGCGTGCTGGACGGCGCGCCGATGGCGCAGGTGCGCCAGGCGCTGGTGCTCGATCCCGACGACCCCAAGGGCCTGGCGCTCGCCGCCAGCGCGGCGACGGAGCGCGGCGACCGGCAGGCGGCGATCGGCTACTGGGAACACCTGTACCGGCTGCTGCCGGCGGATTCGCAGACCGCGGCGCGCATCGCCGCCAACCTCGCGGCCGCGCGCGGCACCGCTGAGGCGGCGCCGGCCGCGGCCATCACCGGCATGGTGACGCTGAGCGAGCAGGCCGGGCGCGCGCCGCAAGCGGGCGACACGCTGTTCGTCTATGCGCTGCCGGTGGACGGCTCGCGCATGCCGCTGGCGGTGCTGCGGCGCACGGCACGCGACCTGCCGCTGTCGTTCACGCTGGACGATGCCATGGCGATGCGCCCCGACCATCGGCTTTCGGGACAACAGCAGGTGATGCTGGAAGCGCGGATCTCCGCCAGCGGCAGCGCTGTGCCGAAGACAGGCGACCTGGTCGGGCGCACCGGGCCGGTGGCGGTCGGGACCGAAGGCATCCGCATTGCCATCGACGGCAGGATCGAAGGCAACCCGGCGCCGTAGCGGCTCAGGCCGGCAGGGTCGCGCGCAGGCTGGCCAGCATGTCGGCCACCATCTCGCGGAGCCCGTACTGCGCCCGCCAGCCCCAGTCCGCGCGCGCGACCGTATCGTCGATCGAATCAGGCCAGCCCTGCGCGATCGCCTGGCGATAGTCCGGCTCGTAGCGGATCTGGTATCCCGGCACCTGCTCGCGGATGGCCGCGGCGATCTGTGCCGGGGTAAAGCTCATGCCGGCGATGTTGTAGCTGCCGCGCTCGGTCAACTGCGCCGCCGGCGCTTCCATCAGTTCGATGGTGGCGCGGATGGCATCGGGCATATACATCATCGGCAGGGCCTCGTCCTCGCGCAGGAAGCAGGTGTAGGGCTCGCCCTTCACCGCCGCATGGAAGATATCGACGGCATAGTCGGTGGTGCCGCCGCCGGGCGGGGTCTTGTGCGAGATCAGGCCGGGATAGCGCACGCTGCGCACGTCGACGCCATGGTTGGCGTGATACCAGCGGCACCAGCCCTCGCCCGCCTGCTTGGAGATGCCATAGACGGTGGTCGGCTCCATCACGGTCTTCTGCGGCGTCTCCACGGCTGGCGTAGTCGGGCCGAACGCCGCGATCGAGCTGGGCCAGAACACGCGCTCCAGTCCGGTCTGCCGCGCCAGTTCCAGCACGTTGAGCAGGCTCGTCATGTTGAGGTTCCACGCCCACTGCGGCGCCTTTTCGCCGGTGGCTGACAGCGCCGCCGCCAGCAGGTAGACCTGCGTGATGCCATGGCGCTCGACCACGGTGGCGAGTTCGCCGCGGTCGGTGGCGTTGAGCATCTCGTGCGTGATGTGCACGTGGCGGCCGGTCGGCACCACGTCGGAGGTAATGACGCTGCCGCGGCCGTAGCGCTCGGCCAGCGCCAGTGCCAGCTCGGAGCCGATCTGCCCGTTGGCGCCGACGATCAGGATCCTGGGCGTGCCGTCGGTCATCGGATCAGCCCCAGTTCGCGGCCGGCCTGGCTGAAAGCGTCGAGCGCCGCCTGCAGCGTGGTCTCGTCATGCAGCGCGCTCATCTGCACGCGGATGCGCGCCTGCCCCTTGGGCACCACCGGGTAGAAGAAGCCCACCACATACACGCCCAGCTCCAGCAGCCGTTGCGCCAGCTGCTGCGCCTTGTCGGCGTCGTAGACCATGATCGGGATGATGGGGTGCTCGCCGGCCTTGACGTCGAAGCCCAGCCGGTCCAGCCCGGCGCGGAAGAACCTGGTGTTGCGCTCGAGCCGGTCGCGCAGCTCGGTGCTGCCTTCGAGGATATCGAGCACCGCGATCGACGCGCCCACGATCGCCGGCGCCACCGTGTTCGAGAACAGATACGGCCGCGAGCGCTGGCGCAGCAGCGCCACCACTTCCTTGCGCGCGCTGGTGAAGCCTCCCGACGCGCCGCCCAGCGCCTTGCCGAGCGTGCCGGTGATGATATCGATCTTGCCGAACACGCCGCGCGCCTCGTGCGTGCCGCGGCCGCGCTGGCCCATGAAGCCGGTGGCATGGCATTCGTCGATGCCCAGCAGCGCCCCGTACTCGTCGCACAGCGCACGCATCTGGTCCAGGCGCGCGACGGTGCCGTCCATCGAAAACACGCCGTCGGAGAACACCAGCGTGTAGCGCGCGCCGTCGGCGCGGGCCTGTTCCAGCTGCGCGCGCAGGTCTTCCATGTCGTTGTGCTGGTAGCGGTAGCGCCGCGCCTTGGACAGGCGGATGCCGTCGATGATCGAGGCGTGGTTGAGCGCATCGCTGATGACCGCGTCTTCCGCCCCCAGCAGCGTTTCGAACAGGCCGCCATTGGCGTCGAAGGCCGAGCCGTAGAGGATGGTGTCCTCGGTGCCGAGGAAGCTCGACAGGCGGGCCTCGAGCGTCTTGTGCAGGTCCTGCGTGCCGCAGATGAAGCGCACCGAGCTGAGGCCGAAGCCGTGCGTGCGCAGCGCCTCGTGCGCGGCCTCGATCACGCGCGGATGCGACGACAGGCCCAGGTAATTGTTGGCGCACAGGTTGATCACCTCGCGGCCATCGCTGGTGCGCACGCGCGCGCCTTGCGGGGTGGCAATCACGCGCTCGTTCTTGTACAGCCCGGCGTCGCGGATGGATTGCAGCTCGTCGCGGATGGACGCATAGAACGCCTGGGCATTCGGCATGGCTTGGCTCCTGGGTCTGGATGGTGGATCGGTCGATTGGTGTGCTGGCGGATGTGCTACGATCCGATCGATAAATCGAACGCGTTCTGTATATCGAACGTTTTGCGCAATATAACGAACATCATTCCATGACGCAAGCCCTGCTCCAGACCCAGCCGGCCGACGGCCCGCCCGCCGTCGGCATGGCGCTGCAGGCGCTGCGCCAGCAGCAACGGCTGTCGCTCGACGAACTGTCGCGCCGCGCGGGGGTTTCCAAGTCGATGCTGTCGCAGATCGAACGCAACCTGGCCAATCCGACCGTGGCGGTGCTGTGGCGCCTGGCCAATGCGCTCGGCGTGAGCCTGACCGACTTCCTCGCCGGCGGCGCCGCCGAGCGTCCCGGCGGCGGCATCACCGTGGTCCAGCCGCACGCGATCCCGTCGCTGAAGAGCCCGGACACGCGCTGCGATCTGCGCATCCTGGGCCCGATCGATCTCGCCGGGCGCTTCGAGTGGTATGAGCTGACGATCCAGGCCGGCGGCGTACTGGCCTCCGAGCCGCACGAGGCCGGCACCCAGGAGCACCTGTCGGTGCTGAGCGGATCGATGACGGTGCGCGCGGGCGCCGATGAAAAGAAGCTGCGGCACGGCGAGACCGCGCGCTATGCGGCCGATGTCGCACATGCGATCTCCAATGGTGGCAAGACCACGGCCACCGCACTACTGGTTGTAGTGCATCCGGGGTAAGGCGGGCAAGGAGCCCGCGCTCCCCGCCTTACCGGCCAAGGTGGTTCAGCGCGGGCCGAACAGGCGCCGCACGCGCTCCCACAGCACGCCGAAGAACATCGCCACCGGATTCAGCCGCGCGATCTGGTTGCGCTCGGCCTCGCTCAGCGTCGGATCCATCCTGCGCGACACCGACCTGCCGAAGTCGGCGATCATCCGCCGCACGAAGTCTCGCACCAGCCCCGAGCGCGAGAACTGCGCGAGCGGCCCTTGCAGCGAATACTGCAGGTCGACCGCGACTTCGGTCTCGCCGGCCGACAAGGCCCTGAGCTGGTAGGCGATATCGCCCGCAGCCTTGGAATTGCTGAGCGAGTCCTGTCCCGCCCCCTTCAGCACGCCACGCTTGTTCGCGTCATCGCGCTGCAGGCGCGCGGCGCCTTCGAACCTTGCCGACATGGGGCCGAACTTGATGGCGATATGGCCCTTGACCTTCTCGCCGGCCATTTCCGTCAGCACCGCACCGGGCAGGCAGCCCGCCACGGCCGGCAGGTCCGCCATGAAGGCCCATACCTCGTCCTGCGCATAAGGCACGGTAAAGCCGCCTTCGATGCGCGACCAGCCCTTGCGGTCGGCCGAGCGCTCCGGCTCGGCGCTGCCTGCTGCAGCCAGGTGCGGCTGCGTGCCGAGCGCCTCGTCGGCAACCGTGAAGCCCGCGAACGGCAGCGGCGCGGCTGCCGCGCCGGCATGCCGCGCGATCACGCCGGCGGCCGCGCGGCGCGCGTCCAGCACCGAACGGATGGCGGCGACGATGCCCATGTAGCCGGTGCAGCGGCACAGGTTGCCCGACAGCTCATGCCGGATGGTGGCTTCGTCGGCGTCGGGCAGGCGCAGCACGATATCGCGCGCGGTGGCCAGCATCCCTGGCGTGCAGTAGCCGCACTGCAGCGCATGGTGCCGGTTGAAGGCGGCGCGCAGGTCGGCCATGACCGCGTCGTCCTCGTAGCCCTCCACCGTGACGATGTCGGCGTCCTGGCAGGCGGCGGCAAAGGTGATGCACGAGCGCACCGGCTTGTCGTCGACCAGCACGGTGCAGGCGCCGCACACGCCGTGCTCGCAGCCAAGGTGGGTGCCGGTCAGGCGATGCGTGTCGCGCAGGTAGTCGCCCAGATGCGTCCGGTCCGCGCACGTGCCGGACACCCGGCGGCCGTTGACGGTGAATTCGATGGTCTGCACGGGCGCTCCTCAGTTCAGCAGTTGCGCGACGCAGCGCGTCACGACGGTTCGGTACAGCTTGCGGTCGATGGCATCCTTGCCCGGCGCGGCTTGCGCGACGGCTTCGGCGACGGCATCGGCAGTCAGCGCGGCCGCACCCTGCGCCGCGACGGCGCGCGTCAGGCCGGGCAGCACCATGGGCGGGCCGTCCAGCGCGCCGAGCACGATGCGGGCGAAGCGGCGGCTGGCGTCGAAGTATGCGGCGCAACTGGCCTCGGCAAACTCGCCGGTCTTGCGGCACAGCTTCTGGTAGCCCCAGCGGGTGTGCGCGGTCTTCGGCGGCACCCGCACCGCCGCGATCAGCTCGCCGTCGGCCAGTACCGTGGTGTAGGCGCCGAGCATGAACGACTCCATCGGCACGTCGCGCGTGCCAGCGGCAGACGCGATCTCGATGTGCGCACCCAAGGCGGTCATGGCCACTATCCAATCGGCCGCGGGATCCGCATGCGCGAGGCTGCCGCCTACGGTCCCGCGGTTGCGGATCGCCCGGTAGGCGATGCCGCCGGCAACGGCCTGCAGCATGGTGCCGCGCAGCGGCTCGAACACGCCGTCCTCGATCTGAGCGTGGGTCACGCAGGCGCCGATGCGGATGCCGTCGGCGGTCGCGGTCACGTCGCGCAGTTCGCTCAGCGCCGACACGTCGACCACCGTATCGGGCCGGGTCAGACGCAGGTTCAGCATCGGCCCGAGCGATTGCCCGCCGCCCATGGCCTTGGAGACATCGGTGCCCGCGCCCAGGCGGGACAGCGCTTCCGGCAGCGAGCCGGGCGCGTGGTAGCAGAATGCAACGGCTTTCATCGGTCAGGCTGCCTTCCGGTTATGCGCATCGGCCTCGGCCGCATCCAGCGCTTCCAGGATCGTGCGCGGTGTCAGCGGCGTCTCCTTCAGCTCGACGCCGAAATCGCGCAACGCGTCGTTGACGGCATTGAAGATCGCCGCCGGCGGCGCGATCGCCCCGCCCTCGCCCATGCCCTTGGCGCCGAACTCCGTATGCGGTGACGGCGTCTCGAAATGATGGATGCGGATCGACGGGATCTCGGTCGGCCCCGGCAGCATGTAGTCCGCCAGCGTCGACGCCAGCGGCTGGCCGTTGCCGTCGTAATGCATCGCTTCGAACATCGCGGTGCCGATGCCCTGCGCCACGCCGCCGTAGGTCTGCCCTTCGACCACCATCGGGTTGATCATGGTGCCGCAGTCCTCCACCACGACGTAGTCAAGAATCTCGACGTGGCCGGAATCGATATCGACCTCCACCGCCACCGCATGCGTGGCATAGGTGAAGCTGCCGGTATCGACGGCTGGCTTGAAGCCCATCGTGACTTCCAGCCCCTGCGGGTCGACGTCCGGTGGCAACAGGTGCGGGTTGATGTACCAGGCGTCGGCGATGCGCGCGATGTTGGCGGCGCCCGCATCCCCGGCCCTGACGGCGCCATCCCGGAACCCTGCAGCATCCTGCGGCTGGCCGAGCATGTGCGCGCCGATCTTCAGCAGGCGGGGCAGCAGCGCCTTGCACGCGCGCGACACCGCGCCGCCGGACATCACCAGCGAGCGTGACGCATACGTTCCCGTCGAGAACGGCGTCAGTCCGGTGTCGCCGTGCACGACCTTGATCCGCGCGATATCGATGCCAAGGATCTCGTTGGCGATCTGCGCGAAGGTGGTCTCCATGCCCTGCCCGTGCGAATGGACGCCCACGCGCACCTCCAGCCCGCCGTCCGGCGTGATGCGTACCGTCGCCGAATCGAAGCCCGGAATCACCGGCGTGCCCCACGCGGCGAACACCGAGGTGCCGTGCGCCGATTGCTCGGTGTAGGTGCCGAAACCCACGCCGACATAGGTGTTGCCCCGCGGGCCCGCCTTCTGGCGCGCGCGGATCGCGGGCAGGCCGATCATCTCCATGGCCTTGCGTACGCTGGCCGGGTAATCGCCGCCGTCGAAATGCTTGTTGGTGACGTTGACATAAGGCATGGCATCGGGCGGCACCAGGTTTTCACAGCGCACCTCCCACGGTTCGCGTCCCACCTCGCGGGCGATGGCGTCGATCATCAGTTCCATCGCAAAGCAGACGCCGGTGCGCGCCACGCCGCGATAGGGTACGAAGCCCGGCTTGTTCGTCGCCACGCAAGTGGTTTCGCAGCGGTAGCCGTCAAAGGCGTACGGCCCCGGCAGGTTGCCGATCGCCTGCCCGGGCTCCAGCCCGATGGTGAACGGCCACACCGAATAGGCGCCGCCATCGATCACGATCTTCGCATCGAGCGCCAGCAGGCGGCCGCGCGCGTCGGCATACGCGGTCAAATCATAGTGGTGCTCACGCGAGTTGGCACCTGCGGTCAGGTGCTCGCGCCGGTCCTCGATAAAGCGGAACGGGCGCTTGTAGGTCAGCGCCAGCCAGGCGACGCACAGCTCTTCCTGCTGCAGCACGCACTTGTAGCCGAAGGCGCCGCCCACGTCGGGCGAGATCACGCGCACGCGCTCCTGCTCCAGCCCCAGGCAGTGCGCCAGGATCGTGCGGATCATGTGCGGCACCTGCGTCGCGCTGTAAACCACCAGCTGGTCGAACTGGTGGTCCCAGTAGGCCAGCACCGCCTTGCCTTCCATCGGCACCATGCACTGCCGCGCCAGGTCGATCTGGCGGCGCACCACGACCGTGGCCTCGCGCTGGCGCGCCTCGAAGTTCTTGTCGGCGGTCAGCGCCAGGAAGGTGTTGTCGCGCCAGTGCTCGTGCACGCGCACCTCGCCGGCAAGCTGGCGCGCCTGTGTCACGTCCGCCAGCGGGGGCAGTTCGTCGAACGACACGGCAACCTGCTCGGCGATGTCTTCGGCCTCGGCGCGCGTGGGTGCGAACGCCATTGCCACCGGCTCGCCGACGAAGCGCACCTTGCCGCTCGCCAGCGGCGGCTGCGCCGAAGGCTGGTAGGACGGGAAGGCCGAGTCGGCGACGATGTCGGCGGCCGCCGCCATGTCTTCGCGCACGATCACCGCGGCGGCATGACGGGACGGCTTGGTCACCGACAGCAGCCGCGCGTGCGCGACCGGGCTGCGCAGGAACGCCACTTCCTGCAGGTCCGGCATGGCAATGTCCGCGACAAAGCGGCCTTTGCCGTGCAGGTGCCGCGCGTCCTCCTTGCGCGCCACGCGGGCGCCGACCCCCTGGCCGCGCGGGCTTTCCGGATGATCCGGTTCCATCGACGATGTCATGGCCCTGTCCCTTCCGATGATAAGCGTGGTTTATTCAGCATACTGACCAAAATCCTATGAAAATGCGGGCGGCCCTGTCAATTGCGGCTTTACCGCATCGCGCCCTACAGGCGCCTATTCCCGCACGCCGATGGCGGCAAGCCCCTCAGCCCGGGTGGCGACGGTTGCGTACTTCTGCGCCATGTCGAACAGGTTGGCCTCATGCGGCCCCAGCGCGCGGTCGCCCACGCAGTCGGACAGCACCAGCGGGCGGAAGCCGTACTGCATCGCATCGACCACGCTGGCCCGCACGCAGCCGCTGGTCACGGCGCCAGCCACCAGCAGCGTGCGCACGCCGCGCTGGGTCAGCCACGCCGCCAGCGACGTGCCGAAGAACGCCGACGGCACCGTCTTGCGCACCACCAGTTCGCCCGGCTGTGGCGCCAGTTCCGCCACGATGGCGCTGTTGAAGGCATGCTCCTTCAGCGTCAGCATGTTCGGCACCTTCATCGAGAAGACGTTGTGGTCGGCGCCATCGTCGGCATAGACGATGCGGCTGTGCGCGACCGGCCAGGCTTCACGCCGCGCCACCGCGAGCAGCGGCACGGTACTGGCAATGGCCTCGCGGATATTGCCGCCGCCGAACACCGCCGGATCGGCAAAGCCGTTGACGAAGTCCACGATCAGCAGCCCGAAGGGCCCAGCCAGCTCCAGCGCATTGCCGAAGCCCTGGCGCTGGTATGCGCCGATTTCCTTGTGCATCACGACTTGTCCTCCGGGTAGCGAAAGCCGTCGGTCACCTTGCCGGCAACCACCACGTCGACGCCGTCCAGGCGCACGGTGCAGCGGCGCACCGGGATGTCGATATGGCAGGCCGTGGTGCGATGGCCGCCGGCCTCGTTGTTCGGGCCGAGCGAGAACAGGAAGTTGCCCTCGAACGCGCGCGCATCCATGCCGATGGTGGCTTCGCGGTCGTACAGGCCCAGCGTCGACCAGTGCGCGCGCGGCTGCAGCCCCCAGCCGATATGCGAGATCGCGTACGCTTCCGGGTCGTTGAACGATGCCATGTACTCGCTCAGCAGCTCGGCATGGAGCCCGCCTTCGATGCGCGTCGCAAAGCCGGATTCGATTGTCAGCCGGATCGGCTCGGTGACGTAAGCCTTCTGCGGCAGCAGGATGTCGCCCCTGTCCAGCACGATGGTGCCGTGCGCGGCGCCTTCGTTCGGCCAGGTCAGCGCGAAGCCGCTGGGCCAGTGGTCCCAGCGCCCGGGCTCGTCGACAAATCCGTACTCGCTGATGGCAGGGAACTCACCCAGCGGGCAGCGCAGGTCGGTGCCGGCGGGCGAGACGACGTGCATTTCGTTCGCGCTTGCCAGCCGCTGAGACGCCGCCTTCACGCGTTCGCGATCGGCCTCGCAGGGCACCATGCGCGCCAGCACCTCGGGCGGCTCGACGGCGAGCAGGATTTTGGTGCCGCCCTGCAGGATCTCGTGCTGCTCGGGTGAGAACAGCAGCGTCATCAGGTCCAGCACCAGGTCGCTCGCCTTCAGCGCGGCGATGGCGGCAGCGTTGCCGGTCAGCGGCGTGGTGCCGAGGTAGGCCAGCGCATCGCGGCTCAGCGCTTTCTCGCCATTGACGGGCGGGAGGTCCAGCCGGTTGACGATAGCACCCATCGACTGCGTGGCGGTGAGCGCGGTGGACAGCGTCTGCGGGTGGGTGGCGGCACTGGTCAGGATGGTGACGGTCTGTCCCGGCTCCAGCCGGGACAGCCGCAGCACCTTGCGCCAGGCCTCGATCATCAGGTGGTCACTTACCGGCATGTCGGCTCCTTGCTCGCTGATTGCGCCGGCGATTGCGCCAGCGGCGCGCCGAGGAAATCCCCCAGCGCCGCGTAAAAGCCCGCTTCGTCGTCCCACGGGATCATGTGGCCGGCATTGGCCACGTGGCTGACCAGCACGCCGGGCAGCAGCGTGCGGATCTCCGCGACGTCTTCGGGCCGCACCACGTCGCCGCGCCCTGCCGTCATCAACAGCGTGGGCACCCCGACCCGCGGCATGTCGGCGTGGATGTCGTCACGGTGGAAGTCCTCGAAGCTGCGCACCACCGCGTCCTCATTGCAGGTGTGCAGCCATTCGGCGCGCAGGCGCAGTTGCTCGTCGGACCATGTCGGGCAGAAGCGGCGCATGCCTTCCAGGTCGGTGCCTTCCCGGGACAGCCGGATCGAATCGACGTACCACGGCAGCTGCGCTGGATACGGGCGACGCCTGGGGCCCGACACGGGCGGATCGATCATCACCAGCCGCGCCAGCCCGCCTGGCTTTCCTGCCGCGGCACGCAGGCCGATCCGTGCGCCCATCGAATGGCCGACCACGCTGTAGCGCGACAGGCCAAGCGCTTCGGCAAAGGACACGACGTCGCGCGCCTGTGCATCGAGGCCATAGTCGAGCTCCCGCTCCGCCGACGACAGCCCGCGGCCGCGCACGTCGAGGATGTAGGTATCGAAGCGCGAGCCGAAATGCTCGCCCACAAAGCCCCAGGTGATCGCAGGGCTGGTGATGCCGGGCACGATAACAACGGCGTCGCGCGCTGCACGCTCGCCGTCATTGCCGCCGTAGCGCAGGTAATGCTGCCGGATGCCGTTGGCGTGCACGTGGCCGCCGTACTGGAACGTACTCATGGCCGCTCCTCAGTAGGCGCCGGACAGCAGCGCACCAGCGCCCGGCACGACCGGCTCCAGGTCCAGTGCACGGAGCATGGCGTAGGTGGTGGCGATGGCGGCGGTAAGCACCGGCTTGCCGGTCATCGCCTCGACCTTCGCCACGGCCGGCAACGACGGCATCTGCACGCAGGCAGACAGCACGATCACGTCGGCATCCCGCGTGTTCATCTGCGCCACGATACCGGGCAGGCGCGCGGGATCGTGGCGGCCGACTTCCAGGTTGTCGGGGATTTCCAGCGCGCGGTAGTCCACGACTTCATAGCCCTCGTTGCGGATGTAGTCCACGACAAGTTCGGTCAGCGGCTTCATATAGGGCGCGACCACTGCGATGCGCTTCGCGCCCATCACCTTGAGCGCGTCCACCAGCGCGCCGGCACTGGTGATGACAGGGGCGTCGCCGCCGTTGGCCGTGGTGTGCGCCTTCAGGCGCTGCTCGGACTGCCGGTGGTAGCCATGGCCCATCGCCATGATCGCGACCAGGCAGGCATAGCCGAGCACGTCGACGCGGGCATCGCTCAGCTCCACCGCGCAGCGGTCGGACTCGGCATCCATTGCCGCGAGTTCTTCCTTGACCACCTTCTTCATCCGCATGCGGCTTGAATGGAAGGTGAAGCGTTCCGGGCGGATCGGCTGGCGCGCCATCAGCATGGCGGGGATTTCGGTTTCCATCGTCGTGTTCGAGCTGGGGACGATCTGGCCGATACGAAAGACTTTTTGCATGGGGTTTCCAGGTTGTGCAATCAGAGCTTGAGCAGGCGTTGCGCGTTGCCGTGGCAGACCAGCGCGCGCGTGGTGTCGTCAAGCGGCGCGCTGTCGATGAACCGCGCGGCCACTTCGGTGGATTCATAGGGATAGTCGACGGAGAACATCACCGCCTCCGGTCCCAGTTCAGCAATGGCGCCCATCAGCGCGCCATGCGAACACACGCCCGAGGTGGTGATGACGATATTGCTGCCGATGTACTCGGACGGCGCGCGCTCCAGCCTGACTCCATGCGAATAGACCGCAAAACGGCTGTCGAAGCGCCAGCGCTGGTAAGGCAGGCCTTCGCCCATATGGCCGAGGATCAGCTTCAGGCGCGGGAAGCGGTCGAACACGCCGCTGAACAACAGCCGCAGCGCGTGTGAAGCGGTTTCTACGCCCCACCCCCACGCGGCTCCGGCCAACTCCGGATGGCCGGCGAGCACTTGCGGCGACACGAAGGCATCGGTCGGATGCAGGTACATCGGCACGTCCAGCGCCTGCATGCGTTCCCAGAGCGCGTCATACGCCGGGGCGTCGTAATAGCGACCATGTGTATGGCCGTTTACCAGCGAGCCCTTGAAGCCGAGCTGCAGCACGGCACGCTCCAGTTCGGCAGCGGCCTGCCCTGGATCGTGCATCGGCAACGCGGCAAAGCCGGCATAGCGCGTCGGATGGCGGGCGATCTGCGCCGCCAGGAAGTCATTGCTGTGGCGCGCCCGGGTCAGCGCCAGTCCGGGATCGGCTTCGCCCTGCACGCCGGGTCCGGTTTGCGACAGCACGGTGATGTCGATCCCGCACCGATCCATCTCGGCAAGCCGCTCTTCGTCGAAGTCGGCAAGACGGCGACCAAGCTCGGCGAACACCGCCGGATCGATATGCTGCGTGAACCCTTTGGAATAAGCCTGGAAGCCGGGGGTCATGAAATGCTCTTCCAGGGCGATCTTCTTCACGTAAGTCATGCTGGTGGGGGCTCCTGATGGATGGAATCGGTGCGTGCCGAGCTTTGTCCCGCGTGCGCTGATGCGTCGCCTCGCCGATTACTCAGTACACTGATTAGTTTTCGGATTCTAGTGAGCGGATTTTCAAAAGTCCAGAAGCCGCGCGGAGGGTTAACACCTATAACGATGGCCGGAACCGCTCATTACACTGGCCCCAGATGATCAGTATGCTGATGATATGAAACAACCATTTAAATCGGGCTTTCCGGCGCTTTCGCAATGCCTCAGGCGGGCGCCGGCTATGGCCCGCATTTTGCTCAGCATACTGCGCTTGTCATCAGCATACTGACTGATGCACCGGCAGGATGCGGCACCGCACAGTGCCGGGTCAGGAATGACCCGCGCCCCCCGGGGCCGGCACCTCCGGGAAGCAAATAAACAATAGAGACATACGGCCTGACCAAAAGGAGCCCCCGCCATGACGATCAGCCTGACCCGCGCCAAGACGCGCGCCGAGACGAGTGCCCCGGCCTCCGGCATGACCGCCGAAGAACGCAAGGTCATCCTTGCCTCATCCTTCGGCGCCCTGATGGAGTGGTACGACTTTTACATCTACGCGGCGCTGGCGGTGTATTTCGGCGCACTGTTCTTTCCGCCGGGCAATGAAACCGCCGCCTTTCTGGCCAGCCTGGCCACCTTCGGCGCCGGCTTCCTGATCCGGCCGGTGGGCGCGCTGGTGTTCGGGCGCCTGGGCGACCGGATCGGCCGCAAGTACACCTTCCTTGTCACCATACTGCTGATGGGCGTGGCCACGGTGGGCGTCGGCGTCCTGCCGACATACGAGCAGATCGGCATCACCGCCACGGTGCTGCTGGTGCTGCTGCGACTGCTGCAAGGCCTCGCGCTGGGCGGCGAAGTGGGCGGCGCGGTCACGTACGTCGCCGAGCATTCGCCGGCAGGCAAGCGCGGTCTCTACACCAGCTCGCTGCAGACCACCGCCACGCTGGGGCTGCTGTCCTCGCTGTTCGTGGTCTACCTGCTCAAGACCTTCCTGACCGAAGCGGAATTCCGCGCGTGGGGCTGGCGCATCCCGTTCATCGTGTCGCTGGTGATGCTGGTGATCTCGGTCTATATCCGCGGCAAGCTGCATGAGTCGCCGGTGTTCGCACGCATGAAGGCTGGCAATGCCACCTCGAAGTCCCCCATCCGCGAGAGCTTCACGCGGTGGAAGAACCTGAAGTCGGTGCTGCTGCTGTTCGTGGTGGCCGCCGGACTCGGCGCGATCTTTGGCACCGGCCACTTCTACAGCATGTTCTTCCTCAACAAGACGCTGCACGTGCCGATCGAAACCGTGCACAAGCTGATCGCGATCGCCCTGGTGGTGGCGACGCCTTGCTACCTGTTCTTCGGCTGGCTGTCGGACCGCATCGGCCGCAAGTACATCATGATGGCCGCCTGCCTGCTGGCTGCGCTCTGCACCCAGCCGGTGTTCAAGGGGCTGACCCACTACGCCAATCCCGCCCTGGAGCAGTTCCAGCGGCAAGGCACGGTGCAAGTGACCGCGGGCGACTGCAAGGCACGCCTGTTCGGCGAACCGGTGTCGGCCTGCGACAAGATCCGCGGCTACCTGACCGACCTGGGCGTGGGCTACACCTTCGTGCCGGCCAGCGACCCGGCCCGCGCGGAAATCCGGATCGGCGCGCGCACGCTGCAGGGTTTTGACCGCACCGCCATCAAGACGGCACTGGTCGAGGCCGGCTGGCCGGAGCGCGCCGATCCCGCCAGGATGAATACGCCGATGGTGTTCATGCTGCTGCTGGTGCCGATCCTGTTCCTGGCCATGGTCTATGGGCCGATGGCCGCCTTCATGGTCGAGCTGTTCCCGGCCCGAGTGCGCTACACCTCGCTGTCGCTGCCCTTCCACCTTGGTGCGGGCTGGGTCGGCGGCATGCTGTCGTTCGTGGTGACGGCGATGAACGTGTCCAGCGGCGACTTGTACTTCGGCCTGTGGTACCCGGTGGTCATTGCCGGACTTGCCTTCGTCATCGGCATGGCGTTCGTGCCTGAGACGCGCGGGCGCGACCTGTCTTCCTGATCGCGACCGCCAGCGCATTGCGGGGCGACGCGGTTCGCCCCTTTCTATCCGCCAACCTTCAGCATACTGATTTACTGCCCGGCGCGTGCGCAGCGATGGCGCGCGCGTCGTGCCAATGCAGCCATCGCCAACTTCCATCCCTTCGCGCAGACAACCTGGAGCCCCCAATGTCCACCTCTCGCATCCTACGCACCCTAGCCGCGTCGTCCGCCCTGCTCGGCCTGGCGCAGGCCACGCCCGCCCTGGCCGACGCCAGCGGCGTGAAGATCGGCGTCATCACCGATATGTCCGGCTCCTATGCAGACCTGTCCGGCAAGGGCTCGGTCGTCGCCGCCCAGATGGCCGTCGAGGAGTTCGGCGGCAAGGCGCTGGGCAAGCCCGTCACGGTGCTGTCCGCCGATCACCAGAACAAGGCCGATATCGCTTCGTCTCTGGCGCGCCGCTGGTTCGATACCGACGGCGTCGACATGGTGATCGACTTCCCCAACTCGTCGACCGCACTCGCGGTGCAGGAAGTGGCGCGCCAGAAGCAGAAGATCGACATCGTCTCCACCGGCGGCGCCATGGCGCTGACCAACCAGAACTGTTCGCCCACAGGGTTCCATTGGGCCTGGGACACCTACTCGGTGTCGTATCCGCTGGTCCGCCGCCTGATCGACCAGGGCCGCAACAGCTGGTACTACATCACCGTGGACTATGCCTTTGGCCAGTCGCTGGAAGCCGATTTCCGCAAGGCCGTGGATGCGGGTGGCGGCAAGAACGTGGGCAGCACGCGCCATCCGCTCAATGCCAGCGACTTCAGCAGCCCGGTGGTCGCGGCGTCGGCCTCCAAGGCCAAGGTGGTGGTGCTGGCCAACGCCGGCAACGACATGATTAATGGCGTCAAGGCCGCCGGCGAGTTCGGCCTGATCAAGGCGGGGCAGACGGTCATCACGCCGTCCACCTTTATCACCGATATCAAAAGTCTGGGCCTGCCCGCCGCGCAGGGCCTGACCTATGTCGACCCGTTCAGGCTCGACCTCGACGCGAAGTCGAAGGACTTCGTCGAGCGCTACCACAAGCGCCACAAGGCGTATCCCACGCACGGGCAGATCGGCGTCTATTCCGGCGTGCTGCACTACCTGAAGGCCGTGGAAGCCGCCAGGACCGTCGAGGGCCCCGCGGTGGCGGACAAGATGCGCGCGCTGCCCGTCAACGACGCCTTCGTGCGCAATGGCAAGGTCCGGATCGATGGCCGCATGGTGCACGACATGTACCTGGCCCAGGCCAAGACGCCGGCGGAATCGAAAGGCGCGTGGGACCTGGTCAAGTACATCGGCACCATTCCCGGCGACGAGGCCTTCCGCCCGCTCTCCGCCAGTGAATGCCCGCTGGTCAAGAAGTGAGCACGCCAATGCCTGAGCAAGACGTGATCCTGCACACGCAGGGGCTGACCAAGGCGTTCAAGGGCTTTACCGCCGTCAGCGATGTCAGCCTGTCGGTGCGGCGGGGCTCGATTCATGCGCTGATCGGCCCCAACGGCGCCGGCAAGACCACCTGCTTCAACCTGCTGACCAAGTTCCACGCGCCGTCGTCCGGCTCCATCCATTTCAACGGAGCCGATATCACCGCGCTGCGCCCGGCGCAGATCGCCCGCATGGGCGTGATCCGCTCGTTCCAGATTTCCGCGGTGTTCCCGCAACTCACTGTGCTGGAGAACGTGCGCATCGCGCTGCAGCGCAAGCTGGGAACGTCGTGGCATTTCTGGCGCGGCAGGCGCTCGCTGTCGCGGCTGGACGCGCGCGCCATGGAACTGCTGGACGAGGTGGGCTTGGCCGGCTTCGCGCACCTTGGCACGGCGGAGCTGGCCTATGGCCGCAAGCGCGCACTCGAGCTGGCCACCACGCTCGCCACCGATCCGGAACTGATGCTGCTGGACGAGCCCACGCAGGGCATGGGCCACGAGGACGTCGAGACCGTGACCGCGCTGATCAAGCGCGTGTCGGCGGGGCGGACCGTGCTGATGGTGGAGCACAACATGAGCGTGGTGTCGTCGATCGTCGATCGCATTACGGTGCTGCAGCGCGGCGCCGTGCTGGCCGAGGGCACATATGACGAGATCTCGCGCAATCCGCAGGTGAAGGAAGCCTATATGGGAACCACCGAAGACCAGCAGGAGGCCGCATGACCGCAACCGCCACCCCGGCCCTGGAATTGCGGGGCCTGCATGCCTGGTACGGCGAATCGCACATCCTGCACGGTGTCGACCTGGCGGTCCAGCCGGGCGAAGTGGTCACGCTGCTGGGCCGCAACGGCGCCGGGCGCACCACCACGCTGCGCGCCATCATGGGACTGACCGGCACGCGCAAGGGCTCGGTGCGCGTATTCGGCCGGGAAACGATCGGCATGAAGACGCACCGCATTGCGCCGCTGGGGCTTGGCTACTGCCCGGAGGAGCGCGCCATTTTCGCCAGCCTGTCGTGCGAAGAGAACCTGATGCTGCCGCCGGCCTTCGAGGCAGCGCCGGGCGCAACGGGTCTGCGCGAGCCCATGTCCGTCGCCGAGATCTACGAGATGTTCCCCAACCTGCATGAGCGGCGCAAGAGCCAGGGCACGCGCATGTCGGGCGGCGAGCAGCAGATGCTGGCAGTGGCGCGCATCCTGCGCACCGGCGCCAGCGTGCTGCTGCTCGACGAGATCTCGGAAGGGCTGGCACCGGTGATCGTGCAGAAGCTCGCAAAGATGATCGCCACGCTGCGCCGGCGCGGCTACACCATCGTCATGGTGGAGCAGAACTTCCGCTTCGCCGCGCCGCTGGCGGACCGCTTCTTCGTGATGGAGCACGGCCGCATCGTGGAGGCCTTCGCCGCCAGCGAGCTGGCACGGAAGATGTCCACGCTTAACGCCCTGCTGGGCGTATAAGGAGACCTTGTCATGGAATTGTTTGGAGTGCCCCTGCCCGCGCTGCTGAGCCAGCTGCTGCTGGGGCTGGTCAACGGATCGTTCTACGCGATCCTGAGCCTGGGGCTGGCCGTGATCTTCGGCCTGCTCAACGTCATCAACTTCGCCCATGGCGCGTTGTTCATGCTTGGCGCCGTGCTGGCCTGGATGGGACTGAACTACCTCGGCATCAACTACTGGGTGATGCTGATGCTGGCGCCGCTGGTTGCCGGCGCCCTGGGCGTGGTGCTGGAGCGCAGCATGCTGCGACACCTGTACCGCTTCGACCATCTGTACGGGCTGCTGCTGACGCTCGGCATCTGCCTGCTGATCGAAGGCTTGCTGCGCTCGGTATACGGGGTCTCGGGCCTGCCCTACCCCACCCCGCAAGCCCTGACCGGTGTCAGCCAGCTGGGCTTCATGGTGCTGCCCAACTACCGTGCCTGGGTGGTACTGGCTTCGCTGACGGTGTGCTTCGCCACCTGGTTCATGATCGAGAAGACCCGTCTGGGCGCCTATCTGCGCGCCGGCACCGAGAATCCGCGCATGGTCGAAGCCTTCGGCGTCAATGTGCCGCTGCTGGTGACGCTGACCTATGCCTTCGGCGTGGGACTGGCGGCGCTCGCCGGCGTGCTGGCCGCGCCGGTGATGCAGGTGTCCCCGCTGATGGGTCAGAACCTGATCATCACGGTGTTCGCGGTGGTGGTGATCGGCGGCATGGGCTCGATCCTCGGCTCGATCTTTACCGGTGTGGGGCTGGGTGTGTTCGAAGGCATTACCAAGGTCTACTACCCCGAAGCTTCCGCGACCGTTGTCTTCGTCGCCATGGTCTGCGTGCTGCTGGTTCGCCCGGCCGGTTTGTTTGGAAAGGAGAAATGATGGCAAGCCCCACTCACGCAACGCGGCCTCGGCTCGCATACGGACTGCTGCTGGCAGCGCTGCTGCTCGCGCCCTGGCTGGGCGCCTACCCTGTACTGGTGATGAAGCTGCTGTGCTTCGCGCTGTTTGCCTGCGCCTTCAACCTGCTGCTGGGCTATACCGGGCTGGTGTCGTTCGGCCATGCCGCGTTCTTCGGCGGCGCGGCCTACGCCTGCGGCTATGCAATGAAGTCGCTGCAGCTCGCGCCGGAACTGGCGTTGCTCGGCGGCACCGCCTTCGGTGCGCTGCTGGGACTGGTGTTTGGCGCACTGGCGATCCGCCGCCAGGGCATCTACTTTGCCATGATCACGCTGGCGCTGGCGCAGATGTTCTACTTCTTCTGCCTGCAAGCACCGGCCACCGGCGGCGAGGATGGCATGCAGGCGGTGCCGCGCGGCGAGCTGTTCGGCGTGCTGGCGCTGGCATCCGACTACACCATGTACTACTTCGTGCTGGCGATCACGGTGGCGGCGTTCCTCGGCATCATGCGCATCGTCGACTCGCCCTTCGGTCAGGGGCTGCGGGCCATCAAGGAGAACGAGCCGCGCGCGGTCTCGCTGGGCTATGACGCGGACCGCTTCAAGCTGCTTGCGTTCGTGCTGTCGTCGGCGCTGGCGGGGCTGGCGGGCGCGCTCAAGACCCTGGTGCTGGGCTTTGCCACGCTGACCGACGTCCACTGGATGATGTCGGGCTCGGTGATCCTGATGACGCTGGTCGGCGGCATGGGCACGCTGTCTGGCCCGCTGGTCGGGGCGCTGGTCATCGTCGCGCTGGAAAACAAGCTGGGGGATGCGGGCCATGCGCTGGCGGAAATGACCGGTGTCGCCTGGTTCGATACGCTGGGCGAGTCGGTCAGCATGGTGACCGGGCTGATCTTCGTGGTCTGCGTGCTGACGTTCCGCCGCGGCATCATGGGCGAGATCCTGGCTCGCTGGCAGGCACGTCCGACACCGCAGTACAGTGCCGCGGCCACGCCCGGGACCGCCAAAACTCCGGGTTAACGAGAATATTTCGCACCCAAAACATCAGTACACTGATCTTATATATTCAGCATACTGACAAATTAGATCCACGGAGATGACCATGGCATGGATTCACATCGATGCGGCCGACACGCTGCAGAACGACGAGGTGATGCCGCTGACGCTGGGCGATCGCCAGCTTGCCGTCTATCGCAGCGATGACGCGTTCTTTGTCACCGACAACGTCTGCACGCACCAGTACGCCCTGCTGTCGGACGGCTATCTGGAAGACGGCTGCATCGAATGCCCTCTGCACCAGGCCCGCTTCGACATCCGCACCGGCAGGGCGATGTGCGCGCCCGCCACCGGCGATATCCGCACCTATCCGGTCAAGATCGAAGACAGCCGGGTGTGGGTCGAGTTGTAAGGAGGCGGTCATGACACAGCACACGCCCATTCTGATCGTCGGTGCCGGCCAGGCCGGCGCCATGGCTGCGGCCACGCTGCGTGGCCTGGGCTACGGCGGCCGCCTGGTCATGGCAGGCGGCGAACGACACGCGCCGTACGAGCGCCCACCGCTGTCCAAGTCCGTGCTTGCCGACGTCGAACAGGACGGCAAGATCGGCGTGCACCCCGCCAGCTTCTATGCCGACCAGGACATCGAACTGCGGCTGGGCGCCTGCGTCAGCGCGCTCGATGCAGCGCGGCATGTCGCGCACCTGGCGGACGGCAGCGCCATCGGCTACGACGCCTGCCTGCTCGCCACCGGCGGCAAGGCACGCGTGCTGCCGGCGCTGCCCCCGGGCACGCCCCATGTGCATTACCTGCGCTCGCTGGATGACGCGGCGCGCCTGCGCGACGCCATGCCGCGCGCCGGGGAACTGGTGGTGATCGGTGGTGGCTTCCTTGGCCTGGAGACCGCTTCGACGGCCGCGGCCATGGGCCTGAAGGTTACGCTGGTCGAGCATGCACAGCGCCTGCTGGCCCGCGCGCTGCCCGCTGAGCTTGGCATGTGGCTGGCCGACCGGGTGCAGGCGCAAGGCGTGACCCTGCGCCTCGGCTGCGGCATCGTTCATTGCGATGTCCAGGGCGGCGCCGTGCGGATGCAACTCGACGACGGCGCTTCGCTGCGCGCGCCCCTGGTGGTGGTTGCCATCGGCCTCACCCCGGAAGTCACGCTGGCTGCGGGCGCCGGCCTGGCACTGCATCCCCAGAACGGCGGCATCCAGGTCGACGCCCGGTGCCGCACCAGCGCCGAAAGCGTCTACGCCGCTGGCGACTGCTGCAGCCAGTACCAGCCGCTGTTCGGCACCGAAGTGCGGCTCGAGTCGTGGCAAAGCGCCAATGAGCAGGCGCGCATCGCGGCAGCATCCATGATGGCCGTGGATGCCGAACCCGCAGCACTGCCGTGGTTCTGGACTGACCAGTTCGGCTGCAACGTACAGATGGTCGGCGCCGCGCATCCGGATCTCCGTTATACCTGGCGCGGCAGCGCCGCCCCCGATGACGCCGCGCCGAAGTTCATGCTGCTGGGCACCCGCCAAGGCCGCCTGAGCCACGCCATTGCCGTGAATGCTGGCGGCGACCTGCGTCAGTTGCGCGCACTGGTTGGACGAGACGTCTCATCCCATCTGGCACGCCTGTGCGACGACAACTTGCCGCTGCGGCAGGTCGTCCGCGAACGCCAGGCCGAAGCAGACAGCTCCATCACACTCTGAGAGAACCCCCACATGTATCAGACACAAGCGGTGATCCAGCACACGCTGGGCAAGAAGAACCCGTCACTGGATGAATGCCGCTGGCCCGAGGACGGCCTGCACTACATCCCCGACTGGGTCTATACCAGCCAGGCCGTGCATGACCTGGAACTGCAGAAGATTTTCCGCGGCCGCTCGTGGAACTATGTCGCGCTCGAAGCCGAAATCCCGCATGCGGGCGACTTCAAGCGCTCGTATGTCGGCGCGACGCCGGTGGTCGTGTCGCGCGCCGAGGACGGCTCGATCAACGTGTTCGAGAACCGGTGCGCGCACCGCGGCGCCGAGTTCTGCCGCCACAGCCAGGGCAACGCCAAGGAATTCGTCTGCCCTTACCATCAGTGGTCCTACGATCTCAAGGGTAACCTGCAGGGCGTTCCGTTCAAGCGCGGCGTCAACCGCGCCGGCGGCATGCCCAAAGACTTCCGCAACGAAGACCACGGACTGGTGAAGCTGCACGTGGCAACGCGCAACGGCGTGATCTTTGCCTCCTACGCGCCCGACATGGAAAGCCTGGAAGACTACATGACGCCGGAGATCCTGAAGGACTTCGACGTGGTCTTCAACGGCAAGCCGCTCAAGGTGCTCGGCTATTACAAGAACGAACTGCCGTGCAACTGGAAGATGTACCACGAGAACCTTAAGGACCCCTACCACGCCACGCTGCTGCACTCCTTCCTGGTGGTGTTCGGCCTGCTGGTGGCTGGCAACGAGTCGGCAATGATCGCCGACCCCGTGCACGGCCGCCACGGCACCATGGCATCGGCCAAGAAGGAAGACAAGTACGCGGCCGTCAGCGACGAGAACAAGAAGGAGATGCGCTCGTACCACGAAGGCATGCGGCTGGAGGACGAGCGCTTCCTGGAGTACGTGCGCGAGTTCGACTCACCGTGGTCGGTGACGATGCAGACGATCTGGCCCAACCTGATCGTGCAGCGCGAGATGAACACGCTGGGCGTGCGCCAGATCGTGCCCAACGGCCCCGACAGCATGCTGATGCTGTGGACCATGTTCGGCTACGAGGACGATACCGAGGAAATGACGCAGCACCGCCTGCGCCAGGGCAACCTGATGGGCCCCGCCGGCTTCCTCGGGCTGGAAGACAATGAGGCGATGAAGTTCGTGCAGGAAGGCGTGCGCCGCTCCAGCAGCGACCTTAACGTGCTCAAGCTTGACGCGCAGCAGATCGGCACTTCCAGTTCCCTGATCTCGGAATCCGCGATCCGCGCGATGTACCAGTACTACCGCGGCGTGATGGGGTTCTGAACGCCGCCTGACGGGATCCAAAAAGCATATGAAACCGATGAACTACTCCCTCTATCGCGAGAGCACCCTCGGCACCGCGCGCGCGGCCGAACTGCGGCTGGAGATCGATGCCTTTCACGCCGACTATTGCGCGGCGCTGGACGCCGGCATGGTCGAACGCTGGCCGGGCTTCTTCACCGACGATGCGCTCTACCGCATCACCGCGCGCGAGAACGCCGAACGCAACCTGCCGGTCGGGCTGGTGTATGCCGAAGGCATCGGCATGCTGCGCGACCGCGCCGCGGCGATCGCCAATACGCAGATGTTCGCCCCACGCTACAACCTGCACCTGGTAACCAACACGCGGGTCAGCGACGAGACCGCCGACGGCGATATCGTGGCGCAGGCAAATTTCATGCTGTTGCAGACGCTGGTCGAAGGCCCCACCACGATCCACCTCGCCGGGACCTACCATGACCGCTTCCGCCGCCAGGGCGGCAGGCTGTTGCTGCGCGAGCGCCAGGTGGTGTATGACACCACCATCATCGCGAACGACCTGGTCTATCCGGTCTGAGCCACATCGCAATAAAAACGGCGGGCCTTGGACCCGCCGTGGTGCTTACATGCTCCGCAACACGGTGCGGCTGTACTGGTTGTTGGCCTCCACCAGTGTTGCCAGCAATTCCATGAATACCTCTCGCTGCGCCGGCTTCAGCGGCGCCAGCATGCGCTCCTGCGCGCGCGCCATGTCGGCACGCAACGACGTGACCACGCTCTTGCCTTCGCGCGTCAGGTGGACGTGGCGCGTGCGCCGGTCCGCGGGATTCTCGCGACGCTCGACCAGGCCGCGCTCTTCGAGCCGGCGCACCACATCCATTGTCGTGGTTCGGTCCAGCCCCACCTCCTGTCCCAGGGAGGTCTGGTCCAGTCCCGGCAGCACCGACAGCACGGTCAGGATGGCGTACTGCACCGGCGTGATATTGGGCGCCTTGCACTCCTCGAAGAACATCGCCACGTGGATCTGGTGAAGCCGCCGCACCAGAAACCCGGGACGTGCCCAGAGCAGTTCCTTGGCCGGATCTGCTTCCGGCACTGCAGTAGCCAGGCTGCCGCTTTCAGTCGTTGCACTGCGCTTTGCTCTCGAAGCCATCGCCTTAACCATTTTGTATGCACACTGACAGTATATATGAGGCTCGGTCAAGGCGCCCCCCCCAAAAGGGGTCGCAACCGATGGCACCCAGGTCACAGGGCGCAGCGGTCTCAACGCGCGCCGGCGTCGCGGAGAAGGCGCTCGATCTGCGTATAGCCGCGCTGGCGCGCATGCTGCAGCGGCGTGATCCCGTCGCCATCGGCCAGGTTCACGTTGGCCCCGGCCTGGACCAGCAGGCGCACGATCTCGGTATGGCCCGCACCGCCGTTGCCGAGGATGATGGCCTCGAGCAAGGCCGTCCACTTGAGCCGATTGACGTGATCCACCGCCACCCCGGCCGCGATCAGCATGCGCACGGTCTCGACGTGGCCGCGCTCGGCGGCGGGAATCAGCGCGGTGCCGCCGTAGCGGTTGGTGCTGCGCAGATCGGCGCCGTGCGCCAGCGTCATGCGCAGGATCTCGTTGTGGCCGCGCGCGCCGGCATACAGGTAGGGACTGTCGTGGATCGCGTCCTGCGCGTTCACGTCGGCGCCGGCATCGATCAGCACCCGCGCCGCCTGCACGCGGTTGTGGTGCGTGGCCAGCAGCAGCGCGGTGCGTCCCTGCGCGTCGCGCGCGTCGATGCTGGCGCCCTGGGCCAGCAGCGCGCTGACCTGCGCGGCGTCGCCGCGCGCCGCGGCCTCGCGCAGTTGTTGCTCGGGCGTTGCGCTCGCGGTGGCAGGAACGGATGTCAGCATGGCAATGAACAGGGACAGTGAAATGAGCAGGCGCGCCACCAGCATGTGGAATCCTTCAGGGGTACATCGGCCGCATTCTGGCACGCCGCCCGCGCCATGCGAAGTTAAGGATTCGAATGCGCACCAGTGCCAGCCGCAATAGCCCGCCGGCGCCCGAATACGCTCTATAACAACCCGCGCCACCGTGCCCGCGCACGCTGTCCTATAGTCGCGAGGCCCGCATCATGTCCGCCTGCGCGGGCCAGGCCTGAACGGAGACAACGCGTGTCGACAACCGAAGCCTATCTGCTGGATTCCATCCGCCTCGCCATGGAGAACGTGCGCGAGCGCAATACCTGGCCCTTTGGCGCCGTGGTGGTCAAGGACGGCACGGTGCTGGCCCGCGCGGTCAACGAGGTGGATGCCACCTGCGACCCCAGCGCGCATGCCGAGATGCAGGCGGTGCGCGCCGCCAGCCGCGCGCTGGGCAAGCCCGACCTGCGCGGCTGCACCGTGTACGCCAGCGGCTATCCCTGCCCGATGTGCCTGACGGCGATGTACCTGGCCGGGGTCGAGGCGGTCTACTACGCGTATTCCAACGAGGATGGCGCCCCTTACGACCTGTCCGCCGAGCGCGGCTACGTCGAGCTGGCCCGTCCGCTCGAGCAGCGCGAGATGAAGCTGGCCTACGTGCCGGCCCGCGACCGCGGCGTCGACCTGTACGAAGCCTGGCGCGCGCGGCAAGCGCAGTAAGGCGAGGGACAAGACCGGGAGCGGACGGCTGCCGCTCCCCTTGCCCACGATGCCGGCGTGGCCATCGCCTTGTCACCGGGGCCGGCTAGTATGGAGATGACGGCGTTGCGACAGTGGGTCACATGTAACGGCCGGCGGCAGCAAGGAACCGCGCGCGGAGCCTCCCGTCAAACCAATGGATTGCGAGACGGCGGCAGCGCTGCGCATTGCGGCGCAACATGTGCAACGCATGTGGCCGCGTCGTCCCGACGATCGTATTACGCCTTCCCGCCGGCGCGATGTCGCCGCGCAGACTCCCAGCAAACGCCCCCCTCTAGCCAAGGAGACGAACGTGCTGAGCCCGCATGAACTTGCCACGCTGCTGTTGCTGAGCGACGGCCCCGATTCCCTCGATTCCACCGATTCCCGCCAGATCGATCCCACCGACCTCAAGGCCCTGGTCGAAAAGCGATTCGTTCACCTCGAAGTCCTGCACGGCCGCCGCCAGGCGCCGCGCATCACCAGCCACGGCTATTCCATGCTCAAGGCCATGGGACGCTGAGGCTGAGACCGCGGCCCTGCCCGACTCGCGGCAAGCGCCGTCCGGCCCACTTGCAACACCACGGAGGCCACCATGACATTGGACCCGGCGCCTGCTGCCGGGGTCCCGGCAGATCCCGACGCGGCGCGCCGCCGCTTCCTGCGCGACCTCGGCCTGCTGGCCGCGGCCGGCATTGCGCCAGGCACGGCCGCGGCGGCGACTCCCGCGGCCTGCCTGTTGACGCCGGCCGCCACCGAAGGCCCGTTCTACCTGGACGATGCCCTGGTGCGCGCCGATATCCGCGACGGCCGTCCCGGCCAGCCCTTGCGGCTTCGCATCCGTGTGGTCGATGCCGGGCACGGCTGCGCGCCGGTGCCGGGTGCCCTGGTCAGCATCTGGCACTGCGATGCGCAAGGCCACTATAGCGGCGAAGGCGGCGGCGACCGGCAGGCGCGCTTCCTTCGAGGGGTCCAGCCGGCGGACAGCGACGGGATGGCCAACTTCACCTCGATCTATCCCGGCTGGTACGCGCCGCGCGCCATCCATATCCATTTCAAGGTACTGCTCGGGCGCGCGGAGGCGCTGACCAGCCAGCTGTATTTCAGCGACGCGCTCAACCGCCAGGTCCTGGGCAGCCATCCGGCCTACCGTGCGCACGGCGTGCCGGCGCGCGCCACCGTGCAGGACCCGATTGCGGGGCCGCGCCCCAACCTGATGGAAGTGCGCGAGAGCTCCGGCGCGGCGGGGATGCTCGAAGCCAGCTTCACGGTCGGCATCGCGCGCGCCTGAGCCGGCGGCACGCCGCTCGTCCGCGGCCACGAAGTGCGCCGGCGCACACCGCGCGGGTAATCCCTAGATTGTGGTTCCCTGTGCCTTTCCTACCATGAAGGGAATCACGGGCCACCTGCCCGGCACCTCTGCCCGTCGGCAGGCCTGCCGCGCGTCCGCTGGCCCCGCATGCTCCAGTTTTTCCCGACTTTTCCGGTGTTCGCGTCAGTGGCGAGCGGCCTCGGTGCTCCTTGGCCGGCACGCTCGCGGGTAGTCCCACACTCATCAGAGGGAGACGGTCATGGCATCCAGGGCGAGGAAATCAGAGGGGCGGAGCAGCGGTGAAGGTAGCGGCCAGGGCAGCAGCGTATCCCGGCGCGGGTTCCTGGGCGGCGCCGCGGGCGCCGCCGCGGGGGCGGCCGCGATGGGCTTCCCGGCCATCGTCAAGGCGCAGGGGCCAGTCACGATGCGCTGGCAGAGCACCTGGCCGACCAAGGACATTTTCCATGAGTTCGCCGGCGACTTCGTTACCAAGGTGAACGACATGTCGGGCGGCGACCTCAAGATCGAGCTGCTGCCCGCGGGCGCGGTGGTCAAGGCCTTCGACCTGATCGACGCGGTCAGCAAGGGCACGCTCGACGGCGGCCATGGCGTGATCGCGTACTGGTACGGCAAGAACTCTGCGCTGGCGCTGTGGGGCTCGGGCCCGGCCTGGGGCATGGACCCGAACATGCTGCTGGCGTGGCACAAGTACGGCGGCGGCAAGGAATTGCAGCAGGAGATCTACCGCAGCCTGAACCTGGACGTGGTGTCGTTCCTGTACGGCCCGATGCCGACCCAGCCGCTGGGCTGGTTCAAGAAGCCCATCACCAAGCCGGAAGACTTCAAGGGGCTGAAGTTCCGCACCGTGGGGTTGTCGATCGATATCTTCACCGGCCTGGGCGCCGCGGTGAACGCGCTGCCGGGCGCCGAGATCGTGCCGGCGCTGGACCGCGGCCTGCTCGATGCGGCGGAATTCAACAACGCCAGCTCCGATCGCGCGCTCGGCTTCCAGGACGTGTCCAAGATCTGCATGCTGCGTAGCTTCCACCAGTGCTCTGAGCAGTTCGAGATCCTGTTCAACAAGAAGCGCTACGACGCATTGCCGGCCAAGCTCAAGGCCCTGATCACCAACGCGGTGGACGCGGCCTCGGCCGACATGTCGATGAAGGCGATCGACCGCTATTCCAAGGACTACCAGGCGCTGCAGCAGCAGGGCGTAAAGTTCTACGCCACCCCCAACTCGGTGCTGCAGGCGCAGCTGAAGATCTGGGACGAGATCGTGGCGCGCAAGGAAAAAGAGAACCCCATGTTCAAGAAGGTCAATGATTCGATGAAGGCCTTCGCGCAGCGCTCCACGCGCTGGCAGAACGATACCAACGTCGACTACCGGCTGGCCACCAGCCATTACTTCTCCAAGCGCGGCTGAGCCCCCGGGACGCGCGCCGTGCAACGCCTGCTGCTGCGCATCGACTGGCTCAGCACCTTCGTCGGCCAGGCCGCCTCGTGGCTGATCATCGTGCTCACGCTGATGATCAGCTACGAGGTGTTCTCGCGCTATGCGCTGGGCACGCCGCACGCGTGGGTGTTCGACGCCAGCAACATGCTGTACGGCACGCTGTTCATGCTGGCGGGCGCCTACACGCTCGCCAAGCGCGGCCACGTGCGCGGCGATATCCTCTACGGCTTCCTGTCGCCGCGGATGCAGGCCGGCATCGACCTGGTGCTGTACGTGGCCTTCTTCTTCCCCGGCGTGATCGCGCTGGCCTGGGCCGGCATCGACTTCTTCGAGGTCTCGCTGGCGCAGAACGAACACTCTTCCATCGCCGCCGACGGCCCGCCGATTTATCCGTTCAAGGCGGTGATCCCGGTGGCCGGCGCGCTGCTGCTGCTGCAGGGCGTGGCCGAGACCATCCGCTGCATCATGTGCCTGCGCAGCGGCAGCTGGCCGCTGCGCGAAGGCGATGTCGAGGAAGTCGACGTCGACAAGCTCAAGGAGATGGTGCAAGGCACGCCCACGGCCGAGCTGGTCGACGCTCCGCCACCGCGCGACAACCCGCCGGGAGCCGGCCGATGAGGAAAGAACTGTGGTTTGGCGTGTCGCTGATGGTGCTGATCATCGGTGGCGTGGTGGGGTTCATGCCCGCACCGGGGGACTGGACCAACGGGCACCTGGGCCTGCTGATGCTGGCGCTGATCGTGGTAGCGATCATGCTGGGTTTTCCCACCGCGTTCACGCTGATGGGCATGGGCGTGCTGTTTTCCTGGCTGGCCTATCGCCACGCCAACCCTGAGATCGCGGTACAGCAGACCCTGGACCTGATGGTGCAGCGGGCCTATGCGGTGATGACCAACGATGTGCTGATCTCGGTCCCGCTGTTCGTGTTCATGGGCTACCTGGTCGAGCGCTCGAACCTGATCGAGAAACTGTTCCGCAGCCTGCACCTGGCGCTGGCCTGGATCCCTGGCTCGCTCGCGGTGGCCACGCTGGTGACCTGCGCGATTTTCGCCACCGCCACCGGCATCGTCGGCGCGGTGGTCACGCTGATGGGCCTGCTGGCCTTCCCCGCCATGCTGCGCGCGGGCTACAGCACCTCGATGTCGGCCGGGGCGGTGACCGCCGGCGGCTGCCTGGGCATCCTGATCCCGCCTTCGGTGCTGCTGATCGTCTACGGTGCCACCGCGGGTGTGTCCGTGGTGCAGCTCTATGCCGGGGCCTTCTTCCCCGGCCTGATGCTGACCGGACTCTATATCCTCTACATCGTGCTGCTGGCCAAGCTCAAGCCCGCACTGGCGCCGCCGCTGCCGGAAGCCGAACGCGTGGTGCCGCTGCCGCCGGTGGCGCGCACGCTGCAGGCGCGCGGCGCCACCCATGCCCTGCCGGCGCTGGGCGCGGGCCTGATGCGCGCGCTCAAGGGCCCGCGCAATGCCGAGGTGCCGAGTGCCGTGTTCGCGCGCCAGCTCGGCATCGTGCTGCTGCCCGCGCTGGCAACGGCGCTGGTGATGGGGACGATCTACAGCGCGGTCACCGCGCCCGCCGCGAGCATCGCGGTCGAGGCGCCGTTGTCGCTGGGTGGCGCAGAGGAAAGCAGTGCGGCGGTGGACGACCTGGCGGCACCGCCGTCGGAGGAGCCGGCGGCGCCGGCCGCCGCGGCACCGGCCACGCCTGCCGCACCGGCCACGTCCGCCAGGCCCGCCGCCACCGAAACCGACGCCCGGGCGCCATCGACCCCTGCCGCCGCAACCGTCGCGGCACCGCGCTGGTTCTGGATCACGCTGGCGGTGGTGGGCCTGCTGCTGGTGTACTTCTACTGGCGCTTCAGCTTTGCGCGGGTGGAAATCTTCAAGATGCTGCTGACGTCGTTCTTCCCGCTGGCGCTGCTGATTCTCGCCGTGCTGGGCTCGATCGTGTTCGGGCTGGCCACGCCCACCGAAGCCGCCGCGGTCGGCTCGCTCGGGGGCGCGCTGCTGGCCGCCGCCTACCGCCAGCTGACCTTCGGCGTGCTCAAGGAATCGGTGCTGCTGACCGCAAAGACCAGCGCCATGGTGTGCTGGCTGTTCGTGGGCTCGTCGATCTTCTCGGCCGCGTTCGCGCTGCTGGGCGGGCAGGCGCTGGTCGAGCAATGGGTGCTGTCGATGAACCTGTCGCCGGTGCAGTTCATGATTCTGGCGCAGATCATCATCTTCCTGCTCGGCTGGCCGCTGGAGTGGACCGAGATCATCATCATCTTCATGCCGATCTTTATCCCGCTGCTGGACAACTTCGGCATCGACCCGCTGTTCTTCGGGCTGCTGGTGGCACTGAACCTGCAGACCGCCTTCCTGTCGCCGCCGGTGGCGATGGCGGCGTTCTACCTGAAGGGCGTGGCGCCGCCCCATGTCACGCTGAACCAGATTTTCCTCGGCATGCTGCCGTTCATGGGCATCCAGCTGATTGCACTGGTGCTGCTCTACGTCTTCCCTGAAATCGGCCTGTGGCTGCCGGCCGTGCTGTACCGCTGAGCGCCGCATCGTTGCCGCGGCGCCCGTTTCCTATACTGGTTGGCAATGCCAACCGATGCCGCCCTCGCCAGCCCCCCTCCGGACACCACCTTCCGCACCGACATTCCCGGGCGGCTCGACCGCCTGCCGTGGTCGCGCTGGCACTGGCGCGTGGCGATCGCGCTGGGCGTCGCGTGGGTGCTCGATGGCCTGGAGGTCACGCTGGTCGGCTCGGTCGGCGCGGTGCTGGAGCGACCCGATACGCTCGGGCTGAGCGCGACCGAGGTGGGCTGGTCGGGCTCGCTCTACATCGCCGGCGCGGTGCTGGGAGCGCTGGTGTTCGGGCGCATGGCCGACCGGCTCGGCCGCAAGCGCCTGTTCCTCGCCACGCTGGCGGTCTACATGGTGGCCACGCTGGCGACCGCGTTCGCGCCCGACTTTGCCTTCTTCGCGGCCTGCCGCTTCTGCACCGGCCTGGGCATCGGCGGTGAATATGCCGCCATCAATTCCGCCATCGACGAACTGATTCCCGCGCGCGTAAGGGGACGCGTGAACCTGGCCATCAACGGCAGTTTCTGGCTGGGCGCGGCGTTGGGAGCGGGGCTCAGCCTGGTGCTGCTGGATGCGCGCGTATTCGGCCCGGTGTGGGGCTGGCGCGCCTGCTTCGCGCTGGGCGCGGTGCTGGCGGTGGCGATCGTGCTGGTGCGCCGGCATGTGCCCGAGAGCCCGCGCTGGCTTGCCACGCACGGGCGGCTCGACGAGGCCGAGCGCATCATCGCCGCGATCGAGGCCGAAGTGCGCGCCAGCCATGGGCCGCTGCCGCCGGTATCGCCCGATTGCGCTGCGCTCGCGATGCGCCGCCGCGCCGCGCCCGGCGTGGGCGAGGTCATGCGCCTGCTGCTGCGGCGCTTTCGCCAGCGCAGCCTGATCACGCTGGCGCTGATGGTGGCGCAGGCCTTCTTCTACAACGCGATCTTCTTCACCTATGCGCTGGTGCTGTCGCGCTTCTACGGCGTGCCGGAAGCGCGCGTGGCGCTGTATATCTTTCCGTTCGCGCTCGGCAACGCGCTGGGCCCGCTGCTGCTGGGCCCGCTGTTCGACCACGTGGGGCGCCGGCGCATGATCGCCGCCACCTACGTGCTGTCAGGCATCGGCCTCGCGCTGACCGGCTGGGCCTTCATGCAGGGCTGGCTCGACGCGCGCACGCAGGCGCTGTGCTGGTCCGCGGTGTTCTTCCTCGCCTCGGCCGCGGCCAGCTCCGCCTACCTGACCGCGAGCGAGGTGTTTCCGCTGGAAATGCGCGCGCTGGCGATCTCGGTGTTCTACGCCGTGGGCACCGGCACCGGCGGCTTTATCGCGCCGCTGCTGCTGGGCGCATTGATCGAGAGCGGCAGCCGCGCAGCGGTGGCGGCGGGCTACGGCTTCGGTGCGGCGCTGGTGATCGTCGCCGGGCTGCTGGCCTTGCGCTTCGGCATCGACGCCGAACGGCGTCCGCTGGAGCATATCGCGCCGCCGCTCGGCAGCGACGAATAGAGACGCTGCGCGGCCCCTTCTGCGGCGTGTTCTCGATGCCGTGTTAAGCAGTGCTACAGCCTCCTCTTACACATTCTTACAGCAAGTGAAGGGGCAACTGACTAGCCTTAACTCACCCGCGGCGGCCTGAGTGCGTGAATCTTTGCTTCAGCGGGCCGCCATGTCTTGGCCAAGCAACTGGCCATTGTTCAACTCTGCCTGGATGAAGCCGGGCAATTCTACGGGCTGCACGCCGCTGCATGCGGTATGTCGGCCCGATTGCAAGGTGCGCCGATACGGCCCAGCCACATCGCGCGTGCTGCAGACAACAAGCTGAATTGGGGACTTGCAAGCCGGGCTACGCGCGACAGCCCTTGCGCGACGCCACACGCTTGCCTGACGGATACGCTCGCCCGGCATCCATGCGCCGGATGCCGGCGGGGATGCTTTTTGACTTTGCTTGCCGGAGAACAACACCATGGCCGACCAGCGCAACAACCCGCCGCCGCGCCCCCACTCACTGACCCCGGCCCCGCTGCGCCAACCCTCCTCTGGCGACGGGCTGGTGCAACGCCCGCAGCCGGTCGCCGTGCCGCTGTGGCACATCGTGCCGCGCATGGCCGGCTACGGCGTGGTGCTGTTCATCATCTGGGCCGTGCTGACGATCATGTTTCCAAATGTGTTTACGCGCTCATCGGAACGCGCGGTGGTGAACAACCCCGTCAGCCTGGTGACATCACCGGTGGAAGGCGTGGTGATGAAGCAGATGGTGGCCGCGGGCCAGCCGTTCTCGGCCAACCAGGCGCTGATGGTGGTGCAGAACCCCAACATCGACCGTTCGCTGCTGGTCGATCTGACCGGCAAGAAACTCGACAACCAGCAGCGCTATGACTCGGCCAAGGCGCGGCTGGAAAGCAACCGCCGGCTGCTGGCCGCCACCGACCAGGACCTGCAGCGCTACAACGGCGCCGCGCAACGCGAGCACGCCGCGCGCGTGCGCGCGCTGGAAGCGCGCCTGGCATCGGCCAAGGCCCAGGAAGACCAGCAGCAGGAGGTGGTCAACCGCAACCAGGGGATGCAGTGGGCCGGCGCGGTCAGCGAGGCCTATACCAATGCCTCGCGCTACCAGCTGTCGATGCTGTCCAACGCCAAGGCCGCGGCCAAGGCCGAACTCGACAACGCCATCGGCGAAAGCCAGGCGTCGCGCAACAAGATCTATGCGTCGTCCACCGACGGCCCCAGCGCCACGCTCGCGCAGCGCCGCCAGGTGCTGGGCGCGGAAGCGGCCCAGCTGACGGCGGAGCTCGAGCAGCTGGAAGCCTATGGCAAGTCCGTCGACACAATGATCGCCACCGAGCAGGAACGCCTCGAGCGGCTGTCCAACCTGGAGATCCGCTCGCCCGAGCCCGGCACCATCGAAGACCTGATCGCGCAGCCAGGCATGCGCGTCGCCGCCGGCGCCACGCTGGCGCGCGCCAGCAACTGCGCACAGACCAGCGTGGTGGCGGTGTTCCCGCGCAGCCTCAGCGACAACCTGCTGCCCGGGGCGCGCCTGAACGTGCAGGTCGACGGCGTGCCCACGGCGCTGCCGGCCTCGGTGGCCGAGGTGCTGCCGCGCGCGCCGGACGGCGACCAGGCGCGCTACTTCGTGCCGTTCCCGCCGATCGAAAAGAACGAGATCTATGTCATCGCCAGGCTCGACCGCCCGCTGGGCAACCTGCCGGCGAAGGCCGGCGCGGCATCCGGCAGCGCGGCCGCGCCCGCTACCGCGGGCACGGCCACGGCGGCGGCGCCGGCGCAGTCCGGGCACTGCGGCATGGGCCGCTGGGCCCGCGTCACGCTGAACCAGAGCTGGCTGGGCCAGTTGCGGGCATCGCTGTAAGCGCCCGCGCCAAGGAGAGCCGGATGCGATTGCCGATTTCGACCCCACGCCTGCCCTGCCTGGTCGCCGGCGCGCTGCTTCCCGCCGTGCTGGCGCTGGCGCCGATCGCGGCGCATGCCGCGGATCCCGCGCAGCAGGCTATGCTGGCCGAAGGCTGCCAGGCACTGGCCGCTCAGGTCAGTCGCGCCGGCGGCAACGGCGCGCTGTTCCTGCCCAGCTACGAGCCCGCGCCCGGCGGCGAGCCGCTGGCGCCGGCGCTGCGCAATACCGCCTTCGTCTACGACAACGCGCTGGCCGGCATCGCGCTGGTAGCGTGCAAGCGGCCCGCGGAAGCGCGCCGCATTGCCGATGCGGTGCTGCAGGCCACCCGCCAGGACCGTCACTTCCGCGATGCGCGCCTGCGCAACGCCTATCGCGCCGGCCCGCTGCCGGCGGGCCCGGCGCCGCTGCCGGGCTGGTGGGACGAACCCAGCAAGCGCTGGTTCGAAGACGCCTACCAGGCCGGCACCGCCACCGGCAACGTGGCCTGGGCCGCGCTGCTGCTGCTGGCGGTGCATGACGCCACGCGCGATGCGCGCTATCTCGACGGCGCCGCGGCGCTGATGGGCTGGGTGCATGCGACCGTGCCGGACCCGGCCGCGCCGGCCGGCTACATCGGCGGCTTCTTCGGCCATGAGCCCAAGCAGATCCGCCAGGGCTGGAAATCGACCGAGCACAACGTCGACACCTATGCGGCCTTCAGCTGGCTGGCCAGCCTGCGCAACGAGCCGCGCTGGCGCGACGGCGCGGCGCGCTCGCGCGGCTTTGTCAGCGCCATGTGGCAGCCGCGCGAGGGCCGCTTCATCATCGGCACGCACGACGACGGGCGCTCGCCCAATGCCGGCCCGTCGGCGCTGGACGCGGTGCTGTGGCCGCTGATCGCCTTCCCCGATCCGCCGCAGGACTGGCGCCGCAATCTGGCCTGGGTCGAGGCCAGGCACCGCGCCGGCGCCGGCTACGGCTTCAAGGGCAGCCCCGACGGCATCTGGACCGAAGGCACCGGACAGGCCGCGCTGGTGCTGCAGGCCGCGGGACAGGCGCAGCAGGCCGCGCCGCTGTGGCCGCTGCTGCGTGCGCAGCGCGCGCCGTCCGGCATGCTCTATGCCACTCCGCAGGCGCGCGTCAGTACCGGGCTGTCGATCGGCCCCACCTCCACCACGGAGGACTTCCATTATTTCCACCTGCCGCATCTGGGCGCCACCGCATGGGCGGTGCTGGCCGCCGCGCGCTGGAACCCGTTCCGTCCGGGCGGCTGCCTGGAGCCGTCCTGCCCGCCGCCGGCGATTGCCGCCAGCCCCACCTCCGACAAGGACTGACGATGTTCGCCCTCTTCCTGGAAAACCAGACGCTGCTGGTCATCAACGGCGGCGTGCTGCTGGCCACGGTGCTGCTGTCGCTGCTGTGCCGGCACGAGCGGCCGGCGGACCGCATCCTGTTCGGCGGCGTCACCGCGCTACTGCTGGGCGTGTACCTGACCTGGCGCATCCGCGAAACCCTGCCCGACTGGCAGATGACCTTCGCCAGCGTATGGGCCCATGTGTTCTTTACCTTCGAATGCATGACGCTGGCCTATACGCTGCTGTCGATCGTGGTGCTGGCCCGCACCAGCAACCACACGCCCGATGCCGACGCGGGCGAAGCCGCGCTGCGCCGCGCGCAGCGGGTGCCGCCGGTGGACATCTTCATCGCCACCTACAACGAAGGCCTGGAGATCCTGGAGAAGACCATCGTCTCGGCGCTGGCGATCGACTATCCGGACTTCCGCGTCTGGGTGCTCGACGACACCCGCCGCGACTGGCTGCGCGAGTTCTGCGAGCGCGTCGGCGCCAACTACGTGACGCGTCCCGATAACGCCCACGCCAAGGCGGGCAACCTCAACAACGGCCTGCGCCACAGCGCCGCCGCCGGCGGTGCGCCCTACATCCTGGTGCTCGACGCGGACTTCGCGCCCCATCGCAACATCCTGCTGCGCACCGTGGGCCTGTTCGGCGACCCGCGCGTGGGCGTGGTGCAGACGCCCCAGTTCTACTACAACGCCGATCCGATCCAGTACAACCTGCGCGCCACCGAATGCTGGGTCGACGAGCAGCGCGCCTTCTTCGACGTGATGCAACCGGCCAAGGACGCGTGGGGCGCGGCGTTCTGCATCGGCACCTCGTTCGTGGTGCGGCGCGACCTGATCGAGCTGATCGGCGGTTTCCCCACCGGCACCGTGACCGAGGACATCCACCTCACCTACCGGCTGCTGCCGCACGGCTATATCACGCGCTGGCTCAACGAGCGCCTGAGCGTGGGCCTGTCGGCCGAGGGCCTGCCCGAGTACATCAGCCAGCGCAGCCGCTGGGGGCTGGGCACGATCCAGGTGGCGCTGACCGCCGACGGGCCGCTGCGCGGGCGCGGCTACACCGGCATGCAGCGGCTGCACTACGTGCACGGATTGCTGCACTGGCTGTCGCGCCCGTTCACGCTGATGCTGCTGGCGGGGCCGCTGCTGTACTGGTACTTCGGCGTCTCCACGCTGTACGGCGAGCCGCTGCAGTTCCTGGCCTACGGCCTGCCTGCGCTGGTGGCGTACTGGGCGTACAGCATCTGGATCACCGGACAGCGCGCGCTGCCGATCTTTACCGAAGTCACGCAGATCGTCGCAGCGCTGGCGGTGACCGCGTCGCTGGTCAGCGCGATGTTCAAGCCGTTCGGTCGGCCGTTCAAGGTCACCAACAAGGGGCTGGACCGCTCCAAGCTGGTGATCCACGGCAAGTTCGCCGCGCTGTACGCCGGCCTGCTGGGGTTCTCCGCGCTCGGCCTCGGCCGCGCGCTGGTGGTCGACCCCGATGCGCAGGGCCTGGCCTTCAACACGATCTGGACCGGCGTGGCGCTGATGCTGTACCTGGCCTCGCTGCTGGTGTGCGTGGAACTGCCGCGGCCGCGCAAGGAAGAGCGCTTTCCGCACCATGCCGCCGCGCTGCTGCGCGTCGACGGGCGTGAATACCGCGTCACCACCAAGGATTTGTCCTGCAACGGCGTGGCCGTGATCACGCCGCTGGCGCCGGCCTTCCGCCCCGGCATGGAAGGCGCGCTGTGGCTGGCGCAGACCGGCTGGATCCCGTGCCGCGTGGTACGCCGCGACGGCCAGCTGCTGGGCATCGCGCTGCATACCAGCATGGCCGCGCGCCACGCGCTGATCCGGCTGCTGTTCACCGATCCCGCCCACAACATTGCCCGACAGGGGCAGCCCAAGCTGGCGATTTCGCGCTTCATGCGGCGCGCGCTGATGGGCTGACCCCTGCTGCTCCCCGTTTCTCTCTCTCCGGAACCATCCATGCGAAGCCTGCCCCGTCCCCGCCGCCGTGCCCCCCTGCCGCCACGCCTGCTGTTGCCTGGCGCGATGGTACTGGCGCTTGCCGCGTGCACGCTGGAGCCGCAATACCAGCGCCCCGAAGCGCCGATCCCGTCGGCGTGGCCCGACGGCGCGGCCTACCGCACCTCGCAGGCCAAACCGGCCAACGGCACCGCGCAGCCGGGCCAGCCGGCGCAGCGCCCCGGCCCTTCGGCCGCCGACCTGGGCTGGCGCGACGTCTTCGTCGACCCGCAGCTGCGCCAGCTGATCGAGCTGGCGCTGGCCAACAACCGCGACCTGCGCATGGCTACGCTGGCCATCGACGAGGCGCGCGCGCTGTACCAGATCCAGCGCGCGGCGCAGTTCCCCACCGTGGAGGGCAATGCCGGCATGGTGTCGCAGCGGCTGCCGCAACGGCTGCGCGCGGCGGGACAGTCGCCGCAGATCACCACCTACAACGCCGGCATCGGCCTGACCGCGTTCGAGCTGGACTTCTTCGGCCGCGTGCGCAGCCTCAAGCATGCCGCGCTGGAGGAATACATGGCCACCGAAGAAGCGCGCCGCAGCGCGCAGATCAGCCTGGTGGCGGAAGTGGCCAGCGCCTATCTGACGCTGCGTGCCGACCGCGCGTTGCTGCAGCTGTCGCAGGACACGCTCAAGACCCAGCAGGACGCGGCCGAGATGGTGCGGCGGGGACGCCAGGTCGGCGCGATGGCGCAACTGGACCAGCATCGCGCGCAAACCCAGGTGCAGACCGCGCAGGTGGGCGTGGAGCAATACACCCGGCAAGTCGCGCAGGACGAGAACGCGCTGGCGCTGCTGATCGGCGGGCCGCTGCCCAAGTCGGTCACCGATGCCGGCGCGGCGACCGCCAATCCGAATGCCCCGGCGCCGGATCCGCTCGACGCGCGCATGCTGATGCGCGAGTTCCCCGAAGGGCTGCCCTCCAGCGTGCTGGTGCGCCGTCCCGACATCCTCGACGCCGAGCACCGGCTCAAGGCCGCCAACGCCAATATCGGCGCGGCGCGCGCGGCCTTCTTCCCGCGCATCTCGCTGACCGGCGCGCTGGGCGTGGCCAGCAGCAGCCTTGCGGGGCTGTTCTCGGGCGGCATGGCGTGGGTCTTTGCGCCGCAGCTGACGGTGCCGATCTTCGATGCCGGCCGCAACCGCGCCGGCCTCGACGCCGCCAACGTGCGCAAGGACATCAACGTCGCCAACTACGAGAAGACCATCCAGACTGCGTTCCGCGAAGTGGCCGACAGCATGGCGGCACGCGCCACCTACGAGCGCCAGGTGCAGGCGCAGGAAGCGCTGGTGCGCGAAGGCAGCGAAACCCGGCGGCTGTCGGAGATGCGCTTCAAGAACGGCGTGGACGATTACTTCGGCGTGTTCGACGCGCAGCGCGAGCTCTATACCGCGCAGCAGGCGCTGATCACCTACAAGCTGGCCGGGCTGACCAGCCGCGTATCGCTGTACAAGGCGCTGGGCGGCGGCTGGCGCGAACTGACCGAGACCGCTCCGGTCGCAGGCGGCGGGACCAATGCGGCGCCCGCGGCCCGGCCGCAAGCCGCGGCGCGGCCCCAGGCCGTGACGCAGCCGCAAGCCGTCGCGCGACCTCAGGCGGTGGCGCAGCCACAAGCTGTCGCGCGACCTCAGGCGGCGGCGCAGCCGCAAGCTGTCGCGCAGCAACAAGCCATTGCGCAGCCGCAAGCCGTTGCTCAGCAACAGCCAGTCGCGCAGCCTCAAGCCGTCGCACAGCAACAGCCGGTCGCGCAGCCTCAAGCCGTCGCACAGCAACAGCCGGTCGCGCAGCCTCAAGCCATCGCACAGCAACAGCCCGTCGCACAGCCGCAGCCAGCGGCGCAACCGCAGGCGCCGGCACCGGCCCCGGCGACGGTGCAGCCGGCCGCTGCGGCCACTGCACCACGCTAAGACTCGCGCGTCGGCTCGCGGCGCTGGTCAGAAGTACTTCAGCCAGCGCCAGTCCCGCCGCGTCGCCTTCAGCACCGCGAACCAGCGTACCGCCGGCCACAGCAACAGCGCCAGCACCACTCCCGCCAGCCACAGCTGCCAGACATGGTCCAGGCCGAACACGCGCCCCTGGTTCAGCCCCCAGCGCTGCACGCACAGCTGGTAAAGGCCCTGCAGCACATACAGGTGCAACAGGTAGAAGAACATCGGCACCGCGCCGAACACGGCCAGGCAACGCCCTGTCCGGCCGCCCTGCGCGCGCTCCAGCCACAACAGCAGCAGGCAGCCGGGGCCCAGCGTCAGCAGCAGGAACAGCAGCGACGGCGGGTACTTGGTCACGTTGAGGAAGCTCATCGCGGTGTGCAGGGCATCCGCGCCGGGCATCCATTTCTGTTCCTGGCCGTAGCCATTGAGCGCGCGCAGCCACGCAAACCCGGCCAGCCCCGCCAGGCCGCTGGCGGCCAGCCTTAGCTGGCGCGCGCGGGCAGGCATGGTCGCGGCAAACCACGGCCCCGCCGCATAGCCCAGCGCGATCACGCCGAGCCACGGCAGCACCGGATATGAAGTGCGCACGCGCAGGCCATCGGCCACATCGAGCCAGGCGCGGTCGTGCAGGATCGCCCAGGGCACGTGCCAGGCACTGTCAGCCGCGAAGTGCAGCGGGCTCAGCAGGTTGTGCCCGGCCACCAGTGCAACGCCTGTCGCGACCAGCGCCGCGCGCGGCAGCCATACCAGCGCGGCCAGCGCCATCATGCTCAGGCCGATGGCCCAGATCACCTGCAGATACATCACCTGCGGCGGCAGGCGCCAGGTCCAGGCAAAGCCCACCAGGGTCAGCTCCAGCAATACCAGGAACAAGCCGCGCCTGAGCAGGAAGCCGCTGACCGCGCGCCGGTCGTGCCCGGCATTGCCGTAGAGCCAGGCCGACACGCCCGCCAGCGCGATGAACACCGGCGCGCACAGGTGGGCCAGCAGCCGCGAAAAGAACAGCGCCGGCGAGGTGGCGGCAACATCCATCGGATCAGCGACCGGCACGTGCAGGAAGAACATGTCGCGCACATGGTCCAGCAGCATGATCAGGATCACCAGCCCGCGCAGCGCGTCGATAGACAGCAGCCGGTGGCTCGGGCCGGTGGTGGTCCGCGCCAGGGATGACGGCATCATCGGTCCCCGTCAGTAGCTCAGCTGCACGCCCAGCCGCACGCTGCGGCCCGCGCCGGGCGCCACCCACAGGCTGCTGTACGAGCTGGCGTAATAGGTCTTGTCGAACAGGTTGCCGACGTTGAGCGACACGCGCACGTGGCGGCTGTATTGCCAGTAGCCGTGCAGGTCCACCAGCACATAGGCGGGCAAGGAGAAGCTGTCCTGCACGTCGCCCGGGCGTCGTCCGACATAACGCACGCCGGCGCCTGCGCCGTAGCGCTGCCCCACCGGCGCCGCGTCCTCATACATCGCCAGCAGGCTGGCGCTGGTGCGCGGCACGTTGGACAACGGCGTACCGGGGGCAAGGCGGGTGTCCTGCGTGATCTCGGCATCGGTCAGCGCGAAGCTGCCCGAGACGCGCCAGTGCGCGCCGAGCTGCCCGGCCACGTCGAGCTCGACGCCGCGGCTGCGCGCTTCACCGGCGGCAAGATAGAACGAAGGATCGGCCGGGTCGGCGGCCAGCACATTGCGCTTGCGGATCTCGAACACGGCCAGCGTGGCGCCGGTGCGGCGGTCGTCGCTGTCGAACTTGATGCCAGCCTCCAGTGCGCGGCCGCGCTCTGGATCGAACGGCTGGCCGGCGGCGTCGGTGCCGGCATTGGGGCGGAACGACTGGCTGGCGTTGGCGAACAGCGACAGGTTGTTGCTGGCCAGGTAGCTCACGCCCACGCGCGGCGACACCGCGTTGTGGTGCTGTGTGGTGCGGGTGCCGCGCAGGTGGTCGTCCAGCGACTGGCTGAAGCTGTCGAAGCGCACGCCGGCCAGCACGCGCCAGCGCTCGCCCAGGCTTAGCTGGTCCTGCGCGTACGCGCCGACATTGTGCTGGCGCTCGTAGGTGTCCATGTTCCAGGCCAGCGGCGGCGCCGGCTGGCCATAGACCGGATCATAGATGTCGATCGCGTATGGCTGCGCGGCGCTCGGGTTTTTGCGCAGGATCGCCATGGTGTTGCCGAAGCGATAGGCGTCGACGCCCAGCAGCAGTTCATGCCCGACCGGGCCGGTGCTGAACTTGCCGGTCACGCTGGCCTGCAGCGAGACATCGTCGGACTGGAAGTCGCGGTAGCGGTGCTGGCGCCATAGCGTGCGGCCATCGGCGGCGAGCGTGGTTGCCTCGCTCGAATGTCCCGCCAGCGCGCCGCCGCGGTACGACAGGCCGAGCCTGCCCCGCCACTGCGGCGAGAACTGGTGCTCCACGCTGAGCTGGTGCGACTGGCTGTCCAGGCGCAGGCTGCCGTCGCCGGGCTCGCCCAGGAAGCGCGAGCGCGGGATGCGGCCCAGTTCGCCGTTGACGGCGACCACACCGCGGTCCATCGGCGTGGTGTAGCGCTGGAATTCCGCCGCGTACTGCAGGATGGTGTCGTTGCCGAGCATCCACGTGATCGACGGCGCGACCAGGTAGCGCTGGCTGTGGATGAAGTCGCGCGTGCTGCCCTGGTGGTCGGCCACCGCGATCAGCCGGCCGGCGATGTCTTCGCCCAGCGGGCCGGTGACGTCGGCGCTGGCGCGGTAGCCGTCGCGCGTTCCCAGCTCGAAGCCGTAGCGCTGCGCGGGCCGTAGCTGCGGCTGGCGCGTGACCACGTTGAAGGTGCCGCCCGGCTCGCTGCTGCCGTACAGCGATGAGCTCGGGCCCTTGAGCACCTCGACGCGGTCGATGGTGGCCGCGTCCAGCGGCGCGGTATAGCCGCGGTTGGCGGCGAAGCCGTTGATCAGGTAGCCGGCGCCGGTGTTCTCGTTGCCGGTGAAGCCGCGCATGGCAAAGTTGTCCCACAGCCCGCCGAAGTTGTTCTGGCGCGCGACGCCACTGACATAGTCGAAGGTCTGGTCGAAGCGGGTCGCGGCAAGGTCGTCGAGCATGGCGCGCGGCACCACGCGCACCGACTGCGGGATCTCGCGCAGCGGCGTGTCGGTGCGGGTCGCGCCAGACGCATCGGGCGGGTTGTATGATGCGGTGGCCGTGCCGGTCACCGAAACGGTTGGCAACGTAATATCGGAGGCCTGCGCGGGCTCCGCCGCGTCGGCCAGGCCGGACATCGCCAGCATCAGGGCGGCCACGGGCCGCCGGGCCGGTACCGGCCGGAACACCCTGTGCAGGAACGAAAGCGGCACCAGGTGCCGGGCACGGCTGGGCTGCGCAAGCAGCATAAAGACACCCCGAAAAAAACGAGTCGCCGCGGCGGCCATCCGACTGGCAAACCGCGGCGACTCATTAATGATAATAGATTCTCACTAAGATTCTAGGCATGGAACGCATGACCCGTCAACGTGGCGCCGTGATCGACGCGCTGCGCGAAGCCGGCCGGCCGCTGAGCCCGGCCGAGATCCTGGCCGCGGCGCAACGCCAGGTACCGTCCCTGGGCCTGGCCACGGTCTATCGCAATCTCCGTGCGCTGCTCGACGATGCGCAGGTGCATGCGGTGGAATTGCCCGGCCAGGCGGACCGTTATGAATTGGCGGAGGAACCGGGCGCGGTGACGCATCGCCACTATTTCCAGTGCCTTACGTGCGACCGCGTGTTTCCGCTGGAAGGGTGCCCCGGCCACCTGGAAGAGATCACGCCGCCCGGCTTCGTGGTGGAACACCACGAACTGACGCTGCTGGGGCGCTGCCCGGATTGCGCCGGCAAGCCCGGCAAGCGGCGCAAGGCCGCAGCGCGGGAGCACTGAGCCACAGCAGGAACCGGACTGCGGCCGCATGCGGCGCAACTGTACTGAGCCGCCTTCGCGCACCTGTATATGGCGCCCGCGCCGCGCTTGCCGCATGATGCGGCAACCTTCGCGCAGCCCCACCACCCCTACCGGACCCGACCTTGCAGCACGCCACCGCCCACCGCCATTCGACCCTGATCGCCGTACTGGCCCTGACCGGCTCGATGGCCTCGCTGTGCATCGGCACCTCGTTCGCCAAGAGCCTGTTCTCGGCGCTGGGCGCGCAGGGCACCACGGCGCTGCGCGTGAGCTTTTCCGCGCTGATCCTGCTGTGCGTCTGGCGCCCGTGGCGCATGCCGCTGACGCGCGCCAACGCGCGCGCGATCGCGTTGTACGGCGCGGCGCTGGGCGCCACCAACCTGCTGTTCTACATGTCGCTGCGAACCATTCCGCTGGGGCTGGCGATCGCGATCGAGTTCACCGGGCCGTTGGCGGTGGCGGTGCTGTCGTCGCGGCGCGCGATCGATTTCCTGTGGATTGCGTTTGCCGTGACCGGCCTGCTGCTGTTGCTGCCGGTGGGCGATGCCGCCGGCACGCTGGACCCGGTCGGCATCGGCTATGCGCTCGCCGCGGGCGTGGGCTGGGCGCTGTATATCGTGTTCGGGCAGATGGCGGGCAACGCCCACGGCGGGCAGGCGACCTCGCTGGGGCTGACCATGGCCGCACTGGTGGTGCTGCCGTTCGGCCTCGCGCACGCGGGCACCGCGATGTTCAGTCCGACCCTGCTGCTGTTCGGGCTGGCGGTCGGCATCCTGTCGAGCGCGATTCCCTATTCGCTCGAGATGGTGGCGCTCAAGCGCCTGCACCGGCGCACCTTCGGCATCCTGCTGAGCATGGAGCCGGCCATGGGCGCGCTGGCCGGGCTGGTGTTCCTGCATGAGCAACTGAGCACGGTGCAGTGGCTGGCGATCGCGAGCATCATCACGGCCTCGGTCGGCTGTACCGTGACTTCGCGCGGCAAGCGCGAAGCCGGCTGAGGCTTGAGCGCGCTGCCGGTCAGCGCGCGCTGAACCAGTCCGCCGGCAGCCGTTGCGCGCTGCGCGCCGGCTGGGCCAGCGCCAGCGAGACTTCATGCAGGAAGCTGTCCTCCGGATTGCGGCGGCTGGCAAAGCCCAGCCCTTGCAGGATGGCCAGCATGCGCCGGTTCTCGCTGAGCACGTCGCCGCGCAGCCCGTGCAGCCCGGCCGCGCGCACCAGCTCGCAGAGCCTGGCGATCAGGCGCCGGCCCAGCCCCTGCCCTTGCCAGGCGTCGGCGACCACCACCGCGAACTCGGCAACCTGGCCGGACACGACATATTCGGCGCTGGCGACAATGGTCTGGCTGCCGTCTTCACCGCGCGCCACCACGACCAGGGCCACGCCACCGTCCCCGGGCGCGGCCAGCCCGGCGACGATTTCGTCCACCACGCGTCCACCGGTCAGGAAGCGGTAGTAGCGGCTCTCCCGCGACAGCGCGTCAACCATCGCGCGCAGCGCCGCGCCATCCTTAACCCGGGTGCGGCGCAGCGTCACCTGCGTGCCCCGTCCCGCCATCCAGCTTTCCGTTACGCCGCCGCGCGCCAAGCCCTGGAGATCCATGCTGCCACCATCTGGATTCATAATCTGTAGCCAGAGTATAGGAGATGCCCTGACTTTTGCAAATGAAGTCAGCGTGCTACGCTTCACGGCATCATGACCACCACTGCGTCCGACCTCCGCCATTGCTCGATCGCCTCTACGCTGTCGCTGATCGGCGAAAAGTGGACGATCCTGATCCTGCGCGACGTTTTCCACGGCGTGACGCGCTTCGACGACTTCTTGCGCCGGCTGGAATGCTCGCCGGCGGTGCTGTCGGCGCGGCTCAAGACGCTGACCGATGCGGGGCTGTTGCGCAAGGTCGGCTACCGCGAGCCCGGCGAACGCGAACGCTTCGAGTACCGGCCTACCCGCGCCGCGGTGGAGCTGCTGCCGGTGCTGGTCGGCCTGATGCAATGGGGCGACTGCCACATGGCGCCCGACGGCGGCCCGGTCGAGATCCGCTCGCGCGCGAATGGCAAGCTGGTGCGCGCGGCGCTGGTCGACGAGGACGGCGCCGAGGTGTCGCCGCGCGACATGCAGATCATCCCGGTGCAAAAGCCCGCCGGCGGCTGACGCCCCGCTCTTCCTTGCCGCTGGTGCCGCACCGCACCAGCGCAGTCCACCGCACTGCACCATGAGCGTGCCGCGCACCACCCGCCCGCCCCACCAAAGCGCATCGAACCCGCTTGCGCCCCCGCTGGCCCGCCGCCGGAAGCCATTGCCCGTCACATAACACGCTGGCACACCCCTTGCGTAACTGGGTCCGGGCCCGTCAACGGCGACCGGCCCATCCCCACATACACAGCCCCTATCCCATGTAGCGGCTGTCAGGACAACGGCGTCCCCTGAACCGGCTTCACGGCCGGTTTGCGGGACGCCATTTGTTTTTGGAGCAAGTGACGATGACCGGCAAAGCCACCCGCATCGAGCTGCTGAGCTTGAGCACCCCGCAGATGCGCGCCTTCCACCTGACCTGGATGGCGTTCTTCGTCTGTTTCTTCGCGTGGTTTGCCTGCGCGCCGCTGATGCCGGTGCTCAAGGGCGAATTCGGCCTGACCCCGGGCCAGATCGCCAATATCAATATCGCGGCGGTGGCGGTGACCATCCTGGTGCGCCTGGTGATCGGCCCGATGTGCGACCGCTTCGGCCCGCGCAAGACCTATACCGGCCTGCTGGCGCTGGGCGCGCTGCCGGTGCTGGGCGTGGCGCTGGCGCAGAACTACGAAACCTTCCTGGTGTTCCGCCTGCTGATCGGCGCGGTCGGCGCCAGCTTCGTGATCACGCAGTACCACACCTCGGTGATGTTCGCGCCCAACGTGGTCGGCACCGCCAACGCCGCCTCGGCCGGCTGGGGCAATGCCGGCGGCGGCGCCGCGCAGGCGCTGATGCCGCTGGTGCTGGCGGCGGTGCTGATGATGAGCGCGGACCACGCCTTCGGCTGGCGCATCGCGCTGCTGGTGCCGGGCGTGCTGATGCTGGTGATGGCGGTGGTCTATTACCGCTTCACCCAGGACTGCCCGGAAGGCAACTACTCTGACCTGCGCGCGCAGGGCCTAGAAATCAGCGGCAAGGATGGCGGCAAGGGTGGTGGCTGGGCGAGCTTCCGCGCCGCCAGCGCCAACTACCGCGTGTGGCTGCTGTTTATCACCTACGGCGCCTGCTTCGGCGTGGAGATCTTCATCCACAACATCGCCGCGATGTACTACGTCGACCGCTTCGGGCTGAGCCTGAAGGCCGCCGGCATGGCCGCCGCGAGCTTTGGCCTGCTGGCGCTGTTCGCCCGCGCCCTGGGCGGCTGGCTGTCGGACAAGGCGGCGCGCCGGCGCGGCCTGGATGCGCGCGCCACGCTGCTGTTCGTGCTGATCCTGGGCGAAGGCCTGGGCCTGCTGTGGTTCGCGCAGGCCGGCAACGTGGCCATGGCGGTGGTGGCGATGCTGTTGTTCGGCCTGTTCACCCACATGGCCTGCGGTGCGACCTATGCGCTGGTGCCCTTTATCGACCGCAAGGCGCTGGGCGGCGTGGCCGGCATCATCGGCGCCGGCGGCAACGTGGGCGCGGTGGCCGCTGGCTTCCTGCTGAAGGGCCTGGGCAACGTGCAGCAGACCCTGACGGTGCTGGGCGTGCTGGCCACCATCGCTGCGCTGTGCGCCATCGCCATCCGCTTCAGCGCCGAGCACAAGGCCCGCGAGCAGGCGCTGTACGACAGCGCGCTGGCCAACTGAATTCCATATCGCCTCTCAGCACTACAAGCACCACAAGCACCACAAGCAGCAAAGACTGACTACCGGACAAGGAAAGCATCATGAAACTGATCATCGTCGGCCACGGCATGGTAGGTCACAAGTTCCTGGAATCGCTGGCGGAAGCCGGTGCGGAAAACCTGGAAGTGACCGTGCTGTGCGAAGAACCGCGTCCCGCCTACGATCGCGTGCACCTGTCCGAGTTCTTCTCCGGCAAGTCGGCGGAAGACCTGTCGCTGGTGCCGGCGGGCTTCTTCGAGCAGCACAACAATATGCTGCTGCGTCTGAATGCCCGTGCGGTGGAGATCGACCGCGCCGCGCGCACGGTCAAGGTCTCCACCGGCGAGATCTTGTCCTATGACAAGCTGATCCTCGCCACCGGTTCGTACCCGTTCGTGCCGCCGGTGCCGGGCAAGGACCGCAAGGACTGCTTCGTCTATCGCACCATCGAAGACCTGGAGGCGATGCAGGAATGCGGTGCGCGCTCGAAGACCGGCGTGGTGGTCGGCGGCGGCCTGCTCGGCCTGGAATGCGCCAAGGCGCTGCGCGACATGGGCCTGCAGACGCATGTGGTGGAATTCGCGCCGCGCCTGATGGCGGTGCAGGTCGACGAAGGCGGTGGCCGCATGCTGCGCCAGAAGATCGCCGGCCTGGGCGTGACCGCGCACACCGGCAAGAACACCGTCGAGATCGTCGATGGCGAGGACGGCACCCATCGCATGGTGTTCGCCGACGGCACGCACCTCGACACCGACATGATCGTGTTCTCCGCAGGCATCCGCCCGCGCGACGAACTGGCGCGCGCCAGCGGCCTGGAAATCGGCGCGCGCGGCGGCATCGCGGTCGACAACAACTGCCGCACCTCCGACCCGGACATCTACGCCATCGGTGAATGCGCGCTGTGGGACGGCAAGATCTACGGCCTGGTGGCCCCCGGCTACGACATGGCCCGCGTGGCCGCGCGCCACCTGCGCGGCGAGGCGGCCGAGTTCGGCGGCGCCGACATGAGCACCAAGCTCAAGCTGATGGGCGTGGACGTGGCCAGCATCGGCGACCCGCACGGCACCGTGCCGGGCGCGCGCATCTACCAGTTCAGCGACGACCGCAACGAGGTCTACAAGAAGCTGGTGGTGTCCGACTGCGGCAAGTACCTGCTGGGTGGCGTGCTGATCGGCGATGCCAGCGAGTACGGCACGCTGCTGCAGATGATGCTGAACAAGATCGAGCTGCCGGAGTCGCCGGAATTCCTGATCCTGCCCGACAGCAGCGGCAAGGCCAAGCCGGCGCTGGGCGCAGACGCGCTGCCCGACACCGCGCAGATCTGCTCGTGCAACAACGTCTCCAAGGGCGAGATCTGCGCCGCCGTCTGCGACGGCTCGACCAGCATCGGCGCGCTCAAGAGCTGCACCAAGGCCGGCACCGCCTGCGGCGGCTGCGTGCCGCTGGTGACGCAGATCATGAAGGCCGAGATGAAGAAGCAAGGGATGGCGGTCAACAACCATCTCTGCGAGCACTTCCCGTACTCGCGCCAGGAGCTGTACCACCTGGTGCGCGTGGGCCAGCACAAGAGCTTCGACGCGCTGCTGCACGCACACGGCAACGGCCTGGGCTGCGATATCTGCAAGCCCACCGTGGGCAGCATCCTGGCGTCGTGCTGGAACGAGTTCGTGCTGAAGGAAGAGCACGCCAGCCTGCAGGACTCCAACGACTACTACCTCGCCAACATCCAGAAGGACGGCACCTACTCGGTGGTGCCGCGCATGCCGGGCGGCGAAGTCACGCCCGAAGGCCTGATCGCCGTCGGCCAGGTCGCGAAGAAGTACGGCCTCTACACCAAGATCACCGGCGGCCAGCGCGTGGACCTGTTTGGTGCGCGTGCCGAGGAACTGCCCTATATCTGGGAAGAACTGATCGCCGCCGGCTTCGAATCCGGGCATGCCTACGGCAAGGCGCTGCGCACGGTGAAGTCGTGCGTGGGTTCGACCTGGTGCCGCTATGGCGTGGGCGATTCGGTCGGCCTCGCGATCGAACTGGAAAACCGCTACAAGGGCCTGCGCGCGCCGCACAAGATCAAGTTCGGCGTGTCCGGCTGCACCCGCGAATGCGCTGAGGCGCAGGGCAAGGATGTCGGCGTGATCGCCACCGACAAGGGCTGGAACCTGTACGTCTGCGGCAACGGCGGCATGAAGCCGCGCCATGCCGAACTGCTGGCGAGCGACCTCGACCACGATACGCTGGTGCGCTACATCGACCGCTTCCTGATGTTCTACGTGCGCACCGCCGACCGCCTGCAGCGCACCAGCGTCTGGCGCGACAACCTCGAAGGCGGCCTGGACTACCTGAAGGCCGTGGTGCTCGACGACAAGCTGGGCATTGCCGCCGAGCTGGAAGCCGAGATGCAGCACGTGGTCGACACCTATGAAGACGAGTGGAAGAAGGCCGTGACCGACCCCGAGACACGCAAGCGCTTCCGCCATTTCGTCAACAGCGACCGCCGCGACGACAACCTGGTGTTCATTGAAGAACGCGGCCAGATCCGCCCGGCCACGCCGGAGGAACGGAACTTGCAACGCTCCCGGCTGAGCCACATTCCCGTGGTGTCCATGCCCGCGAAAGCCGCCTGACCGTGCCCGCAAACAAGGAGAACGTGATGAGCCATCCCCACCATCCCGAAACCTGGACCGCCATCTGCACCGTACGCGATATCGTGCCCAATACTGGTGTGTGCGCGCTGGTCGACGACCGGCAGGTCGCGGTCTTCCGCATCGGCCGCGGCGACGAGGTCTACGCCATCGACAACTTCGATCCCAACGCGCAGGCCGCGGTGCTGTCGCGCGGGCTGGTCGGCAACCTCGGCGAACGGCTGGTGGTGGCCTCGCCGATCTACAAGCACCACTTCGACCTGCGCACCGGCGAATGCCTGGAGGCGCCCGAGCAGTCGGTCAACGCCTACGCCGCGCGCGTCTATGACGGCAAGGTGTGGATCGCCGCCGGCGTGGAAGTGCGGGAGGCCGAGGAAGAACTCGCCGCCTGACCCAGCCTCCCTGCCCCCGATCGATGCTGCCCCTGCCCACCTGCCCTGCCCACGGAGATGCCGGCATGACGCCTTCCGCCAACCCTCAAGCCCGGCCGCGCCTGGTCGTCGTCGGCAACGGCATGGCCGGCATGCGCACCGTCGAGGAACTGCTGCGCCTGGCGCCGGACCTGTACGACATCACGGTGTTCGGCGCCGAGCCGCACGGCAACTACAACCGCATCCTGCTGTCACCCGTGCTGGCCGGCGAGAAAACGGTGGCGGACATCATGCTGAACACGCGCGAGTGGTACGAAGAAAACGGCATCGAACTGCTCGCCGGCGATCCCGTGGTCTCGATCGACCGGCCGCGCCGCGTGGTGCGTTCCGCCTCGGGACGCGAGGTGCGCTATGACCGCCTGCTGCTGGCTACCGGCTCGAAGCCGTTCATCATTCCGGTGCCGGGCCACCAGCTCGACGGCGTGATCGCGTTCCGCGACATCCAGGACGTCGAGACCATGCTGCAGGCCGCGCGCAACCACCGCCACGCGGTGGTGATCGGCGGCGGCCTGCTGGGGCTGGAGGCGGCCAACGGCTTGCTGCGCCAGGGCATGGACGTGACCGTGGTGCACCTGGCCGACTGCCTGATGGAGCGCCAGCTCGACAAGCCCGCCGCCACGCTGCTCAAGGGCGCGCTGGAACGCAAGGGCCTGCGCTTCCTGCTGAGCGCGCAGACCGCGGAGATCCTCGGCAGCGAACGCGTCACCGGCGTGCGCTTCAAGGACGGCAGCGAGATCCCCGCCGACCTGGTGGTCATGACCGCCGGCGTGCGCCCCAATATCGAACTGGCCGCCGGCGCCGGCCTGCACTGCGAGCGCGCCATCGTCGTCGACGACACGCTGCAGACCTACGATCCGCGCATCTACGCCGTGGGCGAGTGCGTGCAGCATCGCCAGGCCACCTTCGGCCTGGTCGCGCCGATCTGGGACCAGGCGCGCGTGTGCGCCGCGCACCTGGCCGGTGCCGGCCATCGCCGCTACGTGCAGCAGGCCACCGCCACCAAGCTGAAAGTGACGGGCGTCGACCTGTACTCCGCGGGCGACTTCATCGGCGGCGAAGGCAGCGAAGACCTGGTGCTGCGCGATGCTCGCCGCGGCGTCTACAAGCGCCTGGTACTGCAGGACGGGCGCCTGGTCGGCGCCGTGCTGTACGGCGACGTGCACGACGGCGCCTGGTATTTCGAGCTGATCCAGCAACGCACACCGGTGGCGGCGCTGCGCCAGCGCCTGCTGTTCGGCAAGGCGCAGTGCGAAGCGCTGGCTGCCTAGCATCACCCCAAGCCATATAACGCCCCCCGCACGGAGAACGCGTGAACCTGTCCGACATCCCGGTTGTATCCGCAACCCTGACCACTACCACCGCCACCACGTGCCCGTACTGCGGCGTCGGCTGCGGCGTGCGTGCCTCGGTGCGCGCCGACGGCCAGGTCGAGATCGCGGGCGACGCGCAGCATCCGTCCAACCAGGGCCGGCTCTGCGTCAAGGGCTCGGCGCTGGGCGAAACGGTCAACCTGGAAGGCCGCCTGCTCCATCCCAAGCTGCGCGATGCCGAGGGCCGCTTGCAGCAGGTGTCATGGGACCGTGCACTCGACACCGTGGCGCGCGGCTTCACCGACATCATCCGCCGCCATGGTCCCGATTCGGTCGCGCTCTACGTCTCGGGCCAGCTGCTGACCGAGGACTACTACGTCGCCAACAAGCTGATGAAGGGCTTTATCGGCAGCGCCAATATCGACACCAACTCGCGCCTGTGCATGTCGTCGGCCGTGGCCGGACACAAGCGCGCCTTCGGCGAAGACGTGGTGCCGGGCAACTACGAAGACCTGGAACTGGCCGACCTGGTGGTGCTGGTGGGCTCCAACACCGCGTGGTGCCACCCGATCCTGTTCCAGCGCCTGTCCCGCGCCAAGGAAGCGCGCCCGGAGATGAAGATCGTGGCGATCGACCCGCGCCGCACCGCCACCTGCGAACTGGCCGACCTGCACCTGGCGATCCGGCCGGGCACCGATGTGTGGTTGTTCAACGGGCTGCTGAGTTACCTGGCGCGTGAAGGACATGCCAACGCCGCCTTCGTCGCCGGCAGCACCGCGGGGCTGGATGAAGCCCTGCAGGCCGCTGATGCCGCCTGCGCCGATCCGGCTGCCGTGGCCCGCGCCTGCAAATTGAACCTGCAGGACGTGCTGGACTTCTACGCATTGTTCGCGCAGACCGAGAAGACCGTGACGGCCTTTTCGCAGGGCGTCAACCAGTCGTCGGCCGGCACCGACAAGGTCAACAGCATCATCAATTGCCACCTGCTCACCGGCCGTATCGGGCAGCCAGGCATGGGCCCGTTCTCGCTGACCGGCCAGCCCAACGCTATGGGCGGGCGCGAGGTCGGCGGCCTGGCCAACATGCTGGCCGCGCATATGGAGCTGGCCAACCCGCTGCATCGCGAGGTCGTGCAGGACTTCTGGCAATCGCCCGCAATCGCCGACCGCCCCGGCCTCAAGGCGGTGGAGCTGTTCGAAGCGATCGAGGCCGGCCGCGTCAAGGCGGTCTGGGTGATCGCTACCAACCCGGTGGTGAGCCTGCCCGACGCCGACCAGGTGCGCCGCGCGCTGGCCAGGTGCGAGCTGGTGGTCAGCAGCGATATCATCGAGCGCACCGACACCAACGCCGCCGCGCATGTGCTGCTACCCGCGCTGGGCTGGGGCGAGAAGGATGGCACCGTGACCAACTCGGAGCGGCGCATTTCGCGCCAGCGCGCCTTCCTGCCGGCACCCGGCGAAGCGCGCGCCGACTGGGACATCCTGTGCGAGGTGGCACGCCGCATGGGCTTCAGCGGCTTCGACTATGCCGGGCCGCACCAGATCTTCGACGAACACGCGCGCCTGAGTGCATGGCGCAACCATGACGCGCCGCGCGCTTTCGATATCGGCGGACTGGCCGGCCTGGACGCGGCGCGCTATGACGGGCTGGAACCCGTGCAATGGCCCGTGCCCGCGCTGAGCGGCGTCGACGCCCGGCGGCTGTTCGGCGATGGCCGCTACGCCCATGCCGACGGCCGTGCCCGCTTTGTCGCCACGCCGCCGCGCGCGCCGGCCCACGCGCCCGACGACGACTTCCCGCTGATCCTGAACACCGGCCGCGTGCGCGACCAGTGGCACACCATGACGCGCACCGGCAAGTCGGCCAAGCTCGCCGACCACCTGCCCGAGCCCTTTGTCGACATGCACCCGCAGGACGCGCTGCTGTGCGGCGTGGGCGAAGGCAAGCTCGCGCGCGTCAGCACGCGCTGGGGCGCGATGGTCGCGCGCGTGCGGCATGGCGGCGGCATTCCGCGCGGCAGCGTATTCGTCCCGATCCACTGGAACGGACAATTCAGCTCCGACGCGCGCGTCGGCGCGCTGGTCAATCCGGTGGTCGATCCTGTTTCCGGCGAACCCGAGTTCAAGCACACGCCGGTGCGGGTCGAGCCGTTCGGCGTGCACTGGCATGGCTTCATGCTGAGCCGCCGCGCGCTGCCGGCCGAAGCGCTGACCTACTGGACGCGGGTGCAGGGCCGCCAGTTCCAGCGCTATGAATTTGCCGGCCGCGACACCGTCGCCGACCGCACCGTCTGGGCCCGCACGCTGCTTGGCGTAACCGACCCGGACGCCGACTGGCTGGAATACGAGGACCGCGCCGCGGGCGTGTACCACGCGGGCCATGTCGTCGACGACCGGCTCGAGGCCTGCGTCTATGTGTCGACGCGCCCGGAACTGCCGTCGCGCGCCTGGCTTGCCGGCCTGTTCGGTCGCGAGCGCCTGGAAGACGCCGACCGGATCGGGCTGCTGCTCGGACAGCCGATGGAGAAAGGCGCCGACACCGGCCCGACGGTGTGCTCCTGCTTCGGCGTCGGGCGCAACACCATTTGCGACGCCGTGCGCAAGCATGACCTGAAAACGCCCGCGGAGATCACGGCCTGCGTCAAGGCCGGCGGCAACTGCGGTTCGTGCGTGCCGGAGCTGAAAAAACTGCTGGTGGAGGTGCGCGTGGCCGAGGTGGCCTGAGCTTTTGCCAGGCTGATCTTTCACCATGCATTAGGCATCCTTCACGAGAACCAGATTGCTGTCGCCGCGGCTAGCCGTCATGCTAGCCGCGCAACCCTGACAAGCCGCACCGGACCCCCATGGCGCGGCACCTATCCGGAGACAGCAATGAAGGATGCGAAGTATCGGCTCACCGGGCCGCGATGGCTGGCGGGCATACTGGTAACGGCTTCTGCCATGGCAGGCGCCTCAGGGGCGGCGGCGGCTGACTATCCGGCCAAGCCGATCACCCTGGTCGTGCCCTACTCCGCCGGCGGCCCGACCGATGTCGTCGCGCGCACGCTGGCGCAAGCCATGTCGCAAGATCTTGGCCAGAGCATCGTGGTGGAAAACCGCACCGGTGCCGGCGGCACCGTGGCCGCCGCCTTCGTCGCCCGCGCCCAGGCCAACGGCTATACCCTGCTGATCCACCACAACGGCATGGCGACCGCGCCGGCGCTGTACAAGAAGCTGTCGTATGCGCCGCTGAAGGATTTCGAATATGTCGGCCAGGTGGCGGATGTGCCGATGACACTGATGGGCCGCAAGGACCTGCCGGCAAAGACGGTGCCCGAACTGATCCGGTACGTGACGCAGAACAAGGACAAGGTGTCGCTGGCCAATGCCGGCCTGGGCGCCGTATCCCAGTTGTGCGGGCTGCTGTTCGAACAATCGGTGCAGGTCAAGCTGAACGCCATCCCCTACCAGGGCGCGGGCCCCGCGCTGACCGCGCTGCTGGGTGGCCAGGTCGACCTGTTGTGCGACCAGACCACGGCCACCCTGCCGCATATCCAGGCTGATCGCGTGCGCCTGTTTGGCGTTACCACGCCGGCACGGATCAAGGCGCTGCCGCAGGCCCCGACGTTGCAGGAAGGCGGACTGAAAGGCTTTGACGTCAAGGTATGGCACGGCATCTACGCGCCCAGGGGCACACCGCCGGCCGCCGTCGAACGCCTGACCAAGGCATTGCAGAAGGGGCTGAAGGATCCGGCCGTGATCAGAAAACTGGACGGACTTGGTGCGGAAATCGTTCCGGTCGACAAGCAGACGCCGGACGGGCTGCGGACGCTGCTGAAGGCGGAAAGCGACAAGTGGCAGCCGCTGTTGAGGTCGATGAAGGTCGAGGCCGACTAAGCCAACGCACCCTCTCCCCGCAATACGTTAGAATCTTCCATCTTCCGGGCGGACCTTCCAGGTCCGCCCATCCCCCCTGACTGGTGCCCCCGCGCACCGCTTCTGTCTGCGCCCGACTCCGCGGCGTGGCTCGATTCCCCCGATTTAGCTGGTTTTAGCCATCGATGCCGTCGCGTTGCCATTTCGACGCGCGCTTCGGCTGTCCGTCATCTCGCCCCCGGAGTTTCCGAATGCCATCGCCGTTCCTTCTGCCCGTCCTGGCCCTTGCCGTCTGCATGGTCGGGGCCGCGGAGTTCATGCTCGCACCGATGCTGGCCCCACTCGCCTCGGCCTTCAACACGTCCCCGGCGCATGCGTCGGGACTGGTCTCGGCCTACGCCTTGTCCTACGCCTCAGCGGCGCCGTTGATGGGTTGGCTCTCGGATCACGCCGGGCGTCGCAGGGTACTGCTCGCTGCCATGCTGCTGTTCGCGGTGGATAGCATTGCGCTGACGCTGGTGCCGACACTGCCGGCCGCCATGGCCCTGCGAATTCTGGGTGGCCTGGCCGCGGCCGCTACGATCCCGACCGTCTTCGCCCTGATCGCCGATCGGATACCGCCGGCGAGACAAGCCGGCGCCATGGGTGGTGTCATGCTTGGCATGACGGCGGGGATCGCAGCCGGGCCCGCCGTGGCTGGTTTGCTGGTGGAGGCCTGGGGGTGGCGCGCGCCGTTTCTGTTGATCGCCGGAAGCTGCCTTGCGGCCTTCGGCTTAGGCTGGTGCGTGATTCCGCGCGATCTGCCACGCGCCTGCATCAGTAAGAAATCGTCCGTCAAGAAGAAAAGCGCTGGCATCTTCCGCCTTCTGCTTGCAAAAGGCGCATGGAATGGCAGTGCAGTGGCGGGCTACGTCTTTGCGGGAGAAGCGCTGCGGATGCGATATGGGCTCGAGGTGGGAGCCGTCGGCATTGCCGTTTCCGTATTCGGGCTGGGGCTGGGAATCGGCAATATGCTGGCAGGGCATTGCAGCCGGCGTTACCAGCGCGAAGAAAACACCCTGGTTCTCGCTACCGTGGTGGTCGGCTGCTCCATGACATTATTCCTGACGGCCGCGATCGGGCTGCCGGTGGCGCTGGGATGTCTGCTGACCTGGGGAGCGGCGCTGGGTATCGCGGCGCCTGCCAGCACCGCCATCCTCGCGCAGCGGGCCGGTGCAAACAAGGGAAAGGTGCTGGCGGTGTCGGAAAGCGTCAATAACGTGGCTGTATTGGCGCTGTTGCCGGTCGCTGCAAGCGCGTCGGCCACGTACGGTGTCACGCCTGCCGCGGCATTGCTCGGCGGAATCTGCGTGGCGGGCGCGATCCTGAGCGCCACTGTCGGGTCTCGGCAGCTCTAGCAAGGAAGTGCGAGCGT